>NZ_JBTNDE010000001.1:0-343079 GCF_054511155.1 Arthrobacter glycogeni | reverse complement strand
CACCTCCATTCCGAATTCGGCGGGGCTCTGCGAGGCATGCAACCACACCAAAGAACAACCCGGCTGGACAGCACAACCACGCCCCGGACCCGACTCAGGCACAGGCACAGGGTCTCGGCACACCTTCCGTATCACCACCCCCACCGGCCACACCTACAACTCCACCGCACCACCCCTACCCGGAACTTGGCCCATACCCGGAACAGGACCCACGCAAAGGGCCGGGCCATTGAGGCAACGCCCCACGCCGCCGCGTCGTCGCAACCGCTATAGTGAAAGACCTTTCTCAGGCGCCAGACTCCTGGTGAACATCTCCCAGACGGGGGAGCGCACCTCCAGCGTTTGAGAAAGCCCGCCAATGACCACAGGGTTTCGCACCCAGGACCCGGGCGGTTTTGACCTAGGGAGCTATTTCGCGCTAATCTTGGTAGTCGTTGTGCGTATCCCACCTCGATACGTCCATGCCCGCGTGGCGACTCGGTTGCAGAGTCACCTGGCCCGCGGGAATGGCCGAGATAACCGGGATCACTGGCTTTCAGCCCTCACCTGAAGTTCCGGTAGCGCATGCATAAGCTGAGCCTTCGCGCGGGGATTATGTCCCGGTTGTGAAGGCGTCACCGAACAAGAAACGAAGGCAAAAACCGTGCGTACGTACACCCCGAAGCCAGGCGACATCAACCGCCAGTGGCACGTCATTGACGCCACCGACGTTGTCCTAGGCCGACTTGCCAGCCAGACCGCAACACTGCTGCGCGGAAAGCACAAGCCGACCTTTGCACCCCATATGGATATGGGCGATTTCGTCATCATCATCAACGCCGAGAAGGTTGCCCTCACCGGCGCCAAGCTCGAGCAGAAGCGTGCATACCGCCACTCCGGTTTCCCGGGTGGCCTCTCATCGGTCAACTACGCAGAGCTGCTGGAACAGAACCCAGTCCGCGCTGTGGAGAAAGCCATTCGAGGCATGCTTCCCAAGACTTCCCTGGCTGCCCAGCAGATCGGGAAACTGAAGGTTTACCGCGGTGCCGAGCACCCACACGCTGCACAGCAGCCGAAGACCTTCGAAATTACCCAGGTCGCCCAGTAGTCCTGGCCACCACACACTAAGAAATTAATTCAAGGAGAACCGTGGCTCAGAACACTGAAGAGCTGAATGAACCAACTGAGGAGCTTACGAGCTACACCTCAGAAACCGGCGAGACCACCGAGGCAGCTGCCAAGGAACGTCCCGCCCTGACTGTCGGCGGCGGAGCCGTTGGACGTCGCAAGGAAGCAGTTGCACGGGTCCGGCTCGTTCCGGGAACCGGCAAGTGGATTGTCAACGGCCGCGAACTGGCCGAGTACTTCCCCAACAAGCTGCACCAGCAGGAAGTCAACGATCCGTTCAAGATCCTCGATCTCCTCGGATCCTACGACGTCGTAGCCCGTATCCATGGTGGCGGCCCATCCGGCCAGGCCGGTGCGCTTCGCCTCGGCGTCGCTCGTACCCTGAACGAGATTGACCGCGAGAACAACCGCGCCATCCTCAAGAAGGCTGGCTTCCTGACCCGCGACGCACGAGTGATCGAGCGTAAGAAGGCTGGTCTGAAGAAGGCTCGCAAGGCACCTCAGTACTCCAAGCGCTAACCAACCACGTGGACCGGCGCTTCCACTTCGGATGCCCGGCCTTCAGTGGTCCTAACGCCCGTCCGGTAACCGGACGGGCGTTAGGTGTTTAAGATCGGGATCGATCCTCTCTGAATTAGGATGTACATCGATGAGTAGATTATTTGGGACCGACGGGGTCCGCGGACTGGCCAATGAACTGATCACCCCTGAGCTGGCCATGCGGCTGGCACAGGCGGCTGCGGTGGTCTTGGGCCACAGCACCACCGACGGCAGGCGGCCGACTGCAGTGATCGCGCGGGACCCCCGCATCAGCGGTGACTTCATTGCGGCAGCCGTGGAAGCCGGCCTGGCCGGCGCGGGCGTTGACGTGTTCGACGCCGGAGTCCTCCCCACCCCAGCCGCAGCATTCCTGGTGGCGGACCTGGACGCCGATTTCGGCGTCATGATCTCCGCGTCCCACAACGCGGCGCCGGACAATGGCATCAAGTTCCTCGCGCGGGGCGGTAAGAAGCTCGATGACCGGATCGAAGACGCCATCGAGCTGGAACTCACCCGGCCCGCCCTCCGCCCGATCGGAGCCGATGTTGGCCGGATCAAGCGGTTCGCCGACGCCGAAGACCGCTACGTCGTGCACCTCCTGCAGACCCTCCCGAACCGTCTCGACGGCGTCAAAGTGGTGCTGGACTGCGCCCACGGTGCCGCCAGCGGCTGCTCGCCCCAGGTGTTCGCCGATGCCGGGGCGGAGATCGTGGTCATCGGCGCCGACCCCGACGGGATCAACATCAACGACGGCTGCGGATCCACCCACCTGGGTCCCCTTCAGACCGCGGTGCTGGAACATGGCGCCGATCTGGGCATCGCCCACGACGGCGACGCCGACCGGTGCCTCGCCGTCGACCACGAGGGGAACATCGTTGACGGCGACCAGATCATGGCGATCATGGCGGTCGCGATGAACGCTGCCGGCACCCTGAAGGACAGCACCCTCGTAGCAACAGTCATGAGTAACCTCGGCCTGAAACTTGCGCTGAGGGAGGCAGGGATCAGTCTCAGGGAGACCGGCGTCGGAGACCGGTACGTCCTCGAAGGGATGCGCGACGGCGGCTACAGCCTCGGCGGCGAGCAGTCCGGTCACGTCATCTTCGCCAAGTACGCCACCACCGGCGATGGCATCCTGACCGGCCTGCAGCTTGCAGCGCAGGTTGCCCGCACCGGGCGGTCGCTCAAAGAGCTGTCCCAGATCATGAACAAGCTCCCTCAGGTACTGATCAACGTCAAGGGCGTCGATAAGGGAGCTGTCACCACCAACGAGCACGTCCAGCAGGCAGTGCTCGAGGCTCAAGAGACATTGGGGGAGTCCGGCCGGGTGCTGCTGCGGCCGTCCGGCACCGAGCCGGTGGTGCGGGTGATGGTGGAGGCCGCCGACATGGAAACCGCTCAGCTCACCGCTGATCGGCTCGCCGAGACCGTCCAGCTCCGGTTGGCTCTCACCCCGGCCTAGGTGTATTCGCGCCCTGCCCGCCCCGCTTCGGTGCGGTCAGGGGCGGGTCGCGAGGCTGTCCCTGATTTCCGTCAGCAGTGCGATCTGCGGATCCACGACGGCTTCCTCCTCGACGATGCCGAGGCTTCGGTTGCGCCGTTCGATCATCTTGTTCAGTGGAAGCACGACGACGAAGTAGATCGCTGCCGCCACCAGAAGAAAGTTGGCGATAGCGGTCAGCAGCACCCCGAACAGAATGTCGTTCCCGTTGATGGTGACTTTCGCGAAGTCGTCGAAGTTCGGGGAACCGACCAGCGCCGAGATCAGCGGCATGAGCACCGAATCCACCAGCGCAGTGACAACGGCGCCGAACGCCGTGCCGAGAACCACTGCGACGGCAAGGTCAACGACGTTGCCTTTCATGATGAAGGTCTTAAATCCGTTAAGCATGCGCCAAGGATATCTGCCTAGCCGTAGTCCGGCGCACCGGGCAGCCCGGCGAACTCCTCAAGTGTCTCCACCTTTCCGTCCCGCATGGACGAGGCGGTCTCCGCCCCCACGAAGCGGTAGTGCCAGGACTCCTCAAGAAACCCTGTGGTTTCCTGGCGGCCCGCCGGATACCTGAGGATGAAACCGAACGCGGGGGCATTGGCAGCAGCCCAAATTCCGGCCGCCGTGTCGCCGAAGCATGACCTGAGGGTGCAGGCACCATCATCCTGGCCGATATCGAGGGCAAGCCCGGTCTGGTGCTCGGAAAAACCGGGACGTGCCGAATAGTTGTCGGCGTCCTCAGCACTGCCGTTGATGCTGACCCAATAGTCGTAGGTGTCAGCTTGGACGGCGTAGGAACGGTAGCCGCTGATCAAGGTAAGCCCGACGTCGTCGTCGGCCGCCGCAGCGAACATCCCCTCCAATGCCTCAGCCGCCTCGGGGCGCAGCATGGCGTTGGCGCTGTCTGTGGCGAGGGGAACCGCCGGGAGCACCAGCACCGGCGGCGCGTAGTCGATGGGGTTGAGGGGCCGGCGTTTGTTGACGACGACGTTCGTGGCCGTAGGATCCGCGTAGGCATCAGCCGCGACAGGACCCCCCGACGACGGCGACCGCTGGGCGGGCGCCGGCACTTTGCCGCTGCTGGGGGTCACGGCGCCCGGCGCGGACTCAACGGTCGGAGCGGGCCCAGCGTCCGGTCCGGCGCATCCGGAGAGCGCCGTACCGCCTGCGAGCACGACGGCGAAGACCGCCGACTTCACCAGCAGCGGGCGCGCAGACCGGTGACCGTAGCGTGTCATGTCTTGCGGAGCAGCATTCGCCGCACTGAATGATCGGCTTCCTTGGTCAGCACCAGCTGGGCCCGCCCTCGGGTGGGCAGCACGTTGGCCATCAGGTTGGGCTCGTTAATCCGCCGCCAGATGCCGAGGGCAGTCTCGCGTGCCTCGGCGTCGGTCAGCGACGCATACCGGTGGAAGTATGACTGCGGGTTGGCGAAGGCCCCGGTCCGCAGCGACTGGAACCGCTGGACGTACCACTGCTCGATGTGGGTCGTCTTGGCGTCCACATAGATGGAGAAGTCGAAGAAGTCGCTCAATGCAAGGCCGGACCGGCCGTCGGCGCGGGTCCGGGCAGGGGCCAGCACGTTCAGGCCCTCGACGATCAGAACGTCGGGGCGCCGCACCACCACCTCGCGGTCCGGCACAATGTTGTATGTCAGGTGCGAGTACCAGGGGGCACGCACCTCATCGGCGCCGCTCTTGACTTCGCTGACAAACCTCAGCAAGCGACGCCGGTCGTACGATTCGGGGAAACCTTTGCGCTGCATGAGTCCGCGCCGCTCCAGCTCATCATTTGGGTACAGGAAGCCGTCCGTCGTCACCAATTCCACGTTGGGGGTGTCCGGCCAGCGGCTCAGCAACTCACGAAGCACCCTGGCCGTGGTGGATTTGCCGACTGCCACCGAGCCGGCCACACCGATGACGAAGGGGGTGCGGGTGCGTTGCTCACCCAGGAAAGTGGTGGTGGCGGCATGAAGCTCACCAGCGGCCGCAACATAGAGGGACAGGAGTCTCGAGAGCGGAAGGTACACCTCGCGCACCTCGTCGAGGTTGAGCTCATCGCCCAACCCCCGCAACCGGAGGATGTCCTCCAGGTCCAAGGGGGAGGAGATCTCGTTGGACAGCCGTGCCCAGGTCTGGCGGTCCAGCTCGACGAAGGGTGTGAAGTTGCTCTCCGCACCATTGCCCGCGGTCACCCCGGGATTTGTTTCACTCACCGTCTGAATTGTGCCCGGTGGCGGCCGCAGATGCGAACCCTCGTCGGGTGCGGCGCCCGGATCTAGGGGTGCGCTGCACCCGATGAGCTGGGCTGACGGTACTCTTAAGCCCATGTGTGGAATCGTAGGCTACGTAGGCCGAGCAACAGTGTCATCAGACCGAACAACAGCGACGCACGGCGCGCTGGACGTGGTCATGGAGGGGCTCCGGCGCCTCGAGTACCGCGGTTATGATTCCGCCGGGGTGGCCGTTCTGACCTCCAACGGTGTCGAGTCCCGGAAGAAGTCAGGCAAGCTCAGCAACCTGGTGGCCGAGCTCGAGGCCAGCCCGCTGCCCACGTCCATGACCGGGATCGGCCACACCCGTTGGGCCACCCACGGCGCACCCAACGACGTTAACGCCCACCCGCACCTCGCCGACAACGGGCGGCTGGCCGTCATCCACAATGGCATCATTGAGAACTTCGCCGAACTCAAGGCAACCCTGCTGGAGGAGGGCGAGACCTTCCTCTCCGAGACCGACACCGAAGTGGCAGCCGCACTGCTGGGCAGCATCTACCGTGAACTCTCCTCCGCAGGGGACCCGGACCCCCTCACCAACGCCATGCGCCAGGCCAGCCAACGGCTGGAGGGTGCTTTCACCCTCCTCGCCGTGCACCAGGACTCACCCGGAGTCGTCGTCGCCGCCCGCCGGAACTCGCCGCTCGTTGTGGGGCTTGGCGACGGCGAGAACTTCCTCGGCTCCGACGTCTCCGGCTTCATCGACTTCACCCGCCGCGCCGTCGAGCTGGGCCAGGACCAGGTGGTCACCATCACCCCCGACGAGGTCATCATCACCGACTTCTTCGGCGCCCCCGCCACCGGCAAGGAATTCCACGTCGACTGGGATGCAGCGGCAGCGGAAAAGGGCGGGTACCCGTCCTTTATGGAGAAGGAAATCAACGACCAGCCCGACGCCGTCGCGCAGACGCTGCTCGGGCGTTCCGACGCTGCCGGCAAGCTGATCCTCGACGAACTGCGCATCGATGAGACAATTTTGCGGTCGGTGGACAAGATTGTTGTCCTCGCCTGCGGTACCTCCGCCTACGCCGGTCAGGTGGCCAAATACGCCATCGAGCACTGGTGCCGCATCCCCACCGAGGTGGAGCTGTCCCACGAATTCCGCTACCGGGATCCCATCGTCAACGAAAAGACCCTGGTGGTGGCCATCTCCCAGTCCGGGGAAACAATGGACACCCTGATGGCCGTGCGGTACGCCCGTGAACAGGGCGCCAAGGTGGTGGCGATCTGTAACACCAACGGGTCAACCATTCCCCGCGAATCCGACGCGGTGCTCTACACCCACGCCGGCCCCGAGATCGCCGTCGCCTCCACGAAAGCCTTCCTGGCGCAGATCACCGCCGCCTACCTGCTGGGCCTGTACCTGGCCCAGTTGCGGGGTAACAAGTTCGGCGACGAGATTGCCGACGTCCTGGCTGACCTGGCGGAAATGCCTGCCAAGATCCAGAGCATCCTCGACAATGCCGACAAGGTCAAGAAGCTGGCCCGCGAGATGGCCGATGCCAAGTCGGTGCTCTTCCTGGGCCGCCACGTTGGATTCCCCGTGGCGATGGAGGGTGCCCTGAAGCTGAAGGAGCTTGCCTATATCCATGCCGAAGGCTTTGCTGCCGGCGAGCTCAAGCATGGTCCCATCGCGTTGATCGAGGACGGCCAGCCCGTCGTCGTCGTGGTGCCCTCACCGAACGGCAGGGACTCCCTGCACGCCAAGGTGGTCTCGAACATCCAGGAGATCCGCGCCCGCGGCGCCGTCACCATTGTGATTGCCGAGGAAGGCGATGCATCGGTCGAGGCCTACGCGGAGCACGTGTTCTACGTGCCGAAGACTCCTACCCTGCTGGCGCCGCTGCTGACCACCGTGCCGTTGCAGATCTTCGCCTGTGAACTCGCCTCAGCCAAGGGCTACGATGTTGACCAGCCCCGCAACCTGGCCAAGTCAGTCACGGTTGAGTAATTGCCGATGATCGTGGGCATCGGCGTTGACGTGGTGGACGTTGACCGGTTCGGCAGACAGTTGGAGCGGACGCCCGGTTTGCGTGAGCGGTTGTTCGTGCCGGCGGAGCGGGCGCTGAATCTACGCTCGCTCGCCGCACGGTTTGCCGCGAAGGAGGCGGTGGCCAAGGCGTTGGGCGCTCCGGCGGGTATGAACTGGCAGGACTGCTGGATCGGGCTCGACGCCGCCGGTAGCCCATCGGTCGAGGTTAAGGGGACCGTCGCGGCGGTGGCAACCCTTAAGGGGGTCCACCGTTGGCATTTGTCCCTCAGCCATGACGGAGGGGTCGCGACGGCGATGGTGGTCGCCGAAGCTGCGCCCGTGGCTCCCGCACCACCGTCCACCGGGTTAGACTCCTAAGTATGCTTAGCGCCTATTCGGGCAGCGCGATCCGTTCGGCTGAAGCCCCCCTCCTCGCGGCCGGTCACGGCGACGCCCTGATGCAGCGTGCGGCCTACGGCCTCTCCGCCGCAGCTGCTGCGGAACTGATCACGAGCACCGGCGGCTGCTATGGCCGGTCGGCTGTCGTTCTTGCCGGCAGCGGAAACAACGCCGGGGATGCGCTCTTCGCGGCGGCCCGACTGGCACGCAGGGGTGTCCGTACCACAGCAGTCCTGACCTCGGTGTCCACCCACCTGCAGGCACTCGACGCATTCCACCGTGCTGGTGGGCGGAGTGAACGGCTTACCCCAGCATCCGCCGACCGCCTGGTGGCGTCTACAGCCGGCGCCGACCTGATCATCGACGGCATCCTGGGAATCGGCGGCACGGGAGCCCTGCGGGAACCCGTCGCCGCCTTCGTCCGCGACCTGGCAGCGGCCGCCACCGGCGTCGTCATCGCGTGCGACCTCCCCAGCGGTGTCGACGCCGACACGGGAGTCCTCAATGAACCGGTGCTCCACGCGGACCGGACCGTCACCTTCGGGGCGCTCAAGACCGGGTTACTCACGGGTCCCGGGGCGCAGGCCGCCGGGCGGGTCACCGTGGTCGACATTGGGCTGGACGCGACCCTGCCGGAACCGAACGTGTTCCGTCTGGAGCCCGCCGACGTCGCCGCACTGTACCGCCGTCCCCGTCCCGCCGACCACAAGTACACCCGCGGGGTGCTCGGCATCGCGGCCGGATCGGCCAAGTACCCTGGCGCGGCGGTGCTGGCCACCGGCGCCGCTTTGGCCACCGGGCTGGGCATGGTCAGGTATCTGGGCCCGCGGTCGGTCGCCGACCTGATCAACAGGACCCACCCGGAAGCCGTCTGCTCCCAGGATTCGGTCAAGGCTTCCCGGGTGCAGGCGTGGCTGGTTGGGCCGGGAGCGGAGGACGACCTGGACCAGCGGAAGCGTGCCCGTGACGCCATGGCTTCCGGCCTGCCGACTGTGGTCGACGCCGGTGCGCTGCCACTGTTGCCCCGCAGACTGGGACCCCAGGTGATCCTGACGCCTCACGCGGGTGAACTGCAGGCGGTGCTGGCCAGCCACCGGGTCAAGGTGACCCGGCATGACATTGAGGCCGCACCGGCCGCCTTTGCCCGCCAAGCGGCCGTACTTACCGGCGCCACAGTGCTGCTGAAAGGCGCCGTCACAGTGGTGGCCTCGCCGTCGGGCACGCTGTTCAGCCAGGCCGAAGCGACCCCTTGGCTCGCCACCGCAGGGTCAGGGGACACGCTCTCCGGCATTCTCGGAGCCCTCGTGGCAACACTTGCCGGCGATTCGGCCGACAACGGCGATTCGGCCGACAACGGCGGCCCCGGCAACAACGGCGCCT
The DNA here is from genome assembly GCF_054511155.1 of Arthrobacter glycogeni. Taxonomy (NCBI): domain Bacteria; kingdom Bacillati; phylum Actinomycetota; class Actinomycetes; order Micrococcales; family Micrococcaceae; genus Arthrobacter; species Arthrobacter glycogeni. The sequence continues at coordinate 333,914 of NZ_JBTNDE010000001.1, read as the reverse complement.
CGGCCATCGAGAGCATCAGCGTCCCGGTGCAGGACAAGTGGGCGGCCGTCGCCGCGGCCGCAGCGCTGCTGCACGGCCTGGCAGGTAGGCGGGCGGCCAGCTTCGGGCCCGTGGTGGTCTCGGGGTTGCCGGGCTACGTGGGTGCGGTCCTCGCGGACCTGCTCGGCAGCCCCCCGCCCAGGACATAATTCACCCAATAGTCATTCGGTTGCGCTATGAAGGTAGCTGGACCGTTCACTTTCGACCTTACGAAATCCCCACATCAGGAGAACACATGGAACTTTGGCCCGGCGAAGCGTACCCCTTGGGCGCCACCTATGACGGCACCGGCACCAACTTTGCGTTGTACAGCGAGATCGCTGACAAGGTGGAGCTCTGCCTGCTCGACGATGATGGCGTCGAGGAACGCGTTGAACTGCACGAGGTGGACGGTTACGTGTGGCATGGGTACCTGCCTCACATTGTCCCCGGCCAGAAGTACGGCTACCGGGTCCACGGTCCCAATGCCCCCGAAGAGGGCCACCGCTGCAACCCGAACAAGCTGCTCCTGGACCCGTACGCCAAGGCCGTCCACGGTCAGATGGACTGGGATCCAGCGCTCTTCGGCTACAACTTCGGTGACGAGAACTCCATCAACAACGACGACTCGGCACCCCACATGATGCTCGGCGTCGTCGTCAACCCGTTCTTCGACTGGGACGGCGACCGGAAACCGCGCATTCCCTACCACCAGTCGGTCATCTACGAAGCCCACGTCAAGGGCCTCACCCAGCTGCACCCCGAGGTTCCCGAGGACCAGCGCGGCACCTACGCCGGTGTTGCGCATCCGGCCGTCATCTCCCACCTGCAGAAGCTGGGCATCACCGCCATCGAACTGATGCCGGTGCACCAGTTCGTCAACGACAGCACCTTGCAGGAAAAGGGACTCACCAACTACTGGGGCTACAACACGATCGGTTTCTTCGCGCCGCACAACACCTACGGATCCGCCGGTGACACCGGCGAACAGGTCCAGGAATTCAAGGCCATGGTGCGTGAACTTCACCTGGCGGGCATCGAAGTCATCCTCGACGTCGTCTACAACCACACCGCCGAGGGCAACCACATGGGCCCCACCCTGTCGATGCGCGGTATCGACAATTCTGCGTACTACCGGCTCGTCGAAGACGACAAGAAGTACTACATGGACTACACCGGCACCGGTAACTCCCTCAACGTGGGTAACCCCCACTCCCTTCAGCTGCTCATGGACTCGCTGCGCTACTGGGTCACCGAAATGCACGTCGACGGTTTCCGCTTCGACCTGGCGTCCACCCTGGCCCGCGAGTTCTACGACGTCGACCGCCTGTCAGCGTTCTTCGAACTGGTGCAGCAGGACCCAGTGGTCTCCCAGGTCAAGCTCATCGCCGAGCCGTGGGATGTTGGTCCTGGCGGCTACCAGGTGGGCAACTTCCCACCACAGTGGACCGAATGGAACGGCAAGTATCGCGACACGGTGCGCGACTTCTGGCGCGGGGAACCATCGACCCTGGGCGAGTTCGCCTCACGGCTGACCGGGTCAGCAGACCTCTACGAGCAGTCGGCACGCCGCCCGGTCGCGTCGATCAACTTCGTCACAGCCCACGACGGTTTCACCATCCGCGACCTCGTGTCCTACAACGAGAAGCACAACGACGCCAACGGTGAAGACAACAACGACGGCGAAACCCACAACCGGTCCTGGAACTGCGGCGAGGAAGGCCCCACCGAGGATCCCGAGGTCAACACGCTCAGGGTCCGTCAGCAGCGGAACTTCATCGCAACCCTCCTGCTGTCACAGGGCGTCCCGATGCTCTTGCATGGTGACGAGGTGGGACGCACCCAGCAGGGCAACAACAACACGTACGCCCAGGACTCTGAACTGAGCTGGATTCACTGGGACCAGGTGGACCAGCCCTTGCTCGAATTCACTGCCGCAGTGAACCGGCTGCGGTCGGAGCACCCAACCTTCCGTCGTCGCCGCTTCTTTGACGGACGACCGGTCCGACGCGGGGAGGGCGAGGCGCTGCCGGACATCGTCTGGCTGGGCACTGACGGCACCGTGATGGCGCCCGAGGACTGGGACACCGGGTTCGGCCGTTCCATTGGCGTGTTCCTGAATGGGCAGGGCATCTCAGGCCGTGACGCCCGCGGACAGCGCATCACCGACCAGAACTTCCTGCTGCTCTTCAACGCCAGCGACGAGCCAGTCGACTTCACCCTTCCGCAGCAGGAGTACGCTCCGGCCTGGGACGAGGTCATTGATACTGCCGGTAAGTTCGCCGATTCGGACGCCATTCCGGCTGAAGCCGCCATCACGCTGGAAGCCAAGTCGATGGTGGTGTTGCGAGCTCACGCCGAAACCGAGGATCTTGATCACTCGGTGGCTGCGTCACTGGCCGCACTGGCCAACTCGCACCAGCCCGGTAACGCCTAACCCCCACCGGCACCGCAGTTGTAGGAACGACCCACCAGCACCAGTTCAGGAGTACATGCATGAGGACCCCGAAGTCGACCTACCGGTTGCAGATTCGATCCGAGTTTGACCTCAGGGCTGCCGCGGCGGTGGTTCCCTATTTGCGGGACCTCGGCGTGGACTGGGTGTATCTGTCGCCGGTGCTGACTGCAGAACAGGGGTCGGGTCACGGGTACGACGTCACCGATCCCACGGCCGTTGACCCCGAGCGCGGCGGACGGGACGCCTTTGTGGCGCTCTCGGACGCCGCGCACGCGGCGGGGCTAGGGGTGCTGGTGGATATTGTGCCGAACCACCTGGGGGTGCAGACCCCCGCGCAGAACCCCTGGTGGTCCACGCTGCTCAAGGGCGGGCAGGATTCGCCCTATGCCGAGGCGTTCGACGTCGACTGGGACGCGGCAGACGGGAAGATCCGCCTCCCGGTCCTGGGCGACGGCGATGACGAGCTGGCTGCCCTGGAGCTCGACGGCGGTGAGCTGCGGTATTACGACCACCGCTTCCCGATCGCCGACGGCAGCTACGAAACCGGCGATACAGCCCAGGCCGTGCACGCCCGCCAGCACTATGAACTGGTGAACTGGCGTCGCGCGGACAACGAACTGAACTACCGGCGCTTCTTCGGCGTGAATACCCTGGCGGGCCTGCGTGTCGAGGTGCCCCGGGTGTTTGATGAGTCCCACAGCGAGATTCGCAGCTGGTTTGAGGAGTCTCTGGTGGACGGGCTCCGGATCGATCATCCGGACGGACTCGCCGACCCTGCCGGGTACCTTGACCGGCTGCGTGAACTCACCGGCGGGGCGTACGTCCTGGTGGAAAAGATCCTCGAGCCCGGGGAGACCCTACCCGCCGACTGGGCCACCGAGGGCACCACCGGGTATGACGCGCTCGCCGATATTGACCGCTTGTTTGTTGACCCGGCCGGGCAGGCCACGCTCGAACGAATCGCTCCGGCCGGGGATTTCCATTCGATGATCCACGGCACCAAGCGGGGGATCGCCGACGGGATCCTCCGGTCCGAGGTGCTGCGGCTGACCCGCCTGGTTCCAGCCGATGCTGGCCTCGATCCCGAGAAGGCCGCCGACGCGATCGCCGAACTACTGGCGTGTTTCCCCGTCTACCGGAGCTACCTTCCCGGTGGGGCCGAGTACCTCGACGACGCCGTCGTCGCGGCCCAGGTGCACCGCCCCGACCTGGCCGCCACGCTGACCACCCTGCAGGGGCTCCTGAACCCGTACCTGGCTGATCCTGAGGCGACGCTCACCGAGCTCGCCACGCGGTTCCAGCAGACCTCGGGCATGGTGATGGCCAAGGGTGTCGAGGACACCGCGTTTTACCGGTACAACCGGCTGACCTCCCTCAACGAGGTGGGCGCCGACCCGTCGATCTTCTCGATCGGCCGGGTGGAGATGCACAACCGGCTGCTGCGGCGCCAGCGGGACAACCCGCTGTCCATGACGGCGCTCAGTACCCACGACACCAAACGCAGCGAAGATACCCGCGCCCGGATCAGCGTGCTCTCCGAGATGGCCGATGACTGGGCCACAGTGCTCGGCCAGCTCGACGACGCCGCACCGCTGGGCGACCCGGCGTTCTCCTCGCTGCTCTGGCAGGCGATGATCGGCGCCTGGCCGCTGAGCCGCGACCGGGCCCACGCCTACGTGGAAAAGGCCTCCCGCGAAGCCGACTCCAGCACCCACTGGACCGCGCCCAACGAAGCCTTCGAGGACCGGATGCACGCCGCGGTCGACGCCGCCTTCGACACCCCGGCGGTCACCACGCTGGTCACCACCCTGGTGGAAAAAATCAAAGGCTACGGCTGGTCCAACTCGCTGAGCGCCAAACTGCTGCAGCTGACCATGCCGGGCGTGCCCGACGTGTATCAGGGCTCGGAATTCTGGGAAGACTCACTGGTGGACCCGGACAACCGCCGGCCGGTGGACTTTGAGGAACGGAAGCAGGCGCTGGTCAACCTGGCCTTCGGCGCCCTCCCCGCCATTGATGAGTCAGCGGTGGCGAAGCTCCTGGTCGTGTCGCGGGCGCTAAAGCTGCGCCGCGACCGTCCCGAATTGTTCGCCGGGTACACCGCCGTCGCCACCACCGGTGAGGCAGCGGAGCACATCTTTGCCTTCGACCGCGGCGGGGCGCTTACCCTTCTCACCCGGCTGCCGCTGGGCCTGGAACGCCGAGGCGGCTGGCAGGACACCGCCGTCGTCCTGCCGGAGGGCAAGTACAGCTGCGCCATCACCGGGGCATCATTCTCCGGCGGCCCCGTCCCGGCCGGAACCATCTTCGAGACCTACCCAGTGGCGTTGCTGGTCAGGGAGGACGCATCATGAGGAACCAGTTCGACGTCTGGGCACCCAAAGCCACCAGCCTCTCGCTGACCGCGGGCGGGACCACCACACCCATGAGCCGGGGTGATGGTGGCTGGTGGACAGCGGGCGCGGCCCCCCTCCCAGCCGGCACCGACTACGGGTATCTGGTGGACGGCGCCACCACGCCGATCCCCGATCCGCGATCACGCCGTCAGCCCGACGGCGTGCACGGGCTCTCCCAGACCTTCGACCCCGGCGCCCACGCCTGGCAGGACGGCTCCTGGGTATCGCCCGGGCTCAATGGGGGAGTAGTTTACGAACTGCACATCGGGACGTTCACGCCCGAGGGAACCTTCGACGCGGCGATCGGGAAGCTTGACTACCTGGTGGACCTCGGCGTACAGCACGTCGAGCTGCTCCCGGTCAATGCCTTCAACGGCACCCACAACTGGGGCTACGACGGCGTCCTCTGGTTCGCCGTGCAGGAAACCTACGGCGGACCCGCCGGCTACCAGCGGTTCGTTGACGCTGCCCACCAGCGGGGCCTCGGAGTGATCCAGGACGTGGTGCACAACCACCTCGGCCCGAGCGGCAACTATCTCGGCCAGTTCGCACCCTATCTGACGGAGGGCAAAGCCAACACGTGGGGTGATTCCCTTAACCTCGACGGGCCGCTCTCCGATGAGGTCCGTCGCTACCTCCTGGACAACATCCGCATGTGGTTTCACGACTATCATGTTGACGGTCTGCGCCTGGACGCGGTGCATGCCCTGCACGATGAGCGGGCCACCCACATCCTCGAGGAATTCGCCGAGGAAACCGACAAGTGCGCCACGGAACTGGGTAAGCCCCTGTTCCTGATCGCAGAATCCGATCTCAACAATCCGCGGCACATCACGGCGCGGACCTCCGGCGGCTACGGTCTCGCCGGTCAGTGGAGCGACGACTTCCACCACGCCGTGCACGTCAACGTGACCGGGGAAACCACCGGATACTACGAGGACTTCGACTCCGTGGCAGCCTTGGCCAAGGTGATGGAACACGGGTTCTTCCACAACGGAACCTACTCGTCCTTCAGGGAACGCAGCCACGGGCGACCTATTGATCCGACCCTGGTTTCCGCCCACCAACTGGTGGTCTGCACCCAGAACCACGACCAGATCGGCAACCGGGCAGCCGGCGACCGGATGGGCGCAACGGTGAGCTACGCGCACCTTGCCCAGGCCGCGGTGCTGAACCTCGCCGGGCCCTTCACCCCGATGCTGTTCATGGGGGAAGAATACGGTGCCTCCACGCCGTGGCCGTTCTTCACTTCCCACCCCGAACCGGAATTGGGCAAGGCAACCGCCGAAGGGCGCCTCCGGGAGTTCGAGCGGATGGGATGGGACGCGGACACGGTGCCCAACCCGCAGGACCCGGCAACGTTCGCGTCGGCGAAACTGGACTGGGCCGAGGCCGAAACGGGCGACCACGCCCGTCTCCTCGACCTGTACCGACACCTGATCCGGCTCCGCCGCGAGACCCCAGACCTGTTGAACCCCGACTTCACCGCCGTGTCGGTGGACTTCAGCGAACCCGAGAAGTGGTTGGCCATCCGCCGTGGGGGCACCGTCGTCGTCGTCAACCTTGCCGACGACGAACGCACCATCAACCTGGACGTGACGCGTGTCCTGCTGTCGAGCGTTCAGGGCGAGACCCTGGCGGCCGGACGCCTGACCCTGCCACCGCGGGGGTCAGCCATCCTCAGCTGAGCCCGCCCCGCAACGACGACGCATCGCCCCGCCCCGAGACCTAGGAGAGACCATGACCTTCCACCCAGCAGATGACCGCTACGACTCCATGCCCTACCGCAGGGTGGGCCGCAGCGGCCTGCAGCTGCCTGCGGTGTCCCTTGGCCTGTGGCACAATTTCGGCGACGACAAGCCATTTGCGACGCAGCGCGACATCCTGCGCCGAGCCTTCGACCTGGGCGTGACCCACTTTGACCTGGCGAACAACTACGGGCCAGCGGCCGGGAGCGCCGAAACCAACTTCGGGCGCCACCTGAAGGACGATTTCGCGCCGTTCCGTGACGAACTGGTCATCTCCAGCAAGGCCGGCTACGACATGTGGCCCGGTCCGTACGGCGAATGGGGATCCCGCAAATACCTGCTGGCCAGCCTCGACCAGTCGCTGAATCGGATGGGCCTGGATTATGTGGACATTTTCTACAGCCACCGGCCGGACCCCAACACCCCGTTGGAAGAGACCATGGGCGCCCTGGACACTGCTGTGCGCTCGGGCCGGGCCCTGTACGCTGGTATCTCCTCCTATTCACCGGAGAAGACTGTTGAGGCGGCGACAATCCTGCGGGACCTCGGCACGCCCCTGCTGATCCACCAGCCTTCCTACTCGATGCTCAACCGCTGGGTGGAGAACGGCACCCCCAACCTTCCCGAGGTGCTGGAACAGGAGGGAGTAGGGTCGATCGCGTTCTCACCCCTCGCCCAGGGCCTGCTGACCGACCGCTACCTCGACGGCATCCCCGAGGGGTCGCGGGCTGCGTCGGACAAGTCACTCTACGAGGCTCACCTGTCAGAGGATAACCTTCGCCGGGTGCGCGGGCTCAACACTATTGCGCAGGGCCGCGGGCAGTCGCTCGCCCAGATGGCGATCGCCTGGATCCTGCGGGAACAGTCCAAGGGCAGTGCCATCACGTCGGCGCTGATCGGTGCCTCCAGCGTCTCGCAGCTGGAGAACAGCCTCACCGCCGTGAAGAATCTCGACTTCAGCCAGGACGAGCTGACGGCCATCGACGAATTCGCCGTCGAATCGGACATCAACCTGTGGGCCAAGGCCCTCGACGCATAACCCGGTGTTCGACGCCGCCGGGCTGGGGGTGCGGCCGGCCGCCGACGCCGACTGGCCCGCCCTTTGGGCCATCATGGAGCCGGTGCTGCGTGCCGGTGAGACGTACTGCTGGGATGCCGGCATGGCCGAGGCGCAGGCCCGGGACGAATGGCTGGCGCCCGCCGACCCGACGATGCGCGTGTACGTTGCCGTCGCGACTGGTCCTGGGGTCGCAGGGGGTGACGCCGTCGTTGGGACGGCTCAGCTGCACGCGAACCGTGCCGGCGGTGGATCTCACGTGGCCAACGCGAGTTTTATGGTGGCAGGGGAGGCCGGCGGCCGGGGCGTTGGTCGTCTGCTGGCCCGGCACGTTCTGGCGGAGGCCCGGGAGCAGGGCTACCGCGCAATGCAGTTCAACGCGGTGGTGGAAACGAACACCCGGGCGGTCCGACTCTGGGCGTCGTTGGGCTTCCGCATTCTCACCACCATTCCCGGCGCGTTCAGGCACCCGCAGGAGGGCTTTGTGGGCCTACACGTCATGTTCCGGGAGCTCTAGTACGGAGCTTCCGCAACTCCGACGCTCCCGGACGGCTGTTTCCAGGAGGCGGCCAGGTCGGGGAACGCCCGCTCGTACCCTGTGAGCAGTCGCGAGGCAGCGTGGGCGGAGTCGATCAGTGGATGCAGCAGGAACGCCCGTAACGCCGAGTCGCGGTCGGCGTGGACCGCGGCGTGCACCACGGCTTCCTCTACGGCGAGCACCTGTGCCATCAAGCCCAGCTGGTGCGGGGTCAGAGCGCCGGTGGGCAGCGGTGTCGCCCCGGTCCGGTCCAGACGGGAGGGAAGTTCGACGACGGCGTCCGCCGGCAGCGCGGGCAGCACAGCCCCGTTGCGCACGTTGACGATCAACTCGGTGGCCTCACCCGTGAGGAGAGCTCGCATCGCCGCAAGGGCGATCCGTTCGTACCCGCCACCGGCCAGGTCGGACTCGTCGCGCTCCTCCGCCTCAGGACGGGCCTCCGCGAGGTAGCCCTCCTCCCGGGCCAACCGCGCCCCTTCCCAGACAGCGAACGGCTCAGGGGTCGTCAACAGCTCGTCGTACAATTCTTCCTGCTGGCGGTGCAGAAACACGCCGCGGGTTTCGGTGGCGCCGGCAAGAGCCAGCACCGCCTCACGATGGTAGTAGTAGTAGAACAGGTACTCGTTGGGCACTGACCGCAGTAGCCTCGGCAGCTCAGGCCCGAACACTCTGCCCTCCTCGAAGGAGGCGAGGCGCTGCGGGTCGGCCAGCAGCGCCGGGAGCCGGTCGACGCCGTCGTGCGTCAGACCACGCAACCAACCCAGGTGATTCAGTCCCACATAGTCGACGCCGCTGAGCGAACCCTCCGCCAGGGGAACACCCGCTGCAGCGGCGGATCGTGACACGAGCCCCGACGCCGAGTCGCAGATCCCGATCGCCCGGTCGCCGAGGACCGTCTGGACGGCCCTGGTCACCATGCCCGCCGGGTTAGTAAAGTTGATCAGCCAGGCGTCGGGGCAGACACGCTGCATGGATGTGGCGACCGCCAGCATCTGCGGTACGGACCGCAGGGCGTAGGAAATTCCGCCGGCACCCACCGTCTCCTGACCTAGCAGGCCCTCATCCAGCGCGACGCGCTCGTCCAGCACCCGTCCCGCGGCGCCCCCGCTGCGGATGGCCGCGAAGACGACGTCGGCTCCGACCAGGGCCGCGTCGAGATCGGCTGCGGATGCGAGGTGGGGGCGGTTTGAGCCGGCGGGTAGCGGCATGGTCTGCAACACCCGGGAGACAGCCCTCAGCCGGGCGGGGTCCGAATCGTGCAGCACCACCTGATCGATCACCCCGGCGAATTCCCCCGCTGACAGGGCCCGGTACACCAGCGGCACCCGGAAGCCCCCGCCACCCACTATGACCAGTTTCACGAACCCTCCACGGTGTCGGTGTGTCCGGTGCCGGCGCTCAGCGCCCACCACGGCGACCCCGGCGTCACAGGGATGCTGCGCGCCGGGAGCCTAAGAGTATTGTGCCGTATATGGGTACCGCGCATCGTTTCGATCCTCTGGCTGCCAGCCGCTCCGCGTCCGACCCGGAATTTGACCTGCTACTCAGCGGGTCGGTCTTCCTCGATATTGTCTTTACCGGTCTCGGGCAGCTACCGACGCCCGGCACAGAGGTCTGGGCCGACGGGATGGGATCATGCCCCGGCGGTGTGGCCAACCAGGCGATCGCCGCGAGCCGCCTCGGGCTGCGCACCACGCTATCAGCCGCCTTCGGCGACGACGGCTACGGCGACTACAACAAGGGCATCCTGCGCGATCAGGAGCACGTTGACCTGTCCCGGTCGAGGACCTTCGAGAACTGGCATTCACCGGTCACCGTCTCCCTGTCGGTGCAACGCGACCGCTCCATGGTCACTCATGGCCACCCGTCCCCGGTATCGGCCACCGAGTTGATCGGTGACCCGCCGCCGCGGTGCCGGGCCGCCGTCGTCAGTGTTGAACCGGAGCTCGAACCGTGGGCCCTCGCCGCACGGGCCAACGGAACCCTTTTGTTTGGTGATGTGGGCTGGGACCCCACCGGGCAGTGGTCGGGGAGTGCACTGGACACCCTGCAGTATTTCCACGCGTTCATGCCCAACGACAGCGAGGCGATGGCCTACACCCGCACCGACGACCCCTGGGCGGCGCTGTATGCGCTCGCCGACCGGGTGCCCGTGGCAGTGGTGACGGTGGGGCAGCAAGGGGCCATTGCCATCGACTCTCTGACGGGTGAAGAGGAATGGGTGCCTGCGCTGCCGGTGAAAGCCTACGATCCAACGGGGGCGGGCGACTGCTTTGGTGCGGCGTTTGTGATGGGCGACCTGGCCGGGTTCCCTCTGGCCGACCGGTTGCGGTTCGCCAACCTATGTGCAGCCCTGTCGGTGCAGGAAGTGGGTGGGTCCCTCGCCGCACCCGGGTGGGGAGACATCGCCGACTGGTGGCACCGGATGAGCGAGTCGCGCGAGAAGGTGCGCAAGCAGTGGCTGAAGCGCTACGACTTCCTCGAGCACCTCGTTTCAGGGGTGCCGCTGGAAGCCGTGCGCCGGGCCTCGGCGACGATCGCCCGCCAGTCGGATGCGTGATGCGGCAGTGTGGTCCCGCCCGCGTGCGTCCGGCTGTGAACCGGCCGGCCGCGCGGCCGCGCGGAAATGACAGAATAGAGCGGTGAGTTTCCTAACTGATCCCCCGGCCGGTGAACGGCGGGTCGAGATTGATCTTGACGCGGTCCGCCACAACGTCAGGCACATCGCCGACGTCGTCAGCCCGGCCCGACTGATGGCAGTGGTCAAGGCCGACGGCTACGGGCATGGGGCGCAGCAGGTGGCCAGGGCGGCCCTCGAATCGGGCGCATCCTGGCTGGGGGTTGCCCACATTTCCGAGGCCCTGGACCTCCGCGCGTCGGGTATTGAGGCGCCCATCCTCGCCTGGCTGCACACGGTCGAGTCCGACTTTGGGGCGGCAATCCGGGATGGCATCGATATCGGCGTGTCCGGGTGGGAGCTGGACTATGTGGTGGCGGCAGCCCGGCTGCAGGAACGGCCCGCGCGGGTCCAGCTGAAGATCGACACCGGGCTGGGACGCAACGGCTGCCCCCCTGACGAGTGGGACACGTTCGTCGGCCGTGCGCTGGAGCAGCAGGAGGAGGGGCTCCTCCGGGTGGTCGGCATTTTCTCGCACCTGGCGGTCGCCGACGAACCGGAGCGCCACGAAACTGATGACCAGATCCGCCGCTTCCGCGAGGCAGTGGCGGTGGCCGAGGATGCCGGCGTCGACGTCGAACTCAGGCACCTCGCCAACACCCCCGGCGCCCTGTCCCGCCCCGATACCCACTTCGACCTGGTGCGGGTGGGGCTCGGCATCTATGGGCTCTCGCCGTTCCATGGCCACAGTTCGGCCAGTCTTGGTCTGCGCCCGGCGATGAGGTTTGTGACCTCGGTAGCATCCTGCAAGGAGGTCCCCGCCGGGCAGGGCGTCTCCTACGGCCTCACCTACCGCACCACCCGGCCCACCACCCTGGCCCTGATCCCGGTGGGCTACGCCGACGGCGTCCCCCGAATCGCCACCGGAGCGCCGGTGCTGGTGGCCGGCCGCCAATATCCGGTGGTCGGGAGGATCGCGATGGACCAGTTCGTCATCGACCTGCAGACCACCGGGATTGCCGGCACCGACCGGAGTCTCCTGGGACACACCGCGGTCCTGTTTGGGGGTAGCCCGGACGAGCCCAGCGCCGACGCCTGGGCCGACGCCAGCCGGTCGATCAACTACGAGATTGTGACGCGGATCAGCGGCCGCGTCCCGCGCACCTACCTGAACGGGACAGCCCCCAGTGCAGACCAGTAACGGCACAGACCCTCAGCGGTGGAGGCGCAGCTTCACCGTGCAGTCGGCGGGCGAGCTGCAGCAGTTCGCGACTGCCCTGGGCACCGACCTCGCCCCCGGGGATCTGCTGATCCTCTCCGGCAGCCTCGGTGCGGGGAAAACCACCTTCACCCAGGGCCTGGGCCAGGGCCTCGGCGTCCGGCCGGGCATCATCTCACCGACCTTTGTGCTGGTCCGGGTCCATCCATCCGTCGCGGTCGGGCCCGCGCTGGTGCACGCCGACGCCTACCGGCTCGAGTCTGCCGCCGACATTGACGACCTCGATCTGGAATCCAGCATGGATTCCAGCGTCACGGTGGTGGAGTGGGGCGCCGGGCGAGTGGAGCACCTTGCGGAGAGCCGCCTGGAGATTCACCTTGAGCGGCCGGCGGGCGCCGGCGCACCATCTGACCCCGATGACGACGACGAACCCCGCCGGGTTCTCCTTGTCGCGTTCGGTCCGCGCTGGGCGAATACACCGCCAGCCGTCGAGGCACTGGATTAGGCTGCCAGGATGCTGATTTTGTCCCTCGATACCTCCGCCGCGGCGAGTGCTGCCCTGGTGCGTGACGGCGTCGTCGGCGGGAGTTTTGCCACCGACGACACCCGGACCCACGCGGAGGTGCTGGCACCCGCTGTCGCTGACCTGCTGGCTGACGCGGGAATCTCCGGAGCCGATCTCGACGCCATTGTGGTGGGTGTGGGGCCGGGGCCCTTCACCGGTCTGCGGGCCGGGCTGGCCACCGCCAGGACCCTCGCCTACGTCTGGGAGGTGCCGCTGCACGGCGTGATGAGTCTCGACTCGATCGCCGAGGATGCGGCAGCACACGCCGTGTCCGGTGAGTTCCTGGTGACCACTGACGCCCGGCGGAAGGAGGTCTACTGGGCTCGGTACCGCGCAGACGGCGGCGTTCCTGACCTGGTGGCGGGCCCGCAGGTGGGAGTACCGACGTCGCTCCCTGACCTCCCCGCCTATGGGAAAGGCGCCGGACTGTACCCTGAGGCGCTGGCCGGGGTGGAGGGATTCACCGATGTCCACCCGTCGGCGGCGGCGCTGGGACGCTCGGCGTACCGCAGGCTCGCCGCCGGGCGCCAACTGCTGGATACGACACCGCTGTATTTGAGGGAGTCCGATGCGCGGGTTCCCGGCCCCCGGAAGCGGGCTACGGCATGAGCTTTTCACTGCGTGACCTGCTACTGCAGGACGTCCCGGCTGTGGCACGGCTCGAGTTGGAGCTGTTCCCCATCGACGCCTGGCCGCTGGAGATGTTCCTCGACGAGGTGTCCCAGACCGAAACACGCCGTTATCTTCTTGCCGAGAGCGAGGGCAGGCTGGTGGGCTACGCCGGAGTGATGTGCGTGGACACGACAGCTGATATCCAGACGATCGGCGTCCTCCCCGAGTGCGAGGGGAAGGGCATCGGCACGGCGATGCTGACCGAACTGCTCGCCGAGGCCCGCAACCGCGGCGCCACCGAGGTGCTGCTGGAGGTGCGGGCCGACAACCCCCGGGCGCAAAAACTGTATACCCTGACCGGATTTGAGCACATCCATACCCGGCGCAAGTACTACCGCGACGGCGTCGATGCCTGGGTGATGAGGTTGATCCTGTGAACCGTGATCAGCCGCTGGTCCTCGGCATCGAATCATCCTGTGACGAAACCGGCGTCGGGATTGTCCGGGGGACGCAGCTGCTCACCAACACGGTGTCCTCGTCAATGGACGAACATGTCCGGTTTGGGGGTGTGATTCCGGAGATCGCTTCCCGGGCACACCTTGACGCTTTCGTGCCGACCCTGCGGCAGGCGCTCGCCGACGCCGGCGTCACGCTGGCGGAGATCGATGCCATCGCGGTGACCTCCGGCCCGGGGCTGTCCGGTGCGCTGATGGTGGGGGTGTCCGCGGCGAAGGCGCTGGCGCTTGCCACCGGAAAGCCCCTGTACGCCGTGAACCACCTGGTGGCCCACGTCGGGGTGGGAGTGTTGGACTCGGCGTTCCCACACGGTCTGCCGCCGAATCTTGGTGCCCTGCTGGTTTCGGGTGGTCACACGGAGATCCTGCGGGTCAACAACCTCGCCTCCGACGTCGAGCTGTTGGGGTGCACCATCGACGACGCCGCCGGTGAAGCCTACGACAAGGTGGCCCGCATCCTCGGCCTCGGCTACCCGGGCGGCCCGGCGATCGACCGCCTCGCCGCGGAGGGAAACCCGAAGGCGATCCGCTTCCCGCGGGGGCTGACCCAGCCCAAATACCTGGGGACGGCCGGGCAGCCCGGACCGCACCGGTACGACTTTTCGTTCAGTGGCCTGAAAACTGCTGTCGCCCGGTGCGTGGAGCAGTACGAAGCCGACGGCGTCGACCTCCCGGTCGCCGACATCGCCGCGTCGTTCCAGGAGGCCGTCGTCGACGTGATTACCTCCAAGGCGGTGCTGGCATGCCGCGAACACGCGATCACCAACCTGCTGCTCGGGGGCGGGGTGGCAGCCAACTCGCGGTTGCGGACCCTGACCGCCCAACGGTGCGCGTCCGCGGGGATCACCCTGACGGTCCCGCCTCTATCGTTGTGCACTGACAACGGAGCGATGGTGGCGGCGCTCGGGGCGCAGATCGTGATGAACGGCGGGGAACCCACCGGGCTGCGCTTCGCGACCGACTCGTCGCTGCCCGTTACCAGCGTGTACACCTAAATCCCTTGGATCGAGTTGACTCGATCCGGGGGATGGCGGGGGCTAGTGGCGGAGCTGCGCGACCATGTCGAGGACGACGGCGCTGAGGTCGCCGCCGTGCTCGGCCGCGACCCGGCGCTGACGCTGATAGCCGGCGCCGCGGGCGAGGATCTTCTCCACGTCACCGAGCTCCTCGACGCAGCCCAACTTCTTCGCCACCGGCTGCAGCCGGTCGAGCACCTCCAGCAAATGCTCAGTGACCAGCTGCTCGTTGCCCTTGGCGTCGAGGATGATGATCGCTTCCATCCCATAGCGGGCGGCCCGCCACTTGTTCTCCTGCACATGCCAGGGCGGCATGGTGGGGATGGTCCCGCCGTTGTCGAGGGTGGTTGAGAATTCGTCGACCAGGCATTGGGTCAGGGCAGCAATCGCTCCGACGTCCTCGAGGGTGGACAACCCGTCGCACACCCGCATCTCGATGGTTCCCAGGTTTCCGACGGGGCGCACATCCCAGCGGATCTCGTTCACCGCGTCGATCACTCCGGTGGTGAACATGTCCTGCACATAGGACTCGTACTCACTCCAGTTGGGGAACTGGAAAGGCAACCCGGCGGTGGGCAGCTGCTGGAACATCAGGGCGCGCTGCGACGCGTAGCCGGTGTCCTCTCCCGCCCAGAACGGCGACGACGCCGACAGGGCCTGGAAATGCGGCACATAGTTCACGAGGCCGTCGAGCACGGGCATCGCCTTGTCGCGGTGGTCGAGCCCCACATGTACGTGGACCCCGTAGATGACCATCTGCTGGCCCCACCACTGGGTGCGGTCGATCAGTTTGTAGTAGCGCTCCTTATCGGTCACCGGCTGGGACCGGGGCACGCTGAACGGGTGCGACCCGGCAGAGAAGAGCTCAACGCCCATCGGGTCGGTGACCTCGCGGACGGCCGCCAGGGAACGGGATAGGTCAGCCTTCGCGTCGGCCACCGTGTGGCAGATCCCCGTCACCAACTCGACCGTGTTCAGGAGCAGCTCCTGCTTGATGTGTGGGTGCTCCTCGTCCTCCTGCAGCTCGGGGTGGTTCGCCGCCACCCCGCGGAGGACCTGATCGGCCACCGACACCAGCTCGCCGTTGTAACGATCCACCAGGGCCAGCTCCCATTCCACGCCGAGCGTGGACTGTGCTGACTGTGCGAATTCGATCTTCATGGGCTGGCTCCTGACCGGTACCGGACTGCTGGAAAATTCTGCCTCGATATCACGTCATCCGCGGAAGAGAACTGTCCCAATATTAGAGCAGGAGTAGCATCGATACAGTGAAAAGCGCAGCCCACCGGGCGAACACTGGGAACCAGGCACGCCGCCGGGGCTTACGCCAGGCACGATTGGCCGTTGTCACGCTCCTGCTCGTGGCGGGCTGCACCCCCGCCGGAAACGGTGGCGGCGCCCCCACCACCGAGACCGGCCCAACGCCGTCGGCGTCGCCTGAACCGTCACCTGAACCGTCAGCGTCGTCGACGACCACCGACTCGTTGCCCTGGGGTCCCAGTACGCAGAACTACGACGACGCCGCCGCGGCCGTGGCCGGCATGAGCACCCAGGAGCGGGCCGGGCAGGTGATCGTCGGGTTCTACGCGGGCACGGACACTGCAGGCCAGGAACAGGCGATCAGGGACCTTCACCTGGCGGGCAGCATCATCATGGGCGACAACGTGCCGCTCTCCGCCGACGGTGCGGTGGATCCCGTGGCAATGGCGGCAGTGACCGAGTCTCTGGCCGCGGCAGTAGCAGAGGACGGTAGGACCTGGCCGGCAGTCATCTCCGTGGATCAGGAAGGCGGGCAGGTCGCCCGGCTCCGTGGGCCCCTCACCGCCTGGCCGACGCCGATGACCTACGGCGCTGCGGGCGATCCGGCACTCGTTGGGTCGTCGATGACGGCGATGAACTCTGAGTTGGCAGGACTCGGCTTCACCATGAACCATGCGCCGTCGGTAGACGTCACCACGGGAGCGAGCGACCCGACGATCGGCGCGCGCGCCTATGCGGATGATCCGACCCTGGTCGGCGAGCTGGGGTCCGCTGCGGTGGCCGGGATGCTGGAAGCGGGAGTGTTACCCAGCGCGAAGCACTTCCCCGGGCACGGTTCAGTGCCGGCCGACTCCCACCTCGAACTCCCCGTGCAGACAGCTACCCTCCAGGATCTTCAGACCCGCGACTGGGCGCCCTTCACAGCGGCGGTCGAGTCTGGCGTGCCTGTCATGATGATGGGCCATATTGCCGTGGAGGCGCTTGACCCGGGGGTGCCGTCGTCGGTGTCAGCTCCCAACTATGAGGCGCTGCGCGGGCTGGGTTTCGACGGAGTGGTGGTCACCGACGCGTTGAACATGGCAGCAGTGGAACAGCTCTACCCCGGTGGGCAGGCAGCCCCTCGGGCCCTCGCCGCAGGGGCCGACCTGCTCCTGATGCCCACCGACACCTACGCCGCCCACGCGGGAATCGTCGCGGCCATCGACGACGGTAGCCTTCCCGGCGCGCGGCTGGCCGAGGCCGCCACCCGGGTGGTCACACTGATGCTGTGGCAGGCAAAGCTCGCAACCGCGGCGGTGACCGCAGCGCCGGGGGAGCAGGCGGGGGCCAGCGCCGTAGCCTCCGCAGCGGCGATTACCATGCTCACCGGGCAGTGTGAAGGGGACCTGTTGAACGGCACCGCCTCGCTGATTGGCGGAACGGAAACCGACAGGCAGCGCTTCACCGATGCCGCAGGGGAACGGGGTGTCACCGTCGGAGCAGGAGGGACGACAGTGTCCCTGGTCGGCGGCAGCAGCGGTGCGGCGCCGGCCGAGATTGCCGTCGCTCTTGATGCACCCTGGTGGTTGGAGGCCGTGGACGCACCAGTGAAGATTGCTGCCTACGGAGACACGCCGGGGGCGTTCGCCGCCGTCCTCGACGTTCTGACAGGCGATGCGCCGGCACCCGGACGATTGCCGGTCGAGGCGGCCGGATACGCCGCAGGGACCGGATGCTGATGCGGCCCGGCAGCAGCCAACTGGTTCGAGCGTAGTCTTGAACCATGTCCACCCCAGTGCGCCGGCCGAAGCGCGGACGGCTGCGTCGGGTGCTGCTCACTACCCTGCTGGGGATCGTCGTCGTGCTCGGCACCGCCGCAGCGGTCCTGCTGACGCCGTCGCCCGTCAAGGAGGCCGAGGTGGCGGCGGTACGGGGCGACCCGGCGGTGCGGGTGATTGACCGGGAGCGCTACATCGCGCTCCTGCCGGCCGGCGGCCCGGCGGAGACCGGGATGATTTTCTACCCTGGGGCGCGCACCGTCGCCGAGGCCTACCTGCCCTCCTGGGCGCCGATCGTCGAAGCCACGGGGATAGCCGTGTACCTTGCCGAGATGCCGTTCGGCTTTGCCTCGCTCCGGGACGACGCGGCGCGGGACATCATTGGCGCCGAACCGGCCGTGGAGACCTGGTGGATTGGCGGCCACTCACTCGGCGGGATCACTGCGGCGCGTTATGCTGACGCGCACCCGGATTTCGAGGGGTTACTGCTGTGGGCGGCCTTCCCCGAAAATGATGTTGTGCTGGATGATACGCCGGGGCTTGAGGTGCTGGCGGTGACCGGGAGCAAGGACGAGATTGTTCCCACCGCGGTGGTGCGGGAGCGGCTCGCGGCAGCGGTGGTCGATGCCGACATGGTCGAAATCGAGGGAATGGAACACAGCCAGTTCGGTGCCTACCGGTCCATTTTCGGTGACGGCGATCCGACTATTTCCGACGCCGACGCCCGGCAGACCCTGGCCCGGGTGACTGCCGGGTTTCTGCACTCAGCCGGCCCCGAGATTCGGTGCTGCAGGAGGGTTAGCCAGCTACTATTCTGCGACCGGGATGGACTGGGCTTTCAGAGCGTCGATGGTCTGCTGCTGGCCTTCAGTCAGCGCATCCATCAGCGTGCCGGAGCCGCCGATCGCTGCACCGAAGCCGTCAGAGACATCGGTGTAGGTCTGGGTCATGGTTGGGCCCCAGATGAAGTCGGGGTCAACATTCGCTGATGCTTCGGCAAAGATGTCGTAGATCGGCTGTCCGTCGTAGAATTCGACGCCACCGGCGAAGGCCTCAAGTTCGGTCGCCGACTTCGCCGCCGGGTACAGTCCGCCGAGCTCGTTAGCGAGGGCAAGTGCTTCGGGATCGGTGTTGAGCCACAACGCGAACTCCGCTGCCTCGGCCGGGTGCTCCGAGCCTTTCAGTACCGCAGTGGAGGAGCCGCCCCAGTTGCCGGCGGTCTCCCCACCTGCTTCCCACTGCGGCATGGGGGCAACAGCCCACTTGCCCGCGGTGTCAGGTGCGCCGTCGGAGAGGGTAGTCGCACCCCACACTGCCGAGACCCAGGTCCACTGCTGACCCTCGTTGAACGACGCGTTCCACTCATCGGAGAAGGACGGGAGGGTTGACACGAGGTCCTCGGATAGCAGGTCCTGCCAGTAGGTCGCGACTTCCTCGGACTCGGGGCTGGTCAGATTGACGTCCCAGCTCTCGCCGTCGTTGGCGAACCATTGGCCGCCGTTCTGCCAGACCATGCCAGCGAACCAGTTGACGTCAGTCTTGGGGAAGTTGGTGATGTAGGAGCCCTCCGCCTTGATCTGCTCGGCAGCGACTGCATATTCCTCCCAGGTGGTCGGAACCTCAATGCCAGCCTCCTCGAAGAGGTCGGCCCGGTAGTACATGGCCATGGGCCCGCTGTCCTGCGGGATGGCGTACACAGAGCCCTCCTCGCCGAACGTGGTCTGCCCCCAGGTCCAGTCAACAAACTGGTCCTTAGCTTCCGTGACGCCCGCGCACTCGGCGATGTTCTCCAGCCCGTCCTGGACGCGGAAGTTCGGGAGCGCGTCGTATTCGATCTGGCCCAGGTCGGGTGCGTTGCCGGCCTGGATCTGGTTGAAGAAGTTCTGATAGGTTCCGGAGTTTCCGTTGGGACCAGTCTGCACGGTGACCTGAATGTCGGTGTTCTCTTCGTTCCACAGTTCAACGACCTGGTCCATTCCCGGAACCCAGGTGGTGAAGGTCAGCTCGACCGGCCCGTCGGAGGCCTCGCAGGGTGCCGCCTCGGTTCCTCCTCCCGGGCTGTCCCCACCGGCTGAACAGCCGGTGAGAGCCAGCGCAGAGATGGCAAAGGCCGCGGTGACTTTTCCGTATTGCGCGCGCATTGTCTTTCCTATCGGTGGTAGTGCAGTGCGGGAGCGGATGCTCCTGCACCAGGTGGTGGTGATTGTGAAAATCTGTGGACTACTTGACGCCGCCTGCGCCGAGCCCGCTGCTCCAGAAACGTTGGAGTGCGAGGAACGCGATGATCAGCGGGACGATGGAGACGAGGGCTCCAATGATCACCAGGGACCGCAGTTCAGGGATCTGGCTGATCTGGCTGTTCCACGCGTAGAGGCCCAGGGTGACAGGGAAGAGAGCCTGATCGCGGAGCATGATGAGCGGGAGGAAGAAGTTGTTCCAGATCGCCACGAACTGGAACAGGAAGATGGTGACGAGGGCGGGAGCCATCAGGCGGGTGGACACCGTGAAGAAGGTACGGATCTCACCCGATCCGTCCAACCTCGCCGCTTCGAGCAACTCCCCGGGGACGCTGGCTGCTGCATAGATGCGCGCCAGGTAGACGCCAAACGGGCTGACCAAGCTCGGTAAGAACACTGCCCACATGGTGTTCGTCAGGTTGGCCTGACTGAAGATCAGGAAGAGCGGGAGGGCCAGGGCAGTCGCGGGTACGAGGACGCCGCTCAGTACGATGTTGAAGATCGCCTCGCGTCCCTTGAACTCGTACTTGGCGAGCGCGTACCCGCACATCGCGGCTATCACGGTGCCGATCAGGGCTCCGATTCCCGCATAGATAGCCGAGTTCACGAGCCACCGGCCGAACAGCCCGTCGTCGTAGGTGAAAAGCCGTCCCAGGTTGTCGAAGAACGTCCCCAACGAGCTTGCAGTGAACCACAGCGGGGCGGTCGACGTGATTTCGCCGCCGGTTTTCGTTGACGTGGTGAGGAGCCACCAGATGGGGGTGAGGAAGTAGAGGGTGAAGACACCCATGATGAGCATCGCCGCGCTGCGGGACATGATGCCCTGCCGGGGGCCGCGCGCGCGATCGTCCCTGCTGCGCGTCGTGGATCCTCCGCCGCGTGGGCGTTTGGGGGCGGTGACTGGGGAAGACATCACTGAGTAACCTTCCGCTGGGTCGACTTCAGGAAGACGAAGGAGAGGATGAACGTGGCGAGTGCAAGGACCACCGAGAAGGCTGCGGCGAGATTGTAGTTCGGCACTGACGCGGTCGTGTAGACGGCAAGGTTCGGCGTGAAGGTGCTGTTGATCGCGGAGCTGAAGCTACGCAGCGTCTGCGGCTCTGCGAGCAGCTGAAGGGTGCCGATGATCGAAAAGACCGCCGTCAGGATGATCGCCGGGATCACCAGGGGGATCTTGATGCGCCAGGCGATCTGGATATTACTTGCGCCGTCGAGCCGCGCGGCCTCATAGATTTCGGTGGGGATCGCCAGCAGCGACGCATAGATGATGAGCATGTTGTACCCGACGTACACCCAGGTCACAATGTTGGCGATGGCCCAGAGTACGAGGTTCGCCGACAGGAAGTCGATGTTCGATGTCACCGCGCCGAAGGGCGAGAGCGACGGCGAGTACAGGAATCCCCACATGATGGCTGCAATCACTCCGGGAACCGCATAGGGTGCGAAGAACGCCAGGCGGAAGAATTTCTTTCCCTTCAGCAGGGGTGAGTCCAGCAGCAGGGCGAACAACAGCGCGAGTCCCAGCATGATGGGCACCTGCACGGCGCCGAACAGCATCACCCGGCCCACCGAGGCCCAGAATGCGCTGTCCTGGAAGACCTGCTCGTACTGCACGAGGCCGCCGAAAACCTGGCGGGGCGCGCCGAACGTCCCCTCGCGCTCCACGGTGAGCAGCGACTGCACTATCGCGTAGACGATTGGAACGGCGTAGAAGGCGAGAAAGAGGAGCCCGAACGGCGCAATGAACAGGGCGACGGCGCGGCGCTGCGCCCCCGATGAACGGTTCTTCCTCGCAACCTGAGGCGCCTTCGGTACCTCGGCCGGAGTGCTAGTGACTGTCATGGCCTGCATCCTTCCGGCCCTGGGCTGGGCCGTGGGTGTCGGAAATTTCTGGGGTGGTGCGAACAACGCGGACTGCGCCGGCGGGAACGACGACGACGCCAGCCACGGCCTCGGCAGTCAGCAGTTCCAGACCGCTGACCCGGTGCTTGCGGTCCTCGGTGGTGTGGTTGATCAGGAAGACATATTCGTGGCCGTTGCCGCGCCGGGTGACTGACTCGAGACCCGACTGAATATCGGGGAGCGCGACGCCGGCGGTCACCGCGGCGCGCAGCAACAGGTCCTTGAGTACGCCGCCGTCCAGCACCGTCGCGGCGTACCAGGCCTCGCCGGCGCCGAAGTGGTTGCGGGTCACGGCCGGCATGCCCCGGTGGGTGCCGGTGGCGTAGCTCAGGATGGCGTCGGCCGTCGTGAGACGGAGCGCCTCGGACCAGAGGGTGGCGGGTGATCCGTTGTCGAGCGTGAGTGGATGCGCCGGGTCGAGGGGGAAAAATTCTTCTGAGCGGATGCCCAACAGGTCCCTGAACGCCCCCGGGTACCCTCCGGGGCGTACCCTTTCGTTCTCGTCGACGATGCCGGTGAAGAAAGTGATGAAGGCGGACCCGCCGTCGTCGACGAAATCCGTGATGACTGCGGCATGCTCATCGCGGATCAGATACAGGTTAGGAACCACCACCAGCTTGTAGTGGGAGAGGGGAGCGCCGGGGGCCACGACGTCGACAGTGAGTCCGGCGTCCCACAGTGCCGTGTAGGCAGCATGTACCTGGTCGATGTAGCCGACGTCACCGGACGGGTGTGACTCCTGGTCGTGGGCCCACCACGCCTCCCAGCTGAAAACGAGCGCCACCTCGGCCTGCACCGTGGTTCCCGCCAGTTCGCGCAGCTTTCGGAGTGATGCGCCAAGGCCGACGACGTCGCGCCACGTCTGCGAGTCGGTGCCAGCGTGGGGGAGCATCGCTGAGTGGAATTTCTCGCTGCCCTGCAGCGACGCGCGCCACTGGAAGAAGCAGAGGCCGTCGGCGCCGCGGGCTAGGTGGCTGAGCGAGTGGCGGATCATTTCGCCAGGGCCCTTGGCAATGTTGCGGGGTTGCCAGTTCACGGCACCGGTGGAGTGTTCCATCAGCAGCCACGGTCGGCCCTGGGCGAGCCCGCGGGTGGTATCGGCGGCGAATGCCAGCTCGGCCAGGGGTACGTTGAGCCGATGGTCGAGGTAGTGGTCGTTGGCTATGACATCCATCTCCGGAGCCCAGGTCCAGTAGTCCTGGTTGCGGATGTGGGCGGTAACCATGAAGTTGGTGGTGATGGGGATGGAACTGTGGGTTCGGATCACTGCGGCTTCGGCCCGGTAGTAGTCAAGCAACGCGTCGGAACTGAATCGTTGGAAATCAAGTTCCTGAGTGGGGTTGAGGGCCGAGATGGTGGCCCGTGGGGGGAGGATGTGAGCCCAGTCCGAATAGCGCTGGCTCCAAAAAGAGGTCCCCCAGGCCCGGTTGAGCTCCTCAACGGTGGTGTAGCGGTCTTCCAGCCAGGTGCGGAACGCGGCGGCTGAGGTGTCGCAATAACACAGGGCATTGTGGCAGCCCAGTTCGTTGGAGACGTGCCATACGGCGACTGCGGGGTGGCTGCCGTACCGTTGCGCCACGAGCTCTACCAGCCGGAGTGCGAACTCCCGGAACACCGGCGAGCTGGGGCACCACGCCTGGCGTCCGCCGGGCCACCGTCGGGTGCCGTCGGCCATTTGCGGAAGGATTTCCGGGTGCAGGGCCGTCAGCCAGGGGGGAGGGGAGGCAGTGCCGGTCCCCAGATTGACGGAAATACCGTTGGCGTGAAGCAACGCGATGATCTCGTCCAGCCGGTCAAACCTCACGACGCCGTCGGCGGGTTCCAGCTCGGCCCAGCCGAAGATATTGATGGCGGCGAGGTTGACACCCGCCTCCTTCATCAACCGGATGTCCTCGGGCCACACGGCGGGATCCCATTGCTCAGGGTTGTAGTCGCAGCCGTAGACCAGATCTCCGGTACCCGAGAGGTCAGTGATGCTGGTGGTGCTCGAATTCAACCCGGCTCCTCGTCGTCATTCATGAATGATTGTTCCGAGGGCGGCCGGGGTGTCCGAGGCGTTCTGTGAACGCTCCCAGACTCGGCAAAGCTCGCCATCGAGTTTTTCTGTGAACGTTCCCAGAGTAAGGCATGTCACATTTGCTTGTCAACGAAATTACCGGGCCGCAGGTACGCAGCTGACGCAGGGCGCCCGTGAGGGCAGGCAAATGCTCGGCTAAAGTACAGGTATGGACTCAACCCGCACGCGCATCCGCAGGGCAACCATCAATGATGTTGCGTCAGCGGCCGGGCTGTCCCGGGGAACGGTGTCGCGGGTGGTCAATGGGGAACGCTATGTGTCCGAGGACGCGAAGCTCGCCGTGGAGGAGGCGATCCTGCGGGTCGGTTATGTGCGGAACTCGGTAGCCAGGAACCTGGTCCGGCAGGAATCCGGGGCCATCGGACTAATCATCCATGAACCTCACTCGCTGTTGTTCGAGGACCCCAATATCGGGTCGATCCTGTTGGGCGCCAATGCGGTCCTGTCGGCAGCCGACTACCAGCTGGTCTCCCTCATTATCGACTCCGAACGCGACAGCCGTAGGGTTGCCGACTACCTTCAGGGTGGCCTGGTGGACGGCGCGGTGATCGTGTCGGCGCGAGCGTCGGACCCGATCGCCCTAGCGGTCAAGAATCTTGGTGTGCCGGCGGCTTTCGTCGGGCACCCACCGGGGATCCCGGACATCCCGTATGTCGCAATCGATAACGCAGCGGCAGCCGAGGCCATTACCGCCCGGCTGCTGGGCACCGGACGCACCCGGGTAGGCATGATCGCCTGCGCGCTTGACCGTGACTCCGGCCAGGATCGGCTCGCCGGGTTCAAGACAGCGATGGGGCACCTGTTCGATCCCGGGCTGGTGGTGGAATACCCGCTGTACACGTACGGGTTTGGGCTGGAGGGAATGCAGGAGCTGTTAAGGCGCCGTCCAGATCTGGACGGCGTGTTTGCTGCGTCCGATGCAGTGGCGGCTGGTGCGATGACGGCCTTGCAGGAAAGCGGTCGAAACGTCCCGGCCGAGGTGGGGATTGTCGGCTTCGACGACAGTAGTTGGGCCCTGCGGTGCAGGCCACAGCTCTCGACAGTCAGGCAGCCAGCGGACCTTCTGGGCAAGCGTGCCGCAGAGTTGGTGTTGGCCCAGATCAGGGGACTGCCGAGCCCCGCGGAAGTGCTGGAGACGTCGGTGATGTGGCGGGGCTCGGCCTGAGCGAGAGCTAGCCATTGGGGGTCAGCGTCGCTCGGCCCGGGCGCGTTCGATCGCCACGGTACATTCGTGGATTCCGCACTCGCAGTAATACATATCGTCCGGATAGCGGCGCCTAACCCAACGCAGTAGCCGGTCGGTGAGGCTGATCTGGGTGCGCACATCCGCAGGATCCGTCATCAGCCAGGGGCTCGCGAGGAAGCCGGGCAGGCAGTGGACCAGATCATGGGCAGTGAATAGCCGGAGAAAGGCTCCGCGGGGGTGTATTTCGCGCTCGGCCGCGAGTAGGGTTCCGGATTCGGGGCCCAGGACCGCGGTGGCGTCGACCGTCTCAAGGTAACGACACAGGTGTGCCATCACCCGATAGTACCGAGCGCCAACGTAGTGGCTCCGGCCCATACTGACGTCCTCACGGAAGGTTCGCAAGATGATACCGATACGGGGAGTGTTCGTTTCCATGGCCTGACTATTCCATCCGGCACCGACACTTTTTGGTGGAATGGCGCGCCAGTTGCTCCCGAATACCGCCTGTTTTGGTGAGCAACCTGGACCGGAGGGGTCAGCCTCGACATTCGGGTGGGACATATTGCCCACGGATACCCAGGTTCCTCACCAAAACGAGGACGACGACGCGCGACACCCGGTAGGGACGACCCGCGGCACCCGGTAGGCGGGCCTCACCAAAACGGCGAAAGGGGCGTACTAGCCGCTCACCGGCTCGACGACGATCGCCACCCGGTCCTCGCCGATCCGGGTCAGCACCAGCGTGGCCTTCTTCTTTCCCGGGGTTTTCCTGGTTTTGCCCGAACCCGCCAGCAGTTGCCGGCGCAGCTCCTCCGGCGTGACCGACGTCCCGCGCTTCTTAATATCCAGCACGCCGATCCCGTTCTCGCGCACCCAGGTTTTCAGGGCCTTGACGTTGTACGGCATCACGTCGACCACCTTGTAGGCGCGGGCAAACGGGGTGTCCTGCAACTGCGGCGCGCAAATGTAGGCGATCCGCGGATCCAGCAGATGCCCTCCCAACTGGTGTACGACGTCGGCCACTAGCCCCGCGCGGATCACCGCACCATCCGGTTCGTACAGGAAACCCTCCGGTGCGCCGACCGGAGGGTGGATCTCGTCGCCAAAATTTACTGCACTGGTGAGCTCGGCGGCCCCGTGGGAGCTGATCACCAGCGCGGAACGGCGCACGTCGGGCCGTTTGAGGGAGTTGAACCAGAGAGTCACCTCGGTGACGTCGCCGTCCACCGAGACCCACTGCGCCTCGCAGCTGGCCGGCACGGCGGCGTGCGGGATCCCCGGCCCAAGCTTCACGCCGACCGGGGTGCCGCTATCCGCGAGCCTCTCGACAAACGACAGGGGAGGGGAGAATGCCTCGGGGTCGAAGAGCCGGGTGGTGCCCGAACTGGAGGTGGTCCGGCGGGCTGGATCCAGCCAAACGCCGTCGTACCCGGTGAGGTCGAAGGATTCAGCGTCGCCGCCCACCACCGTGGCGTTGGGCCAGGGCATCAGATTCATGGTGGCGGCAGCAGCGGTGGTCTCGTCAATCTCCACGGCTGTCACCTCGCGGTCCAGGCTCGCCAGCGCGATCGCGTCCGCGCCGATCCCGCAGCCCAGGTCTGCGACCCGCGTCAGGTCGGCGGTGACATACCGTTCGGCGTGACGGGCCGCCACCCCCAGGCGGGTGGCCTGCTCCAGACCGGCGGCAGTGAACAGCATGCGGGCGGCGAACGGCCCAAACTTTGCCTCCGCCTTGGCACGAAGCCGGGACTGGGTGAGCGCGGCAGAGATGACCACGGGATCGTGCCCCGCCCGCCGCAGGGCGGTACCGAGCCGGAGGGAGTCTGCCTCGTTGTAGGGCTCCAGCGAATTGAGGAGATCCCAGCCGGCGGGTGTCAGCAGGGCCGCAATCAGGTCCGGGCCAGCGGAGGCAGCCGGGCCGGCCATCTCAGTAGCCCCGGGCATCCCCGGCGTCCGTGCCGATGGTGCTCAGGGTGATCTCCGGGGAGTTTTTCTCTACCCGGCGGAGCGCCCAGATGTCGTTGAACAGGGCGAGGTACTCGCCGTCGGACCGGATCAGCACCTCGGTGCCGCGGATCGCGCTCAGGGCCGTTTGCGCGTCGTGGGTGGTGAGGCGTGCCAGCGAGTACTGCAGGGGCTCCATCCGCATGGGGGCGCTGAAATCGTGCTCCATCCGGTCCGCGACCACCTCAAACTGCATAGGGCCCACGGCGGCCAGCACCGGTGCCTGATCGCCGCGGAGGTCCGAACGGAGCACCTGGATGATGCCCTCATGGCCGAGCTGCTCGATCCCACGCCGGAACTGCTTGAACCGGCTGGGGTCCTTGGACCGGGCCACCCGGAAGTGCTCGGGGCTGAAGAGCGGGATCGGGGGAAACTCCACCGGCTCCTCGACGTAGAGGCTGTCACCCATCCGCAGGGCCGACGCATTGACCAGCCCGACGACGTCGCCCGGCCAGGCTTCGTCGATTACCTCCCGTTCGCGGCCGAACAGCTGCTGGGCGTACTTCGTGGCGAAGGTTTTGCCCGAGTTGGCGTGGGTGACCACCATGCCGCGCTCGAAGACGCCCGAGCACACCCTGATGAACGCAACATGGTCGCGGTGGGCACGGTTCATTCCTGCCTGCACCTTGAAGACGAAGCCGGAGAACGGTGCATCCACGGGGCGGGCGTCTCCATTGATGTCCTTCCGGGGCGCAGCGGCGGGCGCCAGATCGACCAGGGTATCGAGGATGTGCTGGACACCGAAGTTCAGGACGGCCGACGAGAACAGGACGGGGGTGCCGGTTCCGGCGTGGAAACTTTCTTTGTCAAACGGCTGGTTCGATTCGATCACCAGTGACGCTTCATCCAGCGCGTCGGTCCAGGCCTCGCCTTCCTCGGCCAGTGCCTCGGCGGGCGTGAGGTGCTCCTCAATGGCAAGGGAGGCGCCAGCGTTCTTGCGGGTAAACCGGACAAATTCATCACGCTGCAGGTCCCAGACACCGCGGAAATCCCCGGCAATGCCGACGGCCCACGTCAGGGGCATGGGGATCAGCCCGGTACGTTCGGTGATCTCATCCATCAGTGCGAGGGTATCCAAGCCCGGCCGATCCCACTTGTTGATCACGGTAATGATCGGGATGTTGCGCTGCCGGCAGACCTCGAACAGTTTCATGGTCTGGGTTTCCAGGCCCTTGGCGGCGTCGATCAGCATCACCGCGCAGTCCACTGCGGCGAGCACACGGTAGGTGTCCTCGGAGAAGTCCGAGTGGCCAGGAGTGTCCAGCAGGTTGATCACGGTGTCGCGGTAGGAGAACTGCAACGCCGTGGAACTGATG
The DNA here is from genome assembly GCF_054511155.1 of Arthrobacter glycogeni. Classification (NCBI taxonomy): domain Bacteria; kingdom Bacillati; phylum Actinomycetota; class Actinomycetes; order Micrococcales; family Micrococcaceae; genus Arthrobacter; species Arthrobacter glycogeni. The sequence goes on along the minus strand of NZ_JBTNDE010000001.1, from coordinate 305,416 downwards.
GAAATGCCGCGGTCCTTTTCCATCTGCATCCAGTCGGAGACAGTTTCCCGGCGGTTCTCCTTGCCATTGGTGGCGCCAGCCGTCCCAATCACCCGGGCGTGCAGGGCGAGCGCCTCGGTCAGCGTCGACTTACCGGCGTCGGGGTGAGAGATGACGGCAAACGTCCGACGTCGGGAGGCCTCCTGGACGATGCCGCTGTGGCTCCGGGTGGAAGCCTGTACCTGCTGGGTCACGAAACTGCTTTCGAAAGATGACGGGAGGGCCATTGATGGCCAGCTACCCAGTCTAACGGGCGGAGTCTCACGGCGTCGAAGCGCGGCTGCTCCGCAGGAGGCAGCTTTCAGTGGGCATGCACGGTCATGCCCAGTGAGACTGGGCCTTCGGTGAGCAGGAGGGAGTGACGAGGCTGAAACCATGGACTGTGGGGTTGCCCGGTGTCGCCCCGCAGGCTCACCCGATCCAGGTGTTGGCCCGGGACGAATGCAACGCCACGGTGCCGTGGACGACGAAAGGCACTTCTTCGGGTTCGGCGGAGGCTGGGCGCATCCGCGGCGGCCTGAGTGGTGCCGCAAGTACGCAGTAGGCGCGGGCCGGAACGGAAGGCTCCACTCTGGAGTTCGGGCTAGGAGGTCCTGCGGACGGCGGGCCCTGCGCCGGTGGAGCCGCGCACGATGAGATCGGCCTGAAACAGCATGTCTGTGCGTGTGACCCGGTCACCGGCGAGTTCAGTAACCAGTGCATGGACGGCGGCCTCTGCCATTGCGGCGACATTTTGCCGCAGGGTAGTCAGCGGTGGGTTAGTGAAGGCCATGAGCGGCGAGTCATCGAATCCGATCACCGAGATGTCCTCGGGTACGTGAAGCCCACGCGTCTGTGCGGCCCGCATAGCTCCGAGGGCCATGACGTCCGAGGCACACACGATGCCCGTATGACCGCTGTCGATGAGTTCGTTCACCGCACTCTGTCCGCCCTCGATGGTGAACATGCTGGAGGCCACATGCGAGTCCGTGTCGTCCTCGCCGAGGAAGTCGACGAGCCCGGAGCGGAACCCGTCCATCTTGCGGCGGCTCGGGATGAAACGGTCGGATCCGGTCGCGAAGCCGATGCGTTGATGGCCCTGCGCCACGAGGTGACCGACCGCGGTCCGGATGGCCGTGGCATCGTCGTTTGAGACAGACGGCGCATCGATCTCCGGCCGGGCTCCGTTCACCAGTACGAAAGGAACACGACCACGCAACCGCCGATAGCGCTCCACTCCCGCTCGGCCGTCAGAGTGTGCCGCACACACGAAGATAATGCCGCTCACGCCCTGATCGAGCATGAGTGCCACGTACTCATCCTCGGTGATGCCGCCGCCCGGCAAGGTGCACAGGGCTGGAATGTAGTCATTGGGTGCCAGCAGGGCAGCAATAGCCCCGGCGAAAGCGGGGAAGATCGGGTTCACGAGGTCCGGTACGACGACGCCGATCTGCCCTTTCGAGCGCCCGGCCGTCCTGACCGGCCGCTCATACCCAAGGCTGTCCATCGCAGTAAGGACGGCTTGCCGAGTTTCCTGGGAGGCGCCACCCTTCCCATTGAGAACGCGTGAGACAGTGGGGACGCTGACGCCGGCGGTACGGGCGACGTCATCCAGTCGCGGCCGAATGTTATGCGTCTCGGAAGTCATGGCTCCAATCTAATGCACACCCATCATCCGGAAGAAAGTTTTCGTGAAAGTTGCGTCATTTCGTTGACGGCCAGGGGTAGCCGTCTTTAGGATCGAGGTACCCACCCCTCCTCAGTCCGACCCGGCAGCGACGCTCGGTCGGGAAGGACTACCATGATTCCCACAGACACCACGGGCCCGGTCTCGACAGGCAGCAGGCCCTTCTCGAAGCGCCGAGCCCGACTAGCCGCCGTCATCCTGACCGCACCGCTCCTTGCCGCACTCATGTCGGCCCCCGCGCTGGCCGACCACACAGAGGTACCGGGCGCCGTCGGGCTCGTCGGCTCCCTGCAATCCGAGCTCGGCTGTCCTGGCGACTGGCAGCCCGAATGCGCGGCAACACGACTTGTACCCGTGGATGGATCGCCCGATATCTGGGCAGCAACCTTCGATGTTCCCGCCGGCTCCTATGAGTACAAGGTGGCGCTGAATGACTCCTGGGGAGAGAATTACGGTGCCGACGGTGCAGCTGGTGGCGCAAACTTAGCCGTGCAGACCGCGGGTGGGCCGGTGACTTTCACCTACGACCATCGGACGCATGTCATCTCCAGCGACGTACCGCAGGCACCCACGGCCGGGATGGCCAGCCACTGGCTCGCCGAGGACACCCTCGTCTGGGATGTTGATCTGCCCGCCGAGACGCAGTACAGGCTGTACACGGCGCCCGACGGCGGCCTCGCCGTCGAGGACGATGGCGTCACGGGCGGGGCGTACCTCGCGGTTGAGCGCAGTGGCGACGCATTGCCGGCCGATCTCGCGGCCCGGTATCCGCACCTGAGGGATCTCGACACTTTCAAGCTCGGCCGGAAGGATGCCCGGAACGCAGGCAACCTGCTGAAAGGGCAGCTGCTCCTGGCGGCGGTGTCGCCCGACGGCACCGTGCTGGCGGTCACCGGTGTCCAGGTACCCGGCGTGCTCGATGACCTCTATTCGGGCGCCTCCCGCAAAGAGCTCGGGCTCACCTGGAAGGGTACGAAGCCGCAACTCGATCTCTGGGCGCCGACAGCGCGCAGCGTCTCAGTGCAGGTCTTCCGCGAGGGCTCGGGCGGGGATCCCATCGCCACTCGCGCCCTCCGGCAGGACAAGAACGGCATCTGGAGCGTCAGGGGTGAAAAGGACTGGAAGGACGCGTACTACCTGTACGACGTCGAGGTCTTCGTGCCCGAAACCGGCACCGTCGAGCACAACCTGGTGACCGACCCCTACAGCGTGGGCCTGTCCACGAACTCGGAGCGGTCCCTCTTCGTTGACCTCGCGGATCCGGCCCTCCTACCAGCTGACTGGAACCGGCTCGCGAAGCCCGTCCTTGAGCGCCCCGAGCAGTTGAGCGTCTATGAACTCCACGTACGGGACTTCTCAATTGGCGACACCACCGTGCCCGAGGCTGAGCGCGGAACCTATGCTGCCTTCTCACGACAGGACAGCGACGGCATGAAGAACCTCTCCGAGCTCGCCAACAGCGGGCTGAACGCTGTTCACCTTCTGCCCGTTAACGACATCGGCACCGTCGAAGAGGACAGGTCTTTGCAGGCCGAACCCGCGTGTGACCTCGTGTCCTACGCACCGGACAGCACGGAGCAGCAGGAGTGCGTCTCGGCGGTCGCCGGGCAGGACGGTTTCAACTGGGGCTACGACCCGCTGCACTACACGACGCCGGAGGGCTCCTACTCAACAAATCCCGAGGATGCTACTCGCATCCGCGAGTTTCGCGGCATGGTCGCCTCGCTCAACGAATCCGGACTGCGTGTCGTCCAGGACGTTGTCTACAACCACACGGCTGGCGCGGGCCAAGCGGCAACGAACAATCTCGATCGCATCGTTCCGGGCTACTACCACCGACTCAATCCTGAGTCGGGCGCCGTCGAAACCTCGACCTGCTGCCCCAACACGGCAACCGAAAACACCATGATGGGCAAGCTGATGATCGACTCCATCGTGACGCTCGCACGGACCTACAAGCTGGACGGATTCCGATTCGACCTGATGGGGCACCATTCGAAGCAGAACCTCCTCGACGTCCGCGCGGCGCTGGATAAACTGACTCTTAAACGCGACGGTATCGACGGTAAGTCGATCTACCTCTACGGCGAGGGCTGGAACTTCGGGGAGGTCGCGGATAACGCCCGCTTCGAGCAGGCCACGCAGGCCAACATGGCCGGTACCGGCATCGGAACCTTCAACGACCGTCTCCGTGACGCGGTGCGAGGTGGAGGTCCGTTTGACGAGGATCCACGGGTCCAAGGCTTTGCGTCGGGGCTGCTGACCGACCCGAATGGCATCGAGGTGAACGGGACCGAGGAGGAACAACGCGCACGACTGCTCCAGTCTCAGGACCAGATCCGGGTGGGCCTAACTGGCAACCTCAAGGACTATTCCTTTACTGACCGGTTCGGCGATGAGGTCACTGGGGCAGACATCGACTACAACGGCTCTCCCACTGGATATACCGCCGACCCGCAGGAAGCCATCACCTACGTGGAGGCACACGACAACGAGACCCTCTTCGATGCCCTCGCCTTCAAGATGCCGGTCGACACGCCCATGGCTGATCGGGTCCGGATGCAAACGTTGGCCCTTTCGACAACAGCGCTGGGACAGGGGGTGTCCTTCTGGCATGCAGGAGGAGAGGCGCTAAGGAGCAAGTCCCTGGACCGCAACAGCTACGACTCCGGCGACTGGTTCAACGTCCTGGATCACACGGGTACGGACAACGGTTTCGGACGCGGGCTGCCTCCGCGCACCGACAATGAGGACAAGTATGACTTCATGCGGCCGCTGCTCGCCGATCCGACCCTCAAGCCCTCACCCGCTGACATCGAATTGGCTCGCACACAGGCACAGGAACTGCTGCGCATCCGCCAGAGCAGCCCTCTCTTCAGCCTGGGTACGGCGGATCTTGTCCAGCAGAAGCTCTCCTTTCCCGGAACCGGCCCAGATCAGGCACCCGGGGTGATCGTGATGCACCTCGACGACACCGCCGGTCCGGACCTCGATCCCGAGCGCACTGGCATCGTGGTGGTATTCAACGCCTCCGACGAAAGCGCTGTGCAGCAAGTCCCTGCGGCGATAGGCCAGGGATTCACGTTGCACACCGTGCAAGCCGATGGGAGCGACGAAACAATCCGCCAGGCAACAGCCGATGCAGACGGTGTCTTTACCGTCCCTGCGCGGACGGTGGCGGTCTTCGAGGCGATAACTCAACCTTGAGTGGCAGTTTTCACGGGCGGGGACGCTGGAAGGGATAGTGTTCGACCATGGACTTCCAGGAGGACCAGCGCCGGTACGGGCGACCCGACCACGTCGCCATTCTGCGGCAGCGGTATGGAGACAAGCCAGGGCTCGACGGCGGCCGAAGCAGGTGCCCAACCAGTGGCTCCACGTGGCAGCCTTCGCACTGGTGTTCGCCGGTCTGGCCGCTGCCACAACGGCACTGCTGCTACCCGGGACGGGCGCTGCGCTCCCGGCGATTCTCGCCGTCGTTGTCGGAATAGCCGCAGGGCTGGGCCGGGCGGCGATCATCCGCGACGTGAACCCTAGGTAACGGTGCAAGAGCAAGCTGTGCTGCGAGCGCAATCTGGCACTCGCCTTGACCGAGTGCTAACCAATGCATAAGGTCAGACTTGGCACTCTCACCATGAGGGTGCTAATTCCTTCAGGAAGCGTGAGCCGGCACCGCGACGACGGTCAGCGCTAACCGAAGGCCTTGATTCCATTTGTCACCCAAGCGAAGGAGAGGTCCGAGTGTCGGTCTCTATTAAGCCTCTTGAGGATCGTATTGTTGTTCGCCCACTGGAAGCCGAGCAGACCACTGCCTCGGGTCTGGTGATCCCGGATACTGCCAAGGAAAAGCCCCAGGAGGGCGAAGTTGTTGCAGTGGGCCCGGGCCGTGTTGACGACAACGGAAACCGCGTACCTGTCGATGTAGCCGAAGGCGACATCGTCATTTACTCCAAGTACGGCGGAACCGAAGTCAAGCATGCCGGCGAGGAGTACCTCGTACTCTCCGCCCGCGACGTGCTGGCGATCGTCGTTAAGTAGTTTCCCCAAGAGAACCCCGGCCGCACAGGCCGGGGTTCTCTTGTCGGTGCGTGAAGACCCACCCAAGACCACCGGCTGTACCAGGTATTGCACATGCAGGATTTGCACAATGGAAGAGGAACCACATCATGGCAAAGCAGTTGAAGTTTGATGACGCTGCACGCCGCGCACTGGAAGCGGGAGTCAACAAGCTAGCTGACACCGTCAAGGTGACGCTCGGCCCCCGCGGCCGCAACGTCGTGCTGGACAAAAAGTGGGGCGCCCCCACGATCACCAACGACGGCGTGACCATCGCCCGTGAGATCGAACTGGACGACCCGTTCGAGAACCTGGGGGCGCAGTTCGCCAAGGAAGTTGCCACCAAGACCAACGACATTGCCGGTGACGGCACCACCACCGCCACTGTCCTGGCGCAGGCCCTGGTGTCCGAGGGTCTCCGGAACGTCGCCGCAGGTGCTGCCCCTTCGCAGCTCAAGCGCGGCATCGAGGTCGCCATCGAGGCAGTAGCAGCCCGCCTGCTGGAGAACGCCCGCGAAGTTGTCGGTCAGCAGACCGCCAGCGTTGCTTCCATCTCAGCCCAGAGCTCGGAGGTCGGCGAGCTCATCGCTGAAGCCTTCGAGAAGGTCGGCAAGGATGGCGTCATCACCATCGAAGAGTCCTCCAGCACGCAGACCGAACTGGTCCTCACGGAGGGCATGCAGTTCGACAAGGGCTTCCTCAGCCCCTACTTCATCACCGACGCCGAGCGCCAGGAAGCAGTGCTTGAAGACGCCCTGATCCTGATCAACTCCGGCAAGATCTCCTCGCTGCAGGAATTCCTCCCGCTGCTGGAGAAGGCGCTGCAGGCGGGCAAGCCACTGTTCATCATCGCCGAGGACATCGACGGCGAGGCGCTCTCCACCCTCGTGGTGAACAAGATCCGCGGCACGCTGAACGTCGTCGCCGTCAAGGCGCCGGGCTTCGGCGACCGCCGCAAGGCCATGCTGCAGGACATCGCCACGCTGACCGGTGCTCAGGTAGTTTCTCCTGATCTCGGCCTCAAGCTGGACCAGGTGGGTCTTGAGGTGCTGGGTTCGGCACGCCGGATCACCGTCACGAAGGACACCACCACCATTGTTGACGGCATCGGCAGCGAGTCCGATGTTGCCGACCGCGTGGCCCAGATCCGTGCCGAAGTTGAGCGCACCGATTCTGATTGGGACCGCGAGAAACTTCAGGAACGCCTGGCCAAGCTGGCCGGCGGCATCGGAGTCATCAAGGTGGGCGCAGCCACTGAGGTTGAGCTCAAGGAAAAGAAGCACCGGATCGAGGACGCCGTGTCAGCGACACGTGCCGCTCTCGACGAGGGCATCGTCGCCGGTGGCGGCGCCGCGCTGATCCACGCCTCCAAGGCACTGGACACCGACGCATCAGTCCTCGCCCTCGAGGGCGATGCGGCAACTGCGATCAACCTGGTCCGCCGCGCATTGGCCCAGCCACTGCGCTGGATCGCCGAGAATGCTGGCCACGAAGGCTACGTCGTGGTGCACCGGGTGGAGGAGCTTGAGCCAGGACACGGCTTCAACGCCCTCACCGGCGAGTACGAGAACCTGGTCGACGCCGGGATCATCGACCCCGTCAAGGTCACCCGCTCCGCCCTGCGGAACGCGGCGTCCATCGCGGCTCTAATTCTCACCACCGAAACACTGGTGGTCGAGAAGCCCGAGGCCGACGACAACGAGGGTCACAGCCACTAGTCCTCCACAGGTACTTGTACGGCTAGCGTATGACAGCACCCCCGGTCCGCGGACCGGGGGTGCTGTCATACGCGAACATATCGACGGTGTCCGGTTTTGCCTCGCGGCACCGCGGGTGAGTTCGTCCTCGACCGTACCGCGGCTCGCCCAGCAGGTTTGGCGGTCCGCTCCTTGAGGTCCGCGGGTGTGTCCAACCCCACGCCCTCGGAATAGGGTGCACCCTGCAATCGTTTTAGGATGAGAGTCTGGCAGTCCGACCATCCCTCGGCCAGCTGCCGCCGAAAGACCATCTGAGAAAGAGGCGACGTAGTGAGCCATCCGTCCCAGCGTGACGAAACCCACGACCCCTTCGGATTCGTTGGGCTGACGTACGACGACGTCCTGCTCCTGCCCGGCCTCACCGACGTGATTCCGTCGGAAGCCGACACCAGCTCGCGGGTTTCCAAGCGCATCACCGTCCAGACACCCTTATTGTCCTCCGCCATGGACACGGTCACCGAAGCCCGAATGGCCGTCGCGATGGCCAGGCAGGGCGGCCTCGGCGTCATCCACCGCAACCTCTCCATCCAGGATCAGGCCGAGCAGGTGGACCGGGTCAAGCGCAGCGAATCCGGCATGATCACCCACCCGGTCACCATCGGCCCCGACGCCACCCTGGCCGAACTCGACGAGCTATGCGGACACTACCGGGTCTCCGGTCTGCCAGTGATTGACGACGACGGCCGGCTGCTGGGGATCGTCACGAACCGGGACACCCGGTTCGTCTCCGAACACGAATGGCCACACCGGCTGGTCCGCGCCGTCATGACCCCCATGCCGCTCATCACCGGGCAGGTGGGGATCAGCGGCGAGGACGCGATCGGTCTACTGGCCAAAAACAAGATTGAGAAGCTTCCATTGGTGGACACCGACGGCGTCCTCCGCGGCCTCATAACGGTCAAGGATTTTACAAAAGCCGAGCAGTATCCCCTGTCCACCAAGGACGACGAAGGCCGCCTGCGGGTCGGAGCGGCGATTGGCTTCTTCGGCGACGGCTGGGAGCGCGCGATGGCCCTGGTCGACGCCGGCGTCGACGCACTCTTCGTCGACACGGCCAACGGCCACAGCGCCGGCGTCCTCGACATGGTGGCCCGGCTCAAAGCCGAACGATTACTCGCCCACGTCGACATCATTGGCGGCCAGGCAGCGACCCGTGAGGGCGCACAGGCGCTGATCGACGCCGGCGCCGACGGGATCAAGGTGGGCGTTGGACCAGGATCCATCTGTACCACCCGCGTCGTTGCAGGTGTCGGAGTGCCACAGGTCACCGCCATCTACGAGTCGGCCAAAGCCGCAATCCCTGCCGGCGTCCCGGTAATCGCCGACGGCGGCCTCCAGTACTCGGGTGACATCGGCAAAGCGCTGGTCGCTGGAGCCGACACCGTCATGCTGGGTTCTCTCCTCGCCGGCTCCGCGGAAGCCCCTGGCGAATTGATCTTCGTCAACGGCAAGCAATACAAAACCTATCGCGGCATGGGATCGCTGGGCGCCATGCAGACCCGGGGCAAGAACACCTCCTACTCCAAGGACCGCTACTTCCAGGCGGACGTCATCGGCGACGACAAGCTGATTCCCGAGGGCGTCGAGGGTCGGGTCGCCTACCGGGGTCCGCTGGCATCGGTGGCCTACCAGTTGGTCGGTGGGCTGCGGCAGACCATGTTCTACACCGGGGCCCGTACCATCGGTGAGTTGAAGGCCAAGGGCAAGTTTGTCCGGATCACTTCGGCCGGTCTGAAGGAATCCCACCCCCACGACATCCAAATGACCGTCGAGGCGCCTAACTACGGCAGCAAGTAAAACCCCCGCGGCCGGCTCCCGATGACCGGCCTGCCCGGCCCGGTCGCCGGGCCGGGCTCGGGGGACTTAGGCCGAGGCCTTGTCCTTCGGCTCCTGAGCCGATGACTTGAGGGCGTCCCGTCCGTCGACCGGTGGCTGGCTGTCCTCGCCCGCCCGGTAGTCGAGTTCAGCCTTGAGCTCCTCATAGCGGGATTCGGTTTCGGGATCAACCTCCTGGTCCTCGATGTACTCGAGATCCAGCTGGCGGTTGACCTTGCTGTTGAGAATCTCCACCTGGCTGTCCTCCAGGGGTGCCAAGTCTGCCGGAAATGACTGCTCCGGTGAAAGCCTGCTCTTATCGCCCATCGCCCGTACCTTTCGACAATTGTGTTCGAAACTCTCTCGCACAGGGCAGTCTACGTTGAAAGGCGAGCTGTAGTCAGCCAGCGGTCCGATGTCCGCTATTGCGTCCGGCGCCCAGCTCTTCAATCAAATTCCGTAGTTCAGCGCGCAGGGTTTCTGACAGAAGCCCGCCGCCGAGGATCAGCGATTGCTCGATCGTCTGCGCGCTGGCCAGAGCGTTCTTGCCAGCATCGGACACCGAGACCAGCTGGATTCGCTGATCCAGCTCTCCCCGCACCCGGTGGACATACCCAGTCGTCTGGAGCTTCTCAATAGTTTTGCCCATGGTCTGGTTCTGGACGCGGATCAGTTGGGCAAGCCGTGTCTGGTTGATCGGACCGTGATCTTCCAGCACGCGTAACGCGGTGTAGCCAGCGTGGGTGAGGCCGAGATCTACCAGGCCCGCGTTCCAGGCGTGGTCGACTAAGCGTGCCGCGGTGGTCAACAACCTTCCGGTGGGCCACTGCTCCAGATCCTGCATGTCGACACTTCCTTTGGTGGTGGAGATCGATGGACCGGGACCGTGCCAGCTCCTGTGTCCCGGACGCCATCAACCCTAGTCCCCTCGGGGCCAAAAAGGAAAGCACGCTTATCACCTTCAGGGCGCTTACCGGAACTAAGGGACTCTTTGCATGCCGCCCTGGGATAGCCTTGAGGAGTGACTAACGAGATAGAAATTGGCCGAGGCAAGCGCGGACGGCGGGCATATTCGCTCGACGATGTGGCGGTGGTCCCGTCCCGCCGCACCCGCGACCCGTATGACGTGTCGGTGCAGTGGCAGATTGACGCGTACCAGTTCGAGATGCCAGTCATCGCGGCGCCAATGGACTCCGCCATGTCGCCGGCGACCGCCATTGCCATGGGCCGCCTCGGCGGTCTCGGGGTCCTCAACCTTGAGGGACTGTGGACCAGGTATGAGGACCCGCAGCCTGTGCTGGACGAGATTGCGGGTCTCAGCACCGAAAACTTCAGTCCGGCTGCTACCCGCCGGATGCAGGAAATCTACAGCGCCCCCATTCAGGAGGGACTGATCACCAGCAGACTCGCCGAAATCCGGGAGGCGGGCGTCACTGTGGCAGGGTCGCTGACACCGCAGCGCACCCAGGAGTTCTACAAGACCGTGCTAGCCGCGGGAGTCGACATCTTCGTGATCCGCGGCACCACGGTCTCGGCCGAGCACGTCTCCAAAAACGATCAGCCGTTGAACCTCAAACAGTTCATCTACGAACTCGATGTCCCAGTCATTGTCGGCGGGGCCGCCGGGTACACCCCCGCGCTCCACCTGATGCGCACCGGTGCCGCCGGGGTGTTGGTCGGATTCGGCGGGGGAGCGACGACGACGACGCGCCGCGCCCTGGGCATTCATTCGCCCCTCGCCTCCGCCATCTCCGACGTGGCAGCAGCCCGACGTGACTACATGGACGAATCGGGCGGCCGCTACGTGCATGTGATTGCCGACGGCGGAATGGGCGCCAGCGGCGACATCGTCAAAGCCATCGCCATGGGAGCCGACGCCGTCATGCTCGGTTCCGCACTTGCCCGGGCCGAGGAGGCTCCCGGTAAGGGCTGGCACTGGGGGCAGGAAGCCCACCACGATGAGCTGCCCCGGGGAGACCGGGTGAATATTGGCACGGTGGGTCCGCTCAAGGAGGTGCTGTGGGGCCCCTCCCACCACACCAACGGCACCTCCAATGTGATCGGCGCCTTGCGCCGGGCCATGGCCACCACCGGTTACTCGGATCTGAAAGAGTTTCAGCGGGTGGAAGTAGTCCTTTCCCCCTACCTTTCCAACGGCTGATTGCTAAGGTGGGGGAACGTAGTATCGAACCCGACGAAGGATCGCCGCCATGTCATCAGGTGTACTGAGCCCCAAGAACCGTGAAGATGCGATTACAGCGTTAAAAGCCACCGCGGAGTCCGGCCAGGAACTGGATATCCTGATTGTCGGAGGCGGCGTCGTTGGTGCCGGGTCAGCGCTCGACGCCGTGACGCGCGGACTCGACGTGGGGATGGTTGAGGCCCGAGACTGGGCCTCCGGTACATCGTCGCGATCCTCGAAGCTAATCCACGGTGGCCTGCGGTACCTTGAGATGCTCGACTTTGCCCTGGTGCAGGAGGCGCTGAAGGAACGCGGCCTACTGATTCAGCGGATTGCCCCGCACCTCGTCCGACCGGTGCCGTTCCTTTATCCGCTGACCAGGCGTTTCTTCGAACGCCCCTACGTCGGCGCAGGGATCCTGTTGTACGACACGATGGGCTTGACCTCCGGCAACTCCCGGGGGGTGCCCATGCATAAGCACCTATCCCGTCGTGGCACCCTGAGGGCAGCTCCGAGCCTGAAGGACGACGCCATGGTGGGCTCGATCCGCTATTACGACGCTCAGGTCGACGACGCGCGGTACGTGGTCAACATGGTGCGCACCGCAGGGCACTACGGCGCCAAGGTGGCCAATCGGGTAACCGTCGTCGACTTCCTCAGGGAGGGCGAGCGCGTAGTCGGTGCCCGCGTGAAAGACCAGGAAACCGGCGAGCAGTTCGAAATCCGCGCCAAACAGGTCATCAACGCGACGGGCGTCTGGACTGACGAAACGCAGGCCATGGTCACCGACCGTGGCCAGATGAAGGTCAGGGCGTCAAAGGGTATCCACCTGGTGGTTCCACGGGACCGCTTCCAGTCCACCGTCGGCCTGATCCTGCGCACCGAAAAATCGGTCCTGTTCGTCATCCCCTGGGGGCGGCACTGGATCATCGGGACCACCGACACCGACTGGGATCTAGACAAAGCCCACCCGGCAGCGTCCTCCAAGGACATTGACTACATCCTTGAGCACGTCAACAAAGTGCTGCGACGCCCGCTCACCCGAGAGGACGTTGAAGGCGTCTACGCGGGGCTCCGGCCGCTGCTGGCAGGCGAGAGCGACTCCACCGCCAAGCTCTCCCGCGAGCATGTCGTGGCGCACCCCGTCCCCGGCCTGGTGGTAGTGGCTGGCGGCAAATGGACCACTTACCGGGTGATGGCCAAGGACGCGGTCGATGAGGCGACCAGGGCACTCGACGAGCGGGTCCCCGCGAGCTGCACCGAGACCGTTCCCCTGCTGGGAGCCGAGGGGTACAAGGCTGCCTGGAACAAGCGGGCCAGGATGGCAGAGCGCTCGGGCGTCCATGTGGCCAGGGTTGAGCACCTCCTGCAGCGCTACGGAAGCCACGCCGAAGACATCCTCGCCTTGATCCGTGAAGATCGCGCCCTCGGCGAGCCGCTGCCCGGGGCAGACGACTATCTGGGCGCCGAGGTAGTGTACGCGGTCACCCACGAGAGCGCACGGCATATTGACGACGTGCTCACCCGCCGCACGAGGATCTCCATCGAGTCCTGGGATCGTGGGGTGTCCGCCGCCCCAGCCGTCGCCGCCCTGATGGCACCCTTCCTCGAATGGAGTGATGAGCAGGTTGACCGCGAGGTCAAGCACTACCTGGCCCGCGTGGAAGCCGAGCGACTGAGCCAGGAGCAGCCCGACGACATCCTGGCCGACAACGCCCGGATGGGAGTCGAAGATATTGTGCCGCTAAGCTAGGACAGCGGTTCGGACGCCGCGCCGCCTGTCCAACGCAACCCGCGAGAGGTCTACCGTGACCGAGCGTTCTCTTGAATACAACGACGCCAAACTGACTATCCCTGGACTGGTGATCCTCGAAATGGTCGCCGCCAACAAGGAAGAGGCGGCAGCGCAGCTTGCCACGAGACTTTTCGAGAATGGACGGATTTCGCAGCTCGAAGGGTTCCTGACCCAGGTCAACTCCCGGGAACACCAGATGGCTACTGGCTTGCCGGGCGGGGTCGGGCTGCCGCACGCGCGCAGCGACTACGTCACCCAGACCAGCATCGCGGTGGGCGTCACCAAGTACGGTCACAGCCTCGACTTCGGCGCTGTCGACGGTCCGGCCACCCTCATCCTGCTCATCGCCACCCCATCGCAATCCTTTTCCGAACACCTCGAGGTGTTGGCCACCCTGGCACGCTCACTCTTCAAGGAAAACTTCAGGGAGTCGCTGCGGCGAGCCAACGACACTGAAGTGATAGCCGAACTGATCAACTCGACCCTCGTCTTCTTCGACCACTGAGGGCTCCGCCGCGGTTGTCGCCGGCGTTGTCGCGGAATCGGTGAGGGAACTAGACATCGGTGGGCGACCTTTCCCTCCCGCTCGTCTAGGCTGACCCCGCCGGTCCAGGTTGCTCACCCAGAGACCGGCACCAGACCCGCTCAGCAGCGAATTTTGTTCTCGATCCCGGCTCGGATCCACGTTCTGCCCTCTTCCGTGGACTATTCCGAGCGCCACGACTTCCACAGCGCCGCATAGGAGCCGTCCAGGGCCAGCAGTTCGTCGTGCGAGCCCAGCTCGGTGATCCTGCCGTTCTCGACGACCGCCACTCGGTCGGCGTCATGGGCAGTGTGCAACCGGTGCGCGATGGCGACGACGGTCCGGCCCGCCAGGACCGCGTTGAGCGACCGCTCCAGGTCACGGGCTGCCTGCGGATCGATGAGCGATGTCGCCTCATCCAGTACGAGGGTGTGCGGGTCGGCGAGGACCAGGCGCGCCAGGGCCAGTTCCTGCGCCTGGGCCGGCGTCAGCTCGTGAGCTCCCGATCCGACCTCGGTCTTGAGGCCAAGCGGCAGGGCGCGGGCCCAGCCAAGCGCGCCGACGTCGTCGAGTGCCTGCTCAAGCTCGGCCTCCGTCGCGTCATCCTTGCCCAGACGGATGTTGTCCGCCAACGAGCCGACAAAAACGTGGTGCTCCTGGGTGACGAGCGCCACCTCGCGGCGCAGTGCGTTGAGGGGGCGGTCTACCAGGGGTACATCTCCCACGGTGACTGCGCCGGCGGTCGGCGGGTGAATCCCGGCGATGAGCCGTCCCAGCGTCGACTTGCCCGCGCCCGACGGACCGACCATTGCCAGCCGCTCACCGCGGCGGAGCTCCAGATCAACACCATGCAACACGTCGTGTCCGGGCCGGTAGGCGTACCGTGCCTTGGAGACCAGGATGTCCTCGTTCAATGGTTCGTGATCGGTGGCGTGCCGATCCGGCTGCACCTCCTTGATCCCGACGATACGCGCCAGCGACGCGGCCCCTACCTGAATCTCGTCGGTCCACATGATCAACAGATCCACCGGGTCGATGAGGCGGACCGCGAACAGGGCGACGGTTGCCACGACACCGGGTGTGACCACGTCGAGCGATGCGAGCCAGCCGCCCCAGAGCAGCACCCCGGCGACGGGCAGCCAGAAGGCGAAGTCCGCGGCCGGGAAAAGAACTGTACGCAGCCACAAGGTGTACCGTTCGGCGCGGTAGCTACCGCTCAGGGCTCCGTCGATGCGGTCGCGGCGCAGTGCGCCAAGGCCCAGGGCGTCGACGGTCCGTGCGCCCTCGATGGTCTCAGTGATGGAACCGTTCACGACGGCATAGGTTTCCCGCTCCTTCTGATACCCGGCCGAGCTGCGCTTGAGGTACCACCGGGTCACTGGATACAGCACGGGCAGCCCGACCAGAAGTGCCAGCGCGGTTACCGGTGAGGTGATGACCGCCGCCCCGATGGTGAGCAGGATGGTGACGACGGACACCACTACCTGGGGGACACCGAAGCGTACCGTGTGGGAGACGGCGTCGACGTCGTTGGTGGTGCGGGACACCAGGTCACCCGTTCCCGCCTGCTCCACCGTCGACAGGGGCAGCGAGGTGACCTGTTCCATGAAGTCCTCGCGCAGTTCGGCGAAAACCGTTTCCCCGAACACCATGCCGGCCCGGACCGCCAGGCGCCGCAGGACTGCCTGAACGATCAAGAACGCGAGCATGATCATGGAAATGGCCGCGATGTAGTCGGAGGTGGTTCCGTCGACGACGGCGTCCACGACCCGCCCCAGCAGCACCGGGCCCACCAAGCCGGCGATCGCCGAACCGATGTACAGGGCGACGACGCGGGAGAGCCCGCCCCGGTGGTGCCTGATCAGGCGCGCGGCCTCGGTGCGGACCTGGGCGGGCTCGGCGACGGGAAGTTTCCCCGACGCATCGGTGTTGACAGCTGTTTCACTCACTTCGGATAACCACGTTTCGGTAGGCGGGGTGGCTGGACAGCAGGTCGTGGTGCGTTCCTTCGGCGGCGACGCGGCCATCCTCGAGGTACACCACATGGTCCATCACGCCGAGCATGAGGGGGCTGGCTGTGACCACCACTGTGGTCTGATCGGGCCCGCCGCGGATGCCCTTCAGTCGGGCAGCGATCCGTGACTCGGTGTGGGCGTCGACGGCGCTGGTCGGTTCGATCAGGACCAGCGTCTCAGCGCCGGTCAGGAGTGCCCGGGTGAGAACGAGGCGCTGGCGTTGTCCACCGGAGAAGCCCCTGCCGCGCTCGGTGACCTCATGGTCGAGGCCGTCGTCAACACCGTCAAGGATGTCTAGTGCGCTGGAGGCATCCAATGCTGCGAGGATGCTTGAGTCGTCATGCTGTGACTGCGGATCCAGCTGGGAGCGGAGGGAACCGGTGAATAACTGCGGGTTCGCCTCGCTGACCACGATCCGACGGCGGATGTCCTGCAGGGCGATGTTTTGCAGCGGTTCGGCTCCCCAGCGGACCTCGGCGAGCTCAAGCACCTGATCCTCGAAGCGGCCCAGCCTGGTGGCGAGATCGGCCGACGCCGCGGTGTCCACCGAAACGACCGCTGTCATCCGGCCGGGGCGGATCACGACGCCGGTGCGGGCGTCATGCAGGGGCGAACCGGGGGGAGGGGCAGGGAGGGCGGTCTCCTGGTCGGTTACGTCAGGCTCGACGACGAGGACGGCGATGATCTTCCGGGCGCCGACGTGGGCCCTGATGAAGCGGGCCACGCTGTCGGCCGCCGCTCGAATCGGCGTCATCAGGAAAATTGAGTAGCCGTAGAGCGCCACGAGCTGGCCGGGTTCGATCTCGCCGGACAGTGCCAGGTTCGCGCCCACCCAGGTGAACAGGACGCTGAAGGCGCCCGCGATGAACACCTGGGAGGCTTCAAGATCGGCAAGCGAGTAGGCAACCCGGATCCCGGAATCCCTGGTTTTGGCTGACCGTTCCCGGTAGCGGTTCACGAAGATGTGCTCGCCGCCGATACCCCGCAGTACCCGCAGCCCTGCCACGGTGTCGGCTCCGACAGCGGTCATCTTGCCTGACGCCTCACGTTGCTCGCGTTGGCGGGCCTGCAGGGGGCGGACCACAAAGAGGAGCAGTCCGCAGCAGGCGGGGACGCCGACGAGGACGATGATCCCGAGCGGCAGGGAGGTCTGCGCGATGAGCACGCACACCACCAGCCAGGCCACGATCGAGCCTGCGAGCCGTGCCGACACCGCGTAGATTTCGCCGAGCCGGGTGGCATCCGATGCGGCAGTGGAAACCACTTCGCCGGTGGAAAGCTTCCTCGGCAGTGCGTCGCCGGTGCGGGTGATTTTGTACCCGATCAGCCGGATCGAGAGGAAGGCGGCCTGCATCCACCCGCTGATGGCCGTGCGGTGCTCAAGGGTCCCGGCTACTGCCTGCAGGATGGTCAAACCGATCAGGACCCCCACCCAGAGGAGTAGGCGGTCGAAGTTTCCCGACACCACCCCCTCGTCGATGGCCCGGCCCAGGACATAGGGCATGACCGCCTGGGAGACCATCCAGACGGTGCCGAACAGCACCCCGGCAAGCAGGGTGGCTTTCTGCTTCGATGCCAGCCACAGCAGATAGCGGGAGGGGGATCTGAGGTCGGGAGATCCAGGGTCTGGATAGGGATAGGAGCGCACGATCAATCATCCTAGCCCCTTTTGGGCTAAGTGATAGACATTTCCCAATCACTGTGTTGTGATGAAGGGCGTTCCTGCTGATTCACCCGGGCATTCGGTTTTCTACAGGGTGACGAAGTACCGTTGAGAGGTGCTCAAAACCGCGCTGAAACTCCGTTGGATCCTCTCGTTGATCCTCGCCATGGTGATTGCGGCAGTCTTTGTGCTTTTGAGCCAATGGCAGTTCTCCAGTTCGACTGGCGACGCGCCGCCACCAACGAGTACCACCGAACAGGTGCGCCCGCTGATTGATGTCTTCAGCCCCGGCGTTCCGATGACCGCGCCGGTCGCCGACCAAAGGGTCACCATGGACGGCGAATTCCTTGCGGATACGGCCGTGCTGGTCCAGAACCGGCTACAGGGGGATCGGCGGGGGTTCTGGCTGGTCTCGGCATTCGCCGTCGACGGCGCGCCCGCCAACCCGGCGGCCGGTCGCGACGACCAGACAGTGATACCGGTGGTGCACGGCTGGGTCCAGGACGCCGCTGCAGCCAACGAGGTGCCCGACCTTGCGGGACCCGGAGTTGTGGTGGGGCGTTTGCTACCCGCCGAGGGCCCGATCGCTGAACGACCAGTGGCGGGTCAGGTCCCGATGCTTGCGACGGCGGAACTCACCAACCGCTGGGACCGGGCCATCTATGCCGGGTTCGTGGTGTCATCAGTCACGACCGTCGACGGAGCGGAACGTGTCCCACAGGCACCGCTGGAGGCTGTCACCGTAGGTCCGCAACCTCAGGACACCCCACTGAACTGGCTAAACATTTTCTACGCGGTCGAGTGGTTTGTGTTCGCCGGGTTTGCCTTCTTCCTGTGGTGGCGCCTGGTAGCCGACGATCACCGTCGCACCCTGGAAGCGGCAGAGGATGCGGCCGCTCTCGAGCACCAACCAACCGAGAATGAGGTACGACAGTGAGCACCCCCGACGTCAACCGGCCAGCAGGCGGCGGCCCCGGTACCGCCAAGACACCCAAGCGGCGGTTCGGCGGCACCCACGCCCAGATCCTCTCGGCGGTGACGTTCTACAAGGTGCTGGCGTATGCCACCGGCGTCATGCTGCTGCTGGTGGTCGTGGAAATGATTGCAGCTTACGGAATGCAGTCCCACATCATGGTCGGGGGCCCCGAAGGGCTGCTCTCGCTGACCGACAAGGAATTCTCGGATACCGCCGCGGGATTCAACTTTTCCACCACCGTCCTGATTGTGCACGGCTGGATGTACGTGGTGTACCTGATTGCCGACTTCCGGCTGTGGCAGATGATGCGCTGGCCGTTCAAACAGTTCCTGCTGATGGCACTCGGTGGGGTGGTTCCGCTGCTGTCCTTCATCGTTGAACGCCGGATCCATCATCGGGTTGACAGTGAACTCGCCGCCCATCCCGAAGCCGCCTCCCGGTACTAGGAGTCGTGGGGTCGTCGCGATGTGCGGTCGGGGGTCGACGGCGACTATTGTTGACGGGTGACTATTCCCGCACCCGGACCCGGAATTTCAGGCGCTGCCGACTCCACCATTGACTCCGCCGACGAGAGCTCCGAGACCAGCCACCGGCCGGTGCTGGTGGTGGACTACGGCGCCCAGTACGCCCAGTTGATTGCCCGCCGTGTCCGTGACGCCGACGTGTACTCGGAAGTGGTTCCTCACACGCTGGACACCGCAGCGCTCCTGGCGAAGGATCCGGTGGCGATCATCCTGTCCGGCGGCCCATCAAGCGTCTACGCCGATGGGGCTCCACGGGTCGATCCCGGGTTGTTCGCGGCTGGCGTGCCAGTGTTGGGGATCTGTTACGGCTTCCAGGCGATGGCCTCCGCCCTGGGCGGCACGGTCGCAAAAACCGGGCTCCGTGAGTACGGTTCGACCGACGTTGCAGCGACCGGGGCCAGCGGGTCATTGCTCGACGGCATCCCTGAGCATCAAAACGCCTGGATGAGCCACGGGGACAGTGTGCAGTCAGCCCCCGAAGGATTCGAGGTGCTGGCGAGCACCGCGGGAGCCCCGGTGGCTGCGTTCGCCGACGAGGACCGGCGCCTCTACGGAGTGCAATGGCACCCCGAGGTAAGGCATTCGACGCATGGCCAGCAGGTGCTGGAGAACTTCCTCTTCAAGGGCGCGGGTCTCGACGCTAACTGGACGACCGGCAACATCGTCGAGGAACAGGTGGAACGCATCAGGGAGCAGGTAGGCGACGCCCGTGTAATCTGCGGGCTCTCCGGGGGTGTGGATTCCGCCGTCGCGGCCGCGCTGGTACAGCGTGCGGTGGGAGACCAGTTGACCTGTGTTTTCGTAGACCACGGCCTCCTGCGCGACGGTGAAGCAGAGCAGGTGGAGCGCGACTTCGTCGCAGCTACCGGCGTGAACCTCTACGTAGCCAACGAACAGAGGCGTTTCCTCGACGCGCTCGCCGGGGTCAGCGACCCGGAAACCAAGCGCAAGATTATCGGCCGCGAGTTCATTCGCGCGTTCGAAGAAGCCGAACGGGCGATCATCGCCCAGGCGCAGGCTCACGGCGAAAAGATCAGGTTCCTGGTGCAGGGAACGCTCTACCCCGACGTCGTCGAATCCGGCGGAGGCGAGGGAGCCGCGAACATCAAAAGCCACCACAACGTCGGTGGGCTCCCCGAGGACCTGCAGTTTGAACTGGTGGAACCCCTCCGTGCGCTGTTCAAGGACGAGGTCCGAGCGGTCGGAGCGCAGCTGGGGCTTCCCGCTGAAATTGTTGGCCGGCAGCCGTTCCCTGGCCCTGGCCTGGGAATCAGGATCGTTGGCGACGTCACCCAGGAGCGGCTGGACCTGCTGCGGCGGGCCGACGCCATCGCGCGGGCCGAGCTGACCGCCGCGGGTCTGGATGACGACGTCTGGCAGATGCCGGTCGTCCTGTTGGCTGATGTCCGCAGCGTCGGGGTGCAGGGCGACGGTCGTACCTACGGCCACCCGATAGTGTTGCGCCCCGTCTCAAGCGAGGACGCAATGACCGCCGACTGGTCGCGTCTGCCGTACGACCTGCTGGCCCGGATTTCCAACCGGATCACGAATGAGGTTGAGGGAGTGAACCGGGTGGTCCTGGACATCACCAGCAAACCGCCCGGAACCATCGAGTGGGAGTAGTTGGGCCGTGGTCGCGGTCGGGATGGGTATTTACCCGTTCCCGGTGTTGCGGCCCCGTCCGGACGCCCCTTGTCGGATAGCTTGGAAGACATGCCCCTCTGGTCGAGACCGTCGAAAATAACCGCAGAAAAGGAGACCACCGTGTCAGTGCAGGATCCCGGAGATTCCGCTGGGAACTTCCTGTTGCCGTGGCTCAAGCAGCTTGGCACTCACGCAGGCACTGACACCCTGCTCCACTTCTCGGCGGCTGCGTCCAGCAACATTGATCTCACCCATGCTCACCCCTCGGGTCTGGCCCAACTGCTCGCTGGCCGCCGAACCCGCCTGTCCACGCTGCTCCGCGACCCGGGCCAGTACGCGGCAGCGATGAAGGCCGCCCGCGTGCTCCGGGCGAAGATCTACGAGCTCGGCACCGAGCGGGGTATCGACGTCGGGTACCTGGCGGCAGGAACCGCCGCGTGGCGTAGCGTCGACGACGACGGCAGGACAGAATCGTTGACTGCGCCTGTGCTCCTGACCGCCGTGTCACTGACGGTGCACACGTCCCAGGATGACTACGAGCTCCAGCTCACCGAGCACGCCCGGTTCAACCCTGCCCTGGTGCGTCACCTGCGCACGGCCCAAGGCGTGACCATCGACGCCGAGACGGTAGCCAAACTCGCCTACGGCACCGCCAGGTTTGATCCAATGCCAGTCCTCGACCGGCTACGCGCGCTCACCGAGGGGGTGCGGGGGATGGCGATCGAGCACCACCTATTGGTGTCCACTTTCGCCGATCTTGCCGACATTGCCGATGACCCTGCCATTCGCCCTGACCACCCGGTCCTGGCAGCGCTGATGGATGCGGCCAAGGACGGGCAAACTGCGCCCAGGGCCCTCGATAGCCCTGACACCGGGACCCCAATCGACGAACGCCACCCAGCCGAAGAGCTGTTGATCAGGGACGCCGACTCCGCACAGCAGCGGGTGCTGGACCACATTACCCACGGACACTCCCTGGTGGTGTCAGCTCCGCCCGGCTCGGGACAGACCCAGACGGCCCTGAACGCAATTGCAGCACTAACCGAGCAGGGCAAAAGCGTGCTGGTCGTGGCGGAGCGTCGTGGCACCCTCAACGAAGTGGTGCAGGAACTTGACACGCTCAACCTCGGGTCGCTGGTCCTACAGCTCAACGCCAACATCAACGAACAGCAACTGAAGGATCAACTGATCCGCGCGATCGTGCGGAATGAGAAGGCAACCCGGCCTGAGCTGGACGGTCTGCATCAGACCCTCGTCGACCACCGACACCAATTGCAGGATCATGTGAAGTCGCTGCACAACGTGCGAAGCCGTTGGGGCTGCTCTCCGTACCAGGCAATGCAGTCCCTCGCCGAGCTGACCTCGTTGAACCCGGCGCCGGCAACTACTGTGCGTCTGCTGCGCAGCGTGATGGACAGCATCCCCGACCGTGCCGAACTCACGGGCAGGCTCCGCAGGGCGGCCGAGCTCGGCAGTTTCAGTGCTTCAGCCGTCGATAGCCCCTGGTACGGGGCGAAACTGCTGAACCGCAAGGAAACCGAACGCGCGCACAAGCTGGCCGTCGACCTCGCCCGTGACATTCCGTTGCTCCGCGACAAAGTGCTACGCGTGGCCGATCACTCCCAGATCAGTCTTGGCGGCTCGTTCACCGAGTGGGGTGAACAGTTGGAACTCCTCGCCGCGGTCCGGGCCAGCCTCGACAAGTTCACACCGGATATCTTTGACCGGCCAGTCACCGACCTCATCACCGCCACCGCGTCATCGTCCTGGCGCCGCGAACGAGCCATCGAGATGAGCTCAATGACCCGCTCACGGCTGCGCCGGGTAGCCAAGGAATATGTGCGCCCGGGAGTGCACATAGCCGACCTGCACACCTCCCTGGTGGAAGTCCAACACCAGCGGACACTGTGGACCCGCTACGCGACTACCGAACGGCATCCCGCGGTTCCTACCGGTCTCGCCGAAATCAACAGCTTCCACCGCAAGATCCGGCGCGAGCTGGACGAGCTCACGCAGGTGCTCTCCACCACGCCCGGTCATGTCGATCTCGCTGACATGCCGCTGGACGACCTCGGTTACCGCCTGGCCGAGCTCGCCAAGGATAAGCAGACCCTCGCCACCCTCCCGGAGCGCACGCTCCTCCTCGACGAGATGCGGGAGCACGGGCTGGGTGAATTGCTCGACGACCTGGCGAGCCGCGAGGTGGAAGCCCGGCAGGTCGGATCCGAACTGGAACTCGCGTGGTGGCAATCGGCGCTCGACGCCATGATCAGCGGCGACGATTACCTTGCAATGTCTGACGGCGGAAGCCTTCGCCGGCTGGAGGCGGATTACCGTCTCGCCGACAACGCGCATATCGCTTCCGGCCCCGGCCGGCTTCGGTTCGCCCTCGCTGAACGGTGGCGCACCGCGCTGGCCGCGCGCCCAGCAGAAGCCGGGAAATTGAAGGAGTTGCTCCGGACCGGGACGCTTGACCTCGCGGGCCTCAGCGCCCAAGACGACGATCTTGTGACAGCGCTGATGCCGGTCTGGGCCGCCAGCCCACTCATGCTGCCCATGGTGTTGCCGGCCGCCAAGACATTCGACGCGGTCATAGTCCTCGACGCCGAATCCATCTCCCTTCAGTCAGTTGTTCCGGCACTGGCGCGGGGAAGCCAGATCATCGCCTTCGGGGATGACCGGCTCGGCGGTCCCCAGAGCTTCAGCGTGGGTGCGGGAGCCGAACCCGGAGTAGGCGCTGACCGGCTGACCAGCGCCTACTCCGCGCTCTCTACCACCCTCCCGACCATTGCACTGAGCGTGGTGTACCGCGGGGTCGACAAGGCCCTGACCGGATATCTCAGCGATACCTTCTACGACGGCAGGCTCTCACGCCTCCCGCATGGCGCCGAAGTGACCGGCGCTGGGCGGGCTCTCACCGTTGACTATCTGCCAGACGGCACCGGGATGCCCACGGCTGATCAGGCCGGCGTGGAAAGCGTCGCCGCCGAGGTCAGCCGCGTCGTAGAACTGGTGTTTGAACATATCCGCCGTCGTCCCAGCAACTCGTTGGCCGTCGTGACCGCGAGTTCCGGCCATGCAGGGCGCGTGGGCCAGGCCATCAGACAGCGAATGGCGGATCTGCCGTGGGCTGCCGACTTTTTCGCTCCCGGCAGGGAGTCTTTCCGGGTAGTGCCCGTGGAACGCGCCGCAGGTCTCACCCGGGATTGCGTGATCTTCTCGTTGGGGTTCGGCAGGACCCCGCACGGCAGGGCACTGCACAACTTCGGTCAACTATCCGGTCCCGACGGTCGGGGTCGTTTTGTCACAGCCATGACCCGGGCACGCCACCAACTCCAGGTGGTGACCTGTTTCCTGCCCACAGATCTGGACCCGACCAGGCTTGAAAACGGTGCCCTGGACTTCTACGGGTTGCTTGAGCGTGAGCTTGGCGAGCCAAGCGGTGACCCGATCGGAGACGCTTCGCCCGAGCCGGAGCAAGGCGCACAGGTAGTGAACGACGACCCGCTGGTCGCCGACCTGGTGAACCGGCTCCGCGATCGGGGCGCACAGGTGTTCGACCACTACGACGGCGTCCTCGACATTGTTGCCACGGCGGGGGCGGGTGCTGCATCGCTCGCCGGACCGTCGCACACCGCAGCAGACTCCGGTTCGCAGCCGCCGCCAATGGCCATCGAATCGGACGGAACGGAGCGGTACCGAAACATGACCGTCCGGGAGCGCAGCAGGCTCCGCCCCCAACTGCTTGAACGGATGGGCTGGCGGTACATGCCCCTCTGGACCATCGAAGTGTTCACTGACCCTAACGGGTCCGCTGACCTGATCGGCAGCTACTTGGGCCTCGCCGAGGTGTCGGGGAGCGGCCGGCACTCAGAGAGCAGGATGACCATGAGCGAGATCTCACAGGCGGGTAAGGGGTCGCCTCGCCCGGCGGACGAAGGGACTACGGTGGCGGGCGGTGCTGGATCGGCCTCCTCTGACGGAGTTCTCCCCAAACACGCCGCAGAGGATGAGGCGCGCTCCTGGGGGGAGACTGACGATTCCCATGAAGCGTGGTTGAAGGATCAGCGTCCTCCGCACTGGGATTGAAAAGTCCATTCCGGGGTTGAGGCTGAGCGGGGCAGCACCGACTCAAGGCAGCACCGACTCAGGTGGAGGGCCCGTCAACACCAGGTGAACCTGGCCGTTGCTGGACGACCCGGCCAGGGTGGCCGCGTGGGTCGGATCGGCGGCCAGCACCACCAGTCCCTCACCGTTGGCGTCGCCGGGCCAGGGCTCCGGGGCGCGGGCCTTCACCGAAGTTGAGGTCCACAGCACCGGCAACCCGCGGGCGATCACAGTTGCCGTCGCTGGAACCTCAAAACCGTTCCCCGAACTGAGGACGACGTCCACGTACTGGCCCGGGGAGAGTAACTGAACTGTCGACTGATCGGCCGGACGCACTGGCACGGCCACCGTCCCGGCGGGGGCGCCGGTGAGGAGCCCGGATCCTACAAAGAACGTCGGTGCGAGGACTGTATCGCGGAGCAGGGGGACGGCAAGCTGTTCCCCGACGACAGCGCCGGGATCGGCGAAGGACGTGGAGGGGACGGCCTCCGGCGGAAGGTTCAGCGTGGCCAGGTCGCCGGCCGTCAGGACTGTGCCGACCGGCAGATCTGCCGCCGCCGCAACCACCGTTACCCGCGTCTGCTCAGGCGGGATCAACGCCTCGACCGTGAGCGCCGCGGCTAGGCACAACAGCAGGGCCGCTAAAAGCCGGCGGTTGCGAAACACAAACCGGCGGATGAAGTGGTGGGCCCATGCTTGCCGCTGGGGAGCCGTTCCGGGTGCCATCCATCCAGGTTAGGACATCGGTGGAGACCCCGGCGGAACCGGGAAAGCTATGTGGATAACACGCCGGATGACCCGTCGCGGTGCAGGAGGAGTCCTAGCTGGCGGCGGCGGTGGTCTTTGTGGTCGGCGCCGGTTTCTTCGCCACAGGGGCAGAATCCTTGGTAGCAGTCGAGTTGCTGCTTCCGCCGTCGGACCCCCCGGTGGAGGAGTCGGACGACGTTGAGGTGGTTGCGGCGGAGCCGCTGGCCCCCACCTCAACCGATTTTTTGCTATCGCGGGAATCGTTGCGGTAGAACCCTGAGCCCTTGAACACCACCCCCACGCTGTTGAACTTCTTGCGCAGCGAGCCATCGCACGACGGGCACACGGTCAGCGAGTCATCCGCGAAGGCCTGGTGGATGTCGAAAGCGTGGTCGCAGTCTCTACAGGCGTATGCGTATGTAGGCAAAGGAATCCTCCTGGACGAGCTAAGTTTCGTTGGGGGCTTGATCACCCAAACCGGTATCGGCTGGCACTCTAGGGTCCCGAGTGCCAAGTCTACACCGCCGCATCGCCTGGCCCGATCCGGTGGAACGCCGACGGGGTGAAGACGCCGGCGAGCGGCATGTCCAGCGCCGTGGCGGCCAGAGACCGTTCCGGCAACAGTTCATGCTCATACAGATACGCCGCTGCCGGGACGTCTGGGACGGCTGACCGCAGTTGAGTAAGGAACCGGTCATAGTAGCCTCCGCCCTGGCCGAGCCGGGTACCGCTGCGGTCGACAGCGAGACCCGGCACCAGGACCAGAGTGAACCCGCCATGGCTATCGAGCAGTTCGGCATAGTGGAATCGCTGACCAACCGGTTCAAGCAGGGGGGCACGGGGGCTCGGGTGCAGTTCGACCCCGCTGCGCCACCTGCACCAGGAAAGTTGATAGTCCGGCTCGCAGATCGGCACAACGACGTCCAATCCTTTCCGTGTGAGCGTGTCAAGCAGCGCAAGTGTCCCGGGTTCCGGGTCCACCGACAGATAGGCGGCCACCGGGCCTTCGGTTGCTGTGGCCGGTTGGTGCAGCAACCATTCAGACACCCGGCGCTGCAGACCGGTGGTGGAGAGCGCGCGGTCTTCCCGGGACATCGTCTGACGTGCGGCGCGGAAGCGGTGCCGGGCAGCTTCCTTGAGCTCCGCAGGGGTGGTGGGTTCCATACCCCTCCACTTTACCGACGCCCACCACGCCCGTGATGCCCGCGGGTATGTGGCGCTGTCAGGACGCTGCCATTATGTAGGGTGGTGTCATGACCTCACGAGTGAACAAGGCTGTCATCCCCGCTGCGGGACTTGGCACGCGCTTTCTTCCCGCCACGAAGGCGATGCCCAAAGAGATGCTCCCGGTAGTGGACAAGCCAGCCATCCAGTATGTGGTCGAGGAGGCTGTCAACGCTGGCATGACCGACATCCTCATGATCACCGGTCGAAACAAGAGGTCCCTCGAGGACCACTTCGACAGGGTGCCCTTCATCGAACAGACGCTTGAGGCCAAGGGTGATCTTGAGAAGCTGGCGGCCGTGCGATACCCCTCCGAACTCGGGGATATTCACTACCTGCGCCAGGGCGACCCGAAGGGTCTTGGACACGCTGTGCTCCGGGCGAAGCTGCACGTCGGCAAGGAGCCGTTCGCGGTCCTGCTGGGCGATGACCTCATAGATGAGCGCGATGTGCTGCTGCAGACCATGATCGAGGTGCAGGAAAAGACCGGGGGATCGGTGATTGCCTTGATCGAGGTTGAACCGGATCAAATCAGCGCCTACGGCTGCGCTGACATCTCCGCTATTGATGGCGAGGACTACGTCCGGGTCAGGGAGTTGGTTGAGAAGCCAGCCGTCGACGAGGCGCCGTCCAACCTTGCTGTCATCGGCCGGTATGTGTTGCACCCGAGGGTTTTCGACGTCCTGGAAACCACGGGGCCGGGCCGTGGCGGAGAAATCCAGTTGACTGACGCGCTGCAGACACTCGCCGCTGCGGACGGCGAGGGATCGGGTGTTTATGGCGTGGTGTTCCGCGGACGGCGCTACGACACCGGCGACAAGCTGAGCTACATCAAGGCAGTGGTCACACTGGCCTCGGAGCGCGAGGACCTGGGGCCAGACCTTCAGACGTGGCTGAAGAGCTTCACCAACTCCCTGGACCATTAGCCCAAGTCAATGAGCGGGCAATTCACCTGGCCGGTGACCCTGGAGACTGGTGACCTGGTGCTCCGGCCGGTCCGTCTTCGGGACAAGAAAGCGTGGTCGGCCGTACGGCAGCGCAACGCCGATTGGTTGGCTCCCTGGGAGGCATCCAACCCTGCGCCGGGGGGCTACCTGCCGAGTTACCCGGAAATGGTGCGGTCACTCAGGCGGCAGGCACGGGACGCCACAAGCCTTCCGTTTCTCATCACTGAACGCAGCCCCTACCACCGCGAGACGGCGATCGTCGGCCAATTGACGGTCTCGACAATCGTCTGGGGATCGGCGATGAACGCGACGCTCGGTTACTGGGTGGATCGCCAGTGCGCCGGCCGGGGGATCGCTCCGACCGCCGTCGCTCTGGTCACCGACTACTGCTTCCAAAGCCTCGGTCTGCACAGGATGGAAATCAACATCCGGCCAGAGAATGCGGCCAGTCTCCGGGTGGTCGAGAAGCTCGGGTTCCGGGATGAGGGCCTACGCCGGAGCTATCTGCACATCGCCGGGCAGTGGGCCGATCACCGAACCTTCGCGCTGACTCATGACGAGGTACCCGAAGGAGTGCTGGCTCGGTGGCAGGAGCACCAACCATCAGGTCGCAGCGAACCGGGTGTGCACCAACCCGGCGACGACACACCCCCGGCAATACTCTCCTGAGCAGGGTCAACGACCTACCGTTTTAGACGTGGACTTCTCTATGAACAGCTCGGTGGTGCTTGCCGCGATCGTCGGTCTCTGGCTGATCTGGGTTGCCCCCTACGTTCTGCGTATCCGCAGGCCAGCACTGCTGGTCGAGCTGGCTGCCACCTCTGCCCTAGTACCGCCCGCAACAGCCGAGAGTCGAGTCTCTCAGGGGAGCATCATGGAAATGTCCGCATACAGCAATGAAACCTCCCACACCCGGACGGCTGGAACATCCGTCGCCAGTCAGGGGGAGCGACCCCTGTTCAGTATCAGGCGTGACCGCACAGCGGTCGCACTCGTGGGCGCAATTGCGGTGCTGGCAGCAGTGATCTGCACACCTCTCGCGGTGCTCTCCCTTGTCCCCTGGATCCTGCCTGCTGCGGCCTTTCTCGTCTTCCTGCTCGCCGTAGCGGGTCTTCGCTTCCTCGCCATCCGGGACCGGCGTCGCAAGGTCGAGGCCGCCTTCGCCGACGCGATGTCAGCGCGTTCCGATACCCCCCGCACCAGCAGCGTCGCTCAGGCGCCGCGCCGCGAGACTAACCTCTTTGACGCCGAGAGGCCGGACCCAGTCGACGGCGATGCTGCAGCCGCCAAGCGGACGGCCCCCGCAGCATCAAACCTCACCGCCACCGAACTGCGCCAGGCGGCCCTCGCCGTCGCTGCGGGCGCCGACCCGTCATCCACCGGATCACCTGTCGCGGACGCCGGGACCGGAGCCCCGCCGACGGGGACACCATGGCAGCCGGTCGAGGTCCCCAAACCGATGTACGTCGCGGCAGCGAAAGTTGAACGCCAGGCTCCAGCACCTCTTGAACTTCCCGAGGCCCCTAAAGCCCAGTCGAAGACTTCCCTCAAGCAGGGGGCCACTCCACCAGTTGTCGACGGGGCAGACCATTCATCGGGCAGCAGCGCTGTCGCCCATCCCACCACCGGCAGGATGAACCTTGATGACGTCCTGCAGCGTCGCCGGGCCTAGGCCCTCGACACCCGATCCCGGGGCCGAAGCCGCGCAACTGCGCCTACTGGAAGGCGATGGCGCCGCCGAACCGCTGCGACTCGCTCTGGCAACGCTCGGCAAGCAGCCCACCAGCTGGTCCCTCGTCCAGATCCACCACCGTCCCGGGGCCGGAGCAACCGGCATCTACCAGGTCCAGATCGAAGCAAAAGGTGGACTCGTCGCCACTGAGTTCCTGTGCATCAGCACTGCCGCGTTGCCGGCCAACACCCCGGCAACGGTCCAGCTCAGCAGCCCCGACGGTGCCATCACTCTCACCGTGTGGGAGCACCCCAACGACCCGCTGCTGCCAGGACTGTCCTGGGCTTGCGATGCCGCCTCAGTCGGAAGCACGCTCTTTGCCGGCGTGCAGGTTACGGGCCGCTCAGCCGCGACAGTACCCGACCTCGCGACAGTCAGTTACCGGCCGCTCCGACGGGCAGTCCTGATTGCTGATTTCGGAGGCGAGCGCCGCTACCTCAAGGTGCTCAGAAGTGGACAGGGTGCCCACCTCGCCAAACGCCACCGGCTGCTCATCGACGCGGGCATCCCAGCGCCAGCACTGATCGAGGTGCCCGCCCAAGACGTCTTGGCGATGCACCCGGCGGCAGGCACGCCGCTGGCTGAACTACTGATGAGCGACGGCGCGCAATCGCTCCAGCCCCGAACTCTCGTAAATCTGCTGCAGAATCTCCCCGCGGGAGCGATGCACCTCCCGGACCGCCCGGCGTGGGCCGTCCGTGTCAAGGACTACGCCAGAGGAGCCGCAGCCGTGCTGCCCGGTGAACAGTCGAGGATCTCGGCCCTTGCCACAAGGGTGCACCGGTTGGTGGCAGAGGTCGACGCCGGCCCGCGGGTTCCCTCCCACGGAGACTTCTACGAGGCGAATCTCCTCATCACCGGCGACGCTGTCTCAGGACTGCTCGACGTCGATGCCCTTGGCCCGGGACACCTGGTGGATGATCTGGCCTGCTTTGTCGGGCACCTGGCGGTCCTGCCCGCGGTGGATAGTCGCTACACCCATATCCCTCAGACGCTGCATCGCTTCCTGGCGGTCTTCGATCAGGAAGTACATCCTGCGGCGCTTCGGGGCCGCGCCGCCGGGGTGGCGCTGACCCTCGTGGCTGGGGCAAAGCATCGGGCGACGGCTCGGGACCCAAACTCCTGGCAGAGCGATGCGCTGCAACGACTCGCCATTGCCGAAAGCCTCGCCGATCAAGCGCTC
This sequence comes from Arthrobacter glycogeni, assembly GCF_054511155.1. Lineage (NCBI taxonomy): Bacteria > Bacillati > Actinomycetota > Actinomycetes > Micrococcales > Micrococcaceae > Arthrobacter > Arthrobacter glycogeni. The sequence continues at coordinate 274,821 of NZ_JBTNDE010000001.1, read as the reverse complement.
GTGCTTCACCGCTGACCAATTGTGAGAGGTCTCTCATGATCAGCTCCTTTCCGTCTCACAATCGCCGTGCACAGTGATGTGCATAGCCTCACCGCGGACTGTGAAAGGACCTAACCATGCAAAAGCGAAACATCTGGATCGCCACCGGCTCCCTGAGCGTGATGGCACTCGGTCTGGGAGTCGCAGTTGCTGACAGTACGCACGACCCCATGGACCTTGGCTCCAGCATTAACCGAACCGACGTCGGTAAATCTGGCGGCGATGCGGTGTCCCGCGAGGATCGTCAGCCCGGCGACGGCGCCGGCAGCGAAGCCACCATCCTAGATAGTGCGGACCCTGACCCCTCGCCATCGCCATCTCCCTCGCCTCGCTCTCCAGAAGCTCCGGCGCCAACCGCCGACAGCGCGTCATCGGTGCCACCCACGATGTCACCAACGCCAGCACCAGCGCCGGTCCCAGCACCAGCGCTGGGACCAGCGCCGGTCCCAGCACCAGCGCCCGTCCAGGTCCCCATACCAGTCCCAGGACCAGCCCCAGCACCGGTAGTGGTTCCGGCCCCAGCACCGGTTCCCCCCTCGGACGGGGCAGGAGGCGCAGCCGATTCGGGTTCCAGCGGCGTGTCTGCCCCCAGCGCCTCAAGCGGAGGCTGACTCGATCACAGGGCTGGTCCACGGTGTGTGGAACCAGCTCCCTTGGCCGGGACTCCGGGGTGTTCCCCTAGCATTCCGGAGTTCCAACACCACCGACCTGTGAGGCGCAGGGAAGTGGTGTTGGCGGCGGCGGCCCCGGCGTGTCTGGTCCCGCCGCCGCTGTTCCCGCGTTAGGGACCCTTCAGGACTCGTCCGAGGTGAGCCGGTATCCCATCCCGCGGACAGTCGTAAAGCGTTGCGCACCGAGCTTGTTCCGAAGATAGCGAACATACACGTCCACCACGTTGGAACCCGGATCGAAATCGTAGCCCCAGACTCGGGAGAGCAGCTGTTCGCGGCTCAGCACCTGGCCAGGATTGCGGAGAAATGCCTCGGCGAGGGAAAACTCGCGTGCCGACAGGTCGACTTCCTTGCCGCCGACCGCGGCGCGACGGGTCCTGAGATCGAGCTGCAGGTCCTGATGGGTCAACACCGAACTGTCGGCGGTGGTCGTCTCCTGGCGCAGCCGAAGGCGTACCCGGGCGAGCAATTCCTCAAACCGGAATGGTTTGGCCATGTAGTCGTCGGCGCCACCCTCCAGTCCCGCAACGGTGTCGTCGATTGAGCTCCTTGCGGACAGAATAATGACCGGGGTGGTGTTCCTGGATTCCCTCAGGCGCCGCAACACGGTGAACCCATCCTGATCGGGTAATCCCAGGTCGAGCACGATCAGCTCAAAATCCCCGGTCTGGGCAAGGTGATAGCCATCTCTCCCGTTGTCGGCGACAGTTGGCGCGTATCCTGCTGACCGGAGTCCTTTCGCAACAAACGAACTGATGCGGTCCTCATCCTCGACAATTAGGATCTGGCTCAATCTCTTACTTCCTCTGATTTGTCTGCCGCCCGCTGATCGAGCGGCAGCACCATGGTGAAGGTGGACCCGCTGCCGCGGGCGGATTCCAGGCGAACCGTACCACCGTGGGCGCCGACAATGGCACTGACAATCGTCAGACCAAGGCCTGAACCTTCGGTACGGCGGCCGTGCGCGCCCCGCGCGAACCGTTCGAAAATGCGCTTTTGATCCTCCGCCGGAACTCCGATTCCCTCATCCCGTACCCAGAGTGCCAGCCCGTTGTAGTCCAGTCGTGAGCCCACCGCAATGGTTGATCCGGCATCCGAGAATTTCACGGCGTTGACCACAAGCTGCAACCACGCCTGGGTAATCCGTCGGGAGTCGAGCAGGCAGGAGGATTCGGCCCGGGCATCGATGGTCCAGCGACGGGATCCCAGCGGGCGCGCCTTATCCAGGATCTCGTCGGTCAAACGCCCGACAGCCACCTGCTCCTGCCGCACAAACCCGGGCCGGGTGATGCCGGCGAGGGTGACCAGATCATGCACCAGGAGTCGCATCCGATCCAACTCATCCAACGCGATCCCGCGCACCATGGCGACGTCGGCGGGATCGTCGGAGTCCTGTAACTCGAGGTGTCCCTGCACGATGGTGATGGGTGTTCGCAGTTCGTGGCCGACGTCGTCGAGCAGTTGGCGCTGTGACGTGAAAGATCCTTCCAGCCGTTCCAGCATGGCGTTGACGGTCCGAGTGAGGTCCGACAGGTCGTCATTGCCCGACACGGGTATCCGTTCGGACAGGTCCGAATCCCCGATGCGTTGGGCAGTGTCACGCAGCAGCCGGATCGGCAGGAGAAGGTTGCCGACCAACAGCCAGCCAACCACACCAATGAAGACCAGCGTTCCGAAACTGATCAGGGCGAAGGTTGCGAAGGTCTGGTTGAGTTGCCCGTGCTCGGCCCTCGCATCGAAGGCCAGGACATACTGGCTGGGGGAGGAATCAGCCGACAACTGGATGGGGACGATTAACGCACGGTAGGTGGTCTCCGCCGTCGAAATGCTTGAGACACTCACCCGTGACAGGTCCGCCTGTGTTGCCACGTAGTCGACCAGTTCCTGATCATCTTCCAACCGAAGCTGCACTGCAGGGTTGGCCAGCAGCACCGCTCCACCGTTCCGCATCCCCAGCATGCCTTCGGTGGGCGATGGGAGGGTGCGCTGCATGGCAATGAAGATGAGCTCTTCAGCCTCGGTAAAGTCTTCTCGCGTGGTCGGGTCAATGCCGGTATCGAGGAGGGATTCGAACTCGAGAAAGTTGCGTTCCAGCGAGTCGTCCATGTCGGCGTTGATATCGCTGCGCTGCAGCGCGTACGCAGCGGACCCCGCCACCAGCAACCCCAGGGCAGACAACGCAAGCACCGCCCCAAGTACGCGGGTTCTGACCGTCCAATAGCCCCGCAGTGCTGAGATGATCCGGGCCCAGGTGCGTCGCCCCCGTTGTGGAGGGGGTGCCGCGGTGTCCCCGTGCCCGGGTGTCGGCGGCTGATCTATCCCCTTGGCAAGGGTCCGGCTAAGAGCCTCGGATGGGGGTCGCGGCAGACCGGCCGGACTCTGGGGTGACTGATTATGGCGGTTGCGGGGGGAAGGTCGAAGCACGTCCGAGCCCGGGCTATTCGACGGCCTAGTCATCCCCGTCGCCACCACCGTCGTCGTCGACCCCGCCGTCGTCGTCGCCACCGTCGCTGTCGTCGCCACCGTCGCCGTCGCCACCACCGCCGTCGACCCCGCCGCCGTCGACCCCGCCACTGTCATCCCAGCTGTCGTCGAGGCCTCCGCCATCCAGGAGCTCGTTGGGGCCGTCATCACCGCCGCCGGGAACGGGGAGTGGGGCCGGCACGACCTCCGGGGGTGCGGGGGCGTCTGATGTTGGTGGCGGAACCGGATCGGGCTCAGTGCCGTCGTCCTCTGCTCCTGCGGTGCCCGACGGCGATGGCGACTGGGACGGTGACGATGTCTGCGTCTGGGTGGTTGGCGCAGGTCGCGGGGTGGAAGGGGTGATTTCGACCACCGACGATCCCAGGTCTTCGGGAACGGGATCGTTCAGGGAGCCGACCAGCCCGGCGCCAGCAGCCATCAAGCCGCCAGCGCAGACCACACCTACCAACCAGGCGGGGAGCACTGAGGACTTCATTATCCCAGTATCCTCCCAATAGATGAGACGCACATGAGAGCTGGGCCGAGGCTTACGGTTCCTCGGCGAGGGTCCGCAGCAGGGGTTCAGTCCGATACGGGATGTGCTCGTGCAATGCTAGGACCGTTTCGGTCCGGATGACACCCTTGATGCGAAGAATTGATCGCAGCGCTGATTGCAGGTGGTGGGTGTCAGTTGCTGCCACCCGGCACCAGATATCGCCCCTCCCCGAAATCTCATGCACCTCAAGCACCTGATGGAGGCGGCGCAGGCCCGCTATGACGCCGTCGAGCTCGCGGTGTGCCACCTCAATGGTCACGAAAGCGGCGACGTCGTAGTGGAGGGCCTCAAGATCGAGTTCCCTGCCGCCCGACCGGAGCGTCCCGGAGCGGAGCAGCCGTCGAATGCGCGACTGGGCGGTGTTGCGGGCCACCCCAAGGTGGTCGCTGAGTTCACCGATCTGAGCCCGCGGATCGCGGACCAGCTCCAGGAGGAGCCGGATGTCGACGCGGTCCAATTTGCTCATTGCGAGCACTTCCCTTCAACATCACGGCCGGAAATTGACAATTACATCCAAGTTTACTGTCTCAGATTTCCCCAATGATCCGTCAGGTTCCAGAATGTAGGGGATATGTGCTGTTTGTTCTACTGTCTGGAGTCAGCGTGAGTGTGCTCAGCGAGCTGCGGATGAAGCCGTCCGACCAGGCGCGCTGGGGCTGGGATGCGTCGGTGAGGAGCCGGCTTGTACTTGCCGCGGTGGTGATCTCGACGCTGTTGATCGGTGCGAACCTTGCAACTCCGCTTTACCCACTGCTGCAGCTCGAACTCGGGATTTCGCCGCTGGAGGTCACCGTGGCCTTTTCTGCCTATGTAGTCACGCTAGTGGTTGGGCTACTCCTGGTGGGTCACTGGTCGGATCATGTCGGTCGGCGCGCTGCCCTGGTGCTCGCCATCCTGATCGGGTTTGCTGGTGCCAGCGTTTTCGGTGCCGCTTCCTCGTTACCCACACTCGTGCTGGGACGCTGCCTGCAGGGTGCATCGGTGGCTTTGGCTACGGGGGCCAGTTCGGCTGCGCTGCGTGACCTACTGCCGCATCGGCCGGACTGGGCCTCCCGGTTCACGCTCCTGGCCTCAGCTGGCGGTGTGGCAGCAGGCCCCGTCATTGGGGGCCTGCTGTCCCTCCTGCCGGACCCCACACGTACACCCTTCACCCTGTATTCGGCAGTGCTGCTGGTGCTCCTGATTCCCCTCCTGACGCTGAAGGCCCGGTCGGCCATCCACTCCGCCACTGAGGTTTCCCGGCTCAGCGTGTTGAGACCACGCCGTCCAGCGGTATCGAGGGCAGCGAGGCGGGCCTTCTGGACCGCCTCAGCGGTAGGGTTTCTCAGCTTCGCCGTCTTTGGATTCACTCTCAGCCTTGCTCCCACCTACTTTGCCTCACTAGCCGGGGTCGATTCCCGTCCGTTGATCGGATTGTTGGCGGCTCTGGTCCTGACCGCGTCAGCGCTCAGTCAATTGATGAGGATCCGGGGTCGGCACGTCGTGGGGTGGGGGCTGGGGTTGCTGGGCGTGGCGGTCGCGCTGATCCCAGTAGCCGGCGCCCTCAATAGCGTGCCGCTCCTGGTACTGGTGTGCCTCGCCGCTGGCGCGGGTCAGGGCGTGGCGTTTCGGGTGGTCTTCAACGAGGTATCCCTGCAGGTGGAGGCATCGCAGCACGCCCAGATCATCAGCACCCTGTATGTCCTGACCTATCTGGGAAGCGCCCTCCCGGTAGTTGGCCTGGGAGTGGCGGCGCAGGTGTGGGGACTCGATCATTCGGTGACAGGATTCGCCGCCCTGATAGCGCTCGCGGCACTGACGCTGTCGGCGGTAAGCCTGCGCCGCACGAGCGGTTCCTCCGCGGTGGGCGCTGCGTAGACAGTCGGTTACGGAAGCACCCCGGTGTTGCCGGGCAAGTGATTGAACACGAGGGTGGTCTCGGTGTGTCCCACGACCGGATCGGTTGTCAAATGATCCAGGACCCAGTCCCTGAGGACATCGGTGCTGGGCACGGCGAGATGCAACAGATAGTCCACCGATCCTGCGACATGGAAGGTGGACACCACCTCGGGCAGATTCGGAACACGCGCCGTGAACCGATCAATCTCTTCGCGGTTGTGGCCCTTGAGCTGTACCGAGACCATCGCCTGCACTGCCCGGCCTACCGCCGCGAAGTCGAGCTGTGCATGGTACCCGCTGATGACGCCTCGCTCCACCAGGGCCCGGGTCCGCAGGAGGGCGGTGGAGGGGGCTACTCCGATCCGTTCGGCAAGTTGCGCGTTGGTCATCCTGGCGTCAGCGACCAGTTCCCTCAAAATCTGCTGGTCGGTTTGATCGAGCACCAGGGCGTCTCTTCCCCGCGCGGCGGGGGCAAGTGACTCGGGTGCGGCGTCTTCGGCCATGGGCAAGCCACTTCCTTGTGAACGACGGCGGTTGACCTCCACCCTAGCGGTCCAGACCAGTCAACAGGAGGCCAACCAGATCGGCTGCCCCGATCGAGGAGGCAGCGCGATACCCGGTGCCCGCCCACAGCGCCATGCCACCGGGATCGCTCATCGCAGCCGCCGCGGCCCGCAGGGGCGCCGTCACGTGGTGCAGCTCGGGGTATCCCAGCGGGGCATCGCGGTGCTCCCTGATGAATCGGTTCTCCAGGCCCCGTGCCGGACGACCACTGAACGCCCGGGTCATCACGGTCCGGGTGAAGGCCGGAGACCCGAGTGCATCCTTATGCGCCTGACGGGCGCCGCTTTCATGCGTGCGCACAAACAGCGTGCCCAACTGCACCGCGGTGGCCCCGGCCGCGAGCACCCGCCGGATATCCGTGCCACCAGTCAATCCGCCCGCAGCTATGAGCGGGACGGTCGCGTGCGGAATGAGGTCGGCCGTCAGGGCTGCGGCGTCGACGGCGGATCCGCCCGCCGCAGCGCCGGCGTCGAACACGGCGCTATGGCCCCCTGCCGAGTCATGCTGGATGACGGCGGCGTCCACCGCGTGGTCCTGGGCGATAAGAAGCTCCCGAAGGCGGGTCACTGTCGCGATCACCACCGTGCCACGGTCCTGGAGCGCCCTAATCACCGAGCGGTCCGGAAGGCCGAATGTCAGGCTCACGAAGGGCACCGGCTCGGCCAGCAGTGAGTCGATCTTGGAGTCCCAGGCGTCGTCGTCGTAGCGGGGCTCGGGGAGGGCCACCCCATAGTGGTCCGCGAGCGCGCTCAGGGTGTCCCGGTAGGCCAATAGCTCTTCACTGTTGCTGGCCGGAGGGCCCGGCACGAAGAGATTGACCCCGAACGGTAAGCCGCCGGCCCGGACCGCGGCAATCTCCGAGCGCATGCCGTCCGCCGATTTGTACCCGGCAGCCAGGAAGCCGAGGCCGCCGGCCCGCGCCGCCGCGGTTACCAGTGCCGGGGTGGATGCCCCGCCGGCCATGGGTGCGACGATGATGGGAGAGGGGAACATCAGCGGATCCTTTGCTTAGTTGGCTTGGTCATCGAGCGCCGCCGTGCAGTTGGCAATCAGAAGGTCGAGCTGGCGCCTGAGTCCGGCGTCGTCGACACCATCGTCGACGCCGTCCAGTGTTGCTTCCAAACCATGCCAGGCAGCATCGGTCAGGCGTCGGCCGGGGATCGTCAGTGCGACCACGTTGGCCCGCTGATCCTGGGCGCTAATCGTGACATCCACCAGACCAAGCCGCTTCAGCTGATGGACGCGTTGGGTGACCGAGGCCCGGCTCACGTCGAGCGACCGGGCGATAGCCTGCTGTGGGGAGGGGCCGGCGATGCGGACGGCAAGCAAGACCAGGAAGGGTGCATAGCGGATTCCGTGGTGGGCGGCGAGGTATTCATCCGACACCTTATTCACCAGGATTGTCGCCCGGTGGAGCTTGAAGACTGTCGATTGTCGAAGATCCATACCGTTAAGTAGTTAACTTTTCCGGTGCCAGGTCAAGCCTGGGTTCCGGCTGCCTGGCCGGCTGGCTAGACTAGGCGCCATGACTGCTGCCTGGGACACAAGGGTCGGAGCCTACGGGCTGATCATCAACGACGGCAAGATCCTCCTGGCGCACTGGAACGAATCGGGTGCTACCGGCTGGACGCTCCCCGGGGGCGGACTCGAACTCGGCGAGGATGCGCCCGCCGCGGCGGTCCGGGAGATTTTCGAGGAAACCGGGTACACCGCAGACCTCGATGAACTGCTGGGAATCGACAGCCTGCACATCCCAGCGTCCGAGCGGCTAAGCGATTCCACTCGGCCCCTGCACGCCTTGCGGGTTGTCTATCGGGCGCACACTGTCCAAGGTTTCCTCCGCCACGAGGCCAACGGATCCACCGACCGGGCTGCCTGGGTTGACCTCGCGGAGCTGCCGGACCTTGACCGGGTGGGACTGGTCGACATTGCCCTGGTGATGGGGAATCACCACTAAGGATCAGCAGTGGAGATACTCCAGCAGTACGGCTTTACCGGGCGGATCAGCTCTCACTTCACCGGCGGGATCGCCCCACCGTCGTCAGGTGTTGATGCCCAGACTGTCCGTGTTGCGGTGATCCAGAGCGTCTCCGGTAGCCGTAACGAAAGCGGGCGGCGGCGTGCGGCTGGGCGCCGATCACCTCTCCCGCCGCCCGGCTGTGGCATCCTGTGTAAATGGCAGAATTCAAGCAGTCAACCAAGCTCCGAAACGTTCTCTACGACATCAGGGGGCCGCTGCTCGATCACGCCAAGTTCATGGAGGCGGAGGGGCACCGGATCCTGAAACTGAACATCGGCAATCCCGCACCGTTCGGGTTCGAGGCTCCCGAAGCCATTCTGGTGGATATGATCCGCCACCTACCCAAGGCCCAGGGGTACAGTGATTCCCGCGGGATCTTTTCCGCCAGGACCGCTGTGGTGCAGTACTACCAGGGCCGAGGCCTCACCCACATGGGTGTCGACGACGTCTACCTCGGCAACGGGGTCAGCGAGCTGATAACCCTCTCCCTGCAGGCCCTGTTGAACAACGGCGACGAGGTGTTGGTCCCGGCGCCGGACTACCCGCTGTGGACGGCGTCGGTGTCCCTGGCCGGTGGCACTGCCGTGCACTATCTGTGCGATGAGGACAACCATTGGTGGCCCGACCTGGAGGATCTCGCGGCCAAGATCACCAGCCGCACCAAGGGTATTGTGCTCATCAACCCCAATAACCCCACGGGTGCTGTCTATCCCCGATCCATCATTGACGGCATGGTGAACCTGGCCCGCGAGCACGGTCTCATCATCTTCGCCGACGAAATCTACGAGAAGATCCTGTACGACGACGCTGTGCACATCAACGCGGCAACTGTCACCGGGGACGACGTCCTGTGCCTCACTTACAGTGGGCTGTCGAAGGCTTACAGGATCGCTGGATTCCGAAGTGGCTGGATGGCCATCACCGGACCCAAGCACCAGGCAGCTGATTACATCGAGGGAATCAACCTGCTGGCCAATATGAGGTTGTGCGCCAATGTTCCGGCCCAGCACGCGATCCAGACGGCGTTGGGCGGGCACCAGAGTATCAACGATTTGATCCTGCCCGGGGGTCGGCTGAAACAGCAGCGGGACAGGGCCCACCAGCTGTTGAACGAGATTCCGGGGGTGAGCTGCGAACTGGCGCAGGGAGCACTGTACCTGTTCCCCCGTCTCGACCCGGACATGTACCCGATCAAGGACGACGAGCAGTTTGCCCTCGACTTGCTGAAGCAGCAGAAGATCCTGATCTCCCACGGCAGGGCCTTCAACTGGATCAACCCTGACCATTTCCGGATGGTTACCCTGCCCAACGTCGACGACCTTGAGGACGCCATCGGTAGGCTCGCCGAATTCCTCAGCACCTACAAGCCCTAAAGCGCGCCTGGAAGGACACCATGCCGTCTACTTCAGCATTCACCACCAGCCCCACCGAGGCACTGCTCGCTGGGCCGGATGTAGATCTCGCGTCGATCCAGCCCCGGTCGACCCCCGGCTTTTCGGGGGGCAAGAAGATGGGCCAGATCAAGCTGGCCGAGGAACGCGCCCAGCTCTCGGAACTGCAGACGAAACTGTTTGCCGAAAGCAGGTTTGGCAGCGAGATTTCGCTGTTGGTGGTTCTGCAGGCGATGGATACTGCGGGAAAAGGTGGGATCGTCCACCATGTGGTCGGCGCGGTCGATCCACAGGGCGTCAAGCATTACGCGTTTAAGGCACCCACTGCTGCCGAGAAACGCCACGAATTCCTCTGGCGCATCAAGAAGCAACTCCCCGGGGCTGGGATGATCGGTGTCTTCGACCGGTCTCATTACGAGGATGTCCTCATCCAGCGCGTGCGCGGACTCGCCGAGCCAGCGGTGATCGAGGAACGGTACGGCGCCATCCGCGACTTCGAAGCGTCCCTGGTCGCCGCAGGAACCCGCATCATCAAGGTCATGCTCCATATCAGCCCGGAGGAGCAGAAGAAACGGCTGACCGACCGGCTTGAGCGTGAGGACAAGCACTGGAAGTACAACACCGGCGACCTCGACGAGCGCGAACTGTGGGCCGAATACCAGACGGCCTACCAGCTGGCTATCGAACGCACTGCGACCACTGACGCGCCGTGGTATGTAGTCCCAGCGGACCGAAAATGGTACGCCCGCATCGCTGTGCAACAGCTGATCATCGACGCGCTCCAGGACATGCAGCTCAGTTGGCCGCCAGCGGCTTTCGACGTCGAGGCCGAAAGAGCAAGGCTGGCCCAGTCCTGACCGCTCTCTGAGAGGGTCAGCCGGTCTGTTCGGCTTTGTCACGCGCCGCGGCGAGACGCTTTTTGGCGCCCTCCAGCCACGATTCGCAGTGGTCTGCCAGCGCTTCACCGCGTTCCCACAGGGCCAGGGAACGTTCCAGGGTCACGCCGCCGGCTTCGAGTTGGCTGACCACCGAGAGCAGTTGCTCCCGCGCCTGCTCGTAGGACAGCCCGCTGACGTCCTGTTCTGCTGCCTGATCTCCGGTCATGGGTGCGGTGGGCTGGCTCATGGGTTTTCCTTTGGGTGGGTGGACCTGGCGTCGTAAGTGGCAGCGAGCGCCGTGGCGGCGAGTTCCCCGCGTGCCAAGCGGATCTTCAGGAGCGCCCCAGCCGGTGCGTCGGCGGCGTCCCGGGCAATGGAGCCGCCCTCCAACTGGACGACCGCGTACCCGCGGTCGAGGGTGTTTTGGGGCGACAACGACCGGATCTGGGTGCGCAAGTGGTGCACCCGGTCGACGTCGCGGGCGACCGCCGATGTGACGGCGAGGCGCGTACGCCCCCTCAACCGTTCGACGTCGTCCACCCGTACCGACACCATTCCCTCCGGCTGTGACAGCACGGGCCGGGAGCGCAGCTGGGTCAGGCGCTCCGTTTCCCGCGAGATGAGGGTGCCGACGGCCCGCGACAACTGCCCGCGGGACTGCCGGATCCGCTGGAGCTCCTCAGCGACGTCGGGGACTACCCGCTTGGCGGCATCGGTGGGGGTGGACGCCCGGAGGTCAGCCGCCTCATCGATCAAGGGCCGGTCTGCCTCATGCCCGATGGCGCTGACCACGGGGGTACGCGCAGCGGCGACAGCACGAACCATCTCTTCGCTGCTGAACGGCAGCAGGTCCTCCAGCGAGCCGCCGCCACGGGTGATGATGATGACGTCGACCGTGGGCAGGGCGTCCAGTTCGGCCAGAGCCGCTGTCACCTGGCCCACGCAGCCCACCCCCTGCACCGCCACTTCCCGGATCTCGAACTCAACTGCCGGCCAGCGGAGACTGGCATTGCGGAGGACGTCTTTCATGGCGTCGGAATCCCGTCCGGTGATTAAGCCGATCCGGTGGGGGAGGAGTGGCAGGGGCTTGCGCAGCCGTGCGGCGAACAATCCCTCGGCGGCGAGGGACTGTCGCAGCCGTTCGATGCGCGCCAGCAGGTCTCCCAGACCCACCTGCCGGACCTGCCAGGCCTGCATGGACAGGCGTCCGGTTTTGAGCCAGAAGTCGGGCTTCAGCTGGGCGACCACCCGAGAACCATGCTCAAGGGGAAGCTCAAGGCGGGAAAGCACGCTGGCTCGGATCGTCAATGGCAGCGAGACCTCGGCATCAACATCACGCAGCGTCACGAAACACATAGTGGATCTGCGGTTCACCTCGATGACCTGACCCTCCACCCAGGCGGCGGGGGCGCGCTCAAGATGGGCCTTCAGCTTCTCGGAGAGGAGGTGAAGTGGCCAGGGGCGCTCAGCGGTCGTTTCGGCAGCAGTGGCCGGAAGCGTGGTGGGCTGGGCCTGGTCCGCTGCGACCGGGTCCTGATCCTGCATGTGCCCACCGGTGGGCGCGTGGCGTGGCTGCGCTGCGCCGTCGTCGTTCATCAGGTGACACTCCCAACTTGTGGTGGGAACACGGCGTCGCGAGCTCGCCGTGTTCCCTTAATGTTTATCAGCTTGCGCCCCCCGCTGGGTCCACACGGGTCCAATGTGGAGGAATAGTCCAGTGGGTGAGGGCATAATCGATACTTCTTTCACAATGAGTCGGGGACTAACTATGCGGACATTTGGTTCAGCGTTCTTTGCGCTGATTGCACTCGTGCTGGCCGGGGTTGCCCTACCGGGCGCCTGGATCGACAGAAATATTGTCGAGGTGGGAGGTTTCGTCGAATTGGCGGGGCCGCTCGGAGCTGATCCTAATTTTCAGGGCCAGCTGACCTCGGCGTTGGCTGCCGAAGCAACAGCGAGTGCTGGCCTTCCTCCAGCAGTTGTAGGAATTGTTGAGCCGCTGATAGCTGATGCAGCAGCTAACGTTGCAGCGCTGCCCGACTATCCCGCAGCGTGGGACGAGACGCTGCGCCTGTCCCACGACCTGAGCTTCCCCACTGATGCCACCCTCTCCACGGGGGTGCAGTCGCCTCAGCCGCTGAGGCTTGACCTCGCGCCGGTGGTTGCACTCGTCATTCAGGAGGTGGGCTCGGGGTTTGGTGTGGAAGTACCAGCGCCGGAACAGACCCTCGTGGAGATCGGGTCGCCGGCGCACCAGGAATCCCTGGGCCAACTGACCGCGGTCGCCGGCCTGTGGCCGATGCTGGCGATCGGGGCAGGGGTGAGTGCCCTGCTCTCGCTGGTACTCGCGCGACGGCGCGGCACTACCCTTGCCCTCCTCGGTCTCGGGACGGTAGCGCTTGGTGGGCTGTATTGGGCTGGCGTCCGGGCGTTGCCTGACATTCTGGATCGGCTGCGGGCGGGAAGCGTAAGCCCCGACGATTCAATTTCCGGGCTTTTTCAGGATGGTCTGGTGGCCAGGTCGATGGCGAACGGGGAGCCGCTCAGTCTGGCCGTGGTCGGCGTCGGGGTGGTACTGCTGGTGATCGGCATCGCCGCACGGCTCGTGGGTGGCGGACTGAGGACGAGGGCAGCTTAGCTCTGAGCGGATCGCCATCGGACGCCTCGGGGTGCACGGCTTCCAGCCGTTAGCATTGGAGGATGACCAGCACAGCAGTTTCAGTGCCCATGCCTTCTGTGCCTCGAAGGCGGCGCTCGCCCGCGGAGATTAACGCAGCGCAGCCCGTCCTCGGTGGGCGTAAGGTTCTGCTCGCCGCTCCCCGCGGCTATTGTGCCGGGGTGGACCGGGCAGTGATTGCCGTCGAGAAGGCGCTGGAGCATTACGGTGCTCCCGTGTACGTGCGCAAGCAGATTGTCCACAACCTTCATGTGGTCACCACGCTGGAGGAAAAAGGAGCAATCTTCGTCGAGGAAAATGACGAAGTACCCGAGGGTGCCCTCGTGGTCTTCTCGGCTCACGGCGTGTCACCGGCAGTTATCCAGTCCGCAGCGGACCGCGGCCTGAGGACCATCGACGCTACCTGCCCACTGGTCACCAAGGTCCACAAGGAAGCAGTCCGGTTCGCGAGGGACGACTTCGACATTCTCCTGATCGGCCACGAAGGCCACGAGGAAGTCGAAGGGACCGCCGGTGAAGCGCCCGAGCACATCCAAATCGTCAACGGTCCCGAGGACGTGGACAAGGTGACGGTGCGTGATCCTGACAGAGTGATCTGGCTGTCGCAAACGACGCTCAGTGTGGATGAAACGATGTTGACGGTCAACCTTCTCAAGGAACGCTTCCCTACCCTGCAGGACCCGCCGAGCGACGATATTTGTTACGCCACGTCCAACCGCCAGGCAGCGATCAAAAAGATCTCTCCAAGTTCCGACCTGGTGATCGTTGTGGGGTCGGCCAACTCATCCAACTCCGTTCGGTTGGTCGAGGTGGCGCTCGAATACGGCGCCAAAGCCTCGTACCGGGTCGATTTCGCCAACGAGGTGGACGAGAGCTGGTTCGAAGGTGTCGCAACGATTGGCGTGACTTCTGGTGCGTCGGTTCCCGAGAACCTGGTCCAGGATGTGCTCCGCCTCCTCGCCGACTACGGGTACGGCGACGTCGAGGAGGTGGTGACGGCGGAGGAAGACATCATTTTTTCCCTGCCCAAGGAAATCCGTGCCGCGTTGAAAGCCATGGGGGACTCCACCAGCGGCGTCGGGGGTAGGGGCCCCCGCCCCCAGAGCTGACAGACGGCTGATTACGACGTCGACCGTCAGCTCAGGCGCTGCGCCGGTCGTCGTCGGAATCCTCGTCTTCCTGGTCAAGCAGCTCGGCCGCGCTGAGCAGCCGGGGGGTTGACTCCACCGGCGGCACGCGCAGCTGGCTTGACTTCTCAGACGGGTGAGCCGAGGCAAGCGACGCGGAGTCGAACTCGTTGATCCGCCGGGCTGTCGGCAAGACCCTGGATTCCAGCGTCCCGACGAACGAGTTGTATTTCTCCACTGAGGTCTTGAGAGAGTTCCCCAGCTTCGTCACGTGCTCCCCCATGGTGCCGAGCCGGTCATAAAGTTGCCGGGACAGCTCGAATAGCTCCTTGGCGTTCTCGGTCAGGACATCCTGGCGCCAGCTGTAGGCCGCACCTTTGAGAATGGTCAGGAGGGACACCGGCGATGCCAGGGCAACGTTGCGGGTGAAGGCGTAGTCGAGGAGCCCCGGGTCGGCGCGCAGGGCCGAGGACAGCACCGACTCCACGGGGATGAAGCACACCACCAGCTCGGGGGTGTTGTCGACGCCCTGCCAGTACCTTTTCCGGGCCAGCGCATCGATGTGGGCCCGCAGGGCCTTGGCGTGTTGCTGCAGCAACGCCTCCCGCCGGTTGAGGGCACCGCTTTCCGCCTGTTCGGGTCCCTCGGGGAGTTCCTGAGCGTCGAGGAAGGCAGCCAACGGCACCTTCGCGTCCACCACCAACTGCTTCCCTCCCGGTAGTTGCACGACCATGTCCGGCCGGGCGGACGTCTCCTTGGCGCCCGTGTTGAGCGTGATGGTGGCCTGCTCAAGAAAATCGACGCGAGGCAGCATCCCGGCCGCCTCGACGACCCGCCGCAACTGCACCTCGCCCCATTGTCCACGTGCACTGTTGCTCCGCAGCGCAGCGGTAAGCGAATGCGTGGTGGACAGAAGCTGCGCGTCGGAGTGCCGTGCCTCGCGTAGCTGCTCGGCAAGCTGTCCGAACTGCTCAACCCGATCGCGTTCCAGTATCCCGACCTGGGATTGCAGATGATTCAGCTTGTCCGCGACCGGAGCAAGGGCGCGCAGCACCGACTGGTCACCAGCTGAGCGATTCGTGAGCTCGCGATTCTGCGTCCCGAGCATCCGATTCTCTGCTGAGGCGGTGGCCAACGCTGCGCTGGCGCTGCCCAGCCGTTCGCCGACGTCGTCCAGTTCTTCAGTCAGGCGCTGAACTCTCGGCCGTGCAGTCCACGCCATGCCCGCAGCACCAAGAATGCCACCAATGAGAACTGCCAAAATAACCACAACCACAATGAATCCGTCCATGGCACCACCATGTCAGTCCCCACCGACATTTTGGTTGACCGCCGGCGGCGCGGTGGAAGCGGGGGCAAACGGTAGACTCTATTCCCGTGGCTCTTACTATCGGCATCGTCGGACTGCCCAACGTCGGCAAATCAACTCTCTTTAATGCGCTCACTCGCAACAACGTGCTCGCGGCTAACTATCCGTTCGCGACCATTGAACCCAATGTGGGGGTGGTCAGCCTGCCTGATGCCAGGCTGGGGCAGCTGGCGGGGATTTTCGGGTCGCAGCGGATCCTGCCAGCGACTGTTTCGTTTGTGGACATCGCCGGGATCGTCAAGGGTGCGTCGGAGGGGGAGGGGCTGGGCAACCAGTTCCTGGCAAACATCCGCGAGGCTGAGGCCATCGCCCAGGTCATCCGGGTCTTCGACGATCCGGACGTCATCCACGTCGACGGCAAGGTCGATGCCCGCTCCGATATGGAAACCATCAACACGGAACTGATCCTCGCTGACCTCCAGACCCTTGAGAAAGCAATTCCCAGGGTTGAGAAGGAAGTCAAGATCAAGAAGCGCGAACCTGCGCAGCTGGCCGCCATGGTTGCGGCACAGTCGGTGCTCGAACGCGGTGACACCATTTTCGCCTCAGTGGCCAGCGACAAACTGGAAATGGAGCACCTTCGGGAGCTGAGCCTACTCACCGCGAAGCCCTTCATCTACGTCTTCAACGCCGACGACTCGGTGCTGGGCAACGAGAAACGCCAGGCCGAGCTCCGCGACCTTGTTGCCCCCGCTGATTGCATTTTCCTCGACGCCAAGCTTGAATCCGATCTCGTGGAGCTCGACGAGGAGGAAGCCCGCGAAATGCTCGAGATGAATGGGCAGAGCGAATCCGGACTCGATCAGCTGGCGCACGTCGGCTTCCACACCCTGGGACTGCAGACCTATCTGACAGCGGGGCCCAAAGAGACCAGGGCCTGGACCATCACCAAGGGGGCCACCGCACCGGAGGCGGCCGGTGTCATCCACACCGACTTCCAGCGCGGCTTCATCAAAGCCGAGGTGGTCTCCTTCTCCGACCTCGTCGACGCCGGGTCGATGGCCGAGGCCAAGTCGCGAGGCAAGGTCCGGATTGAGGGTAAGGAGTACGTCATGGCCGACGGCGACGTGGTGGAGTTTAGATTTAATGTCTAGTTGATTCCGGTTCACTGTCTAAGCCAAGTGGACTTCCCGACGCTGCGAGCAATGGTGACGCGTGGAGCTCGGGGACAGAATGCAAATCAATTTCGTGGGGGCGAGAGCAATGATGGGCCCGAACGAACGAGGGCGATAGCCGGACCGAAGTGCTTGTTCGTGACTCTCAGGGTGATGGCTGCGCTCAGGTGACCGGTTGCGTCCAAATCGGTCTAGCTGTCGCTAGAGTCATATCATGCGAGATAATTCGATCATGGTGAATCCAGTTCGAGCGCTTCGAGAGGCTGCCGGCCTCAGCCAGGCAGAGCTTGCCCGACGATCCGGGGTTGCTCAGCCGAATGTTGCCGCCTATGAGGCAGGGCGGCGCAGCGTCTCGGTCAAGATGCTTGAGCGCCTCCGGACCGCCGCTGCCTCATGATGCGCTCGCTGCGCGCCGTGCCGACCTTGTCAGCCTTGCGGGCCGGTATGGCTTCGACAATGTCCGTGTCTTCGGCTCGGCGGCGCGCGGCACAGACAGTTGCGGCAGCGATCTGGACATCTTGGTCACCCGATCGCCCGGCACCGGGTTGCTTAAGGTCGCGGCGTTCGCTGCTGACGCGAGCGAGTTGCTCGGTGTTGAGGTCGATGTGGTGACGGACGGCGGTCTGCGTGCCGATCATGAGATCTTGGCGACGGCTGTCGCGGTATGAACAAGCGGGATGACGCGGCTCTGACGGAGATCATCCGACTGGGTGGCGTCGGCGCGAGTATCGTGGCACGCGGCGACGAGTGGTACCTCGGGGACCCCGACTACGTTCCGGGCCTGGCGGCAGAGTCACTGATCATCAAGATTGGTGAGAATGTGGCTCGTTTGAGCGACGCCACGACCGACCGGCGTCCCGAAGTGCCATGGTCATTGATCAAGCGGATGCGGGACCGCCTGGCGCATCACTACGAGGGAACTGACTACGGCGCGGTCTGGGCCACGATGATCGTCGATCTACCGGTGATTGGCAGATATATCCAGTCGCTGTCAGCAGAGTGAGACCGCGAGGCCCGAGCGTTCGCGGCGATACGCGTTCGCAGCACGAGGACGTCCGCGATCCGATGCGTGGAGAGCTGACAAGTCGGCCGGGGAAGCACTCGCTGCATGGCGAGGCCGGCGTTCCGAACGAGGACTTGGCGCCGAGACGTTGACGGTCAATATAATGGAGGATAATATCAATTATATGAGAACAGAGGCGCCGCTTCTCGCTCCGATCTTCCGGTCGGACGGACAAGCCCGCATGCTCTCCACCTTGTTGCTTACTGGCGACGAACTGAGCGTCACCGATCTGGCCAATCGGGCCAGCCTGGCCTACCCGACCGCGCACCGCGAGGTGGCGCGGCTGGCGGACGCAGGCATCCTGAGCGAGAGATATGTGGGCCGCACGAGGCTCATCCGCGCCAACCACGAGAGCCCGCTGGTGGACCCGTTGCGCAAGATCCTCATGGTCGCGACCGGCCCCGTGGTGATCCTTGCCGAGGAGTTCTCCCGTATCGATGGGATCGAGTCGGCGTTCCTCTATGGCTCTTTCGCCGCGCGGATGCGAGGAGAAACCGGTCCCGCACCGCACGATATCGACGTCATGGTGCTCGGTGAGCCCAACGTGGAAGCGGTGTACGAGGCGTGCGCCCGGACCGAGGCCGCGGTGCACCGTCCCGTGAACCCGACGATCCTCACTCCTGGGGAGTTCGCCGCGCCCTCCGCCTTCCTCGACAACGTGCGCCGCGGCTCGATGGTCGCCGTGATCGGGGAACTGCCGTGGCGCTGAATCCGCTCACCCGCGTCCAGCAGGCTACGGTCCTCGCGTTGGTCGAGGCGCGACGTCTCGACGTCGTGCCCGCGGACTTCGCGCGTGCGACCGCGTTTCTTCGTCAGGCCGAAGAGCGCCTGAACCAACTGCCGCTGCTCACCAGTGTCGTCGTCAGATACGGCATTGCCTACGACGCCTGTCACGACACGGGCGAGGCATTGCTTGCGGCCTACGGCTTCCGGACCACCAATGGGCCCGGCCAGCACGAGCGCTCGGCCGATATTTGCGCGGTTCTGGACACACCTCCGGCGGACAGGGCGGCACGAGAGTTCGACCGTCTGCGACGTGCTCGCAACCAAGACCGCTACGAGGCGAAGCCGGTCGGTGCCGCGGCGACGGGGAAGGCCGAGCAGGTCGCTCGAACGCTGTTCGACGCCGCCCTCACCAGAGGGATCTCGTCGTGACCTGGCAGTCCGCAAAGATCCTTGGAGTGAAGGCCGTGCAAGACCTTATTGCTCTTGGGTGACGCGTTGATAGGCCCGTTCGTGCGGGTCCTCGCACCCTGCTAAGTGCCGCATACAATTTGGGACACGAATGGGGTGCACCGGGGGCATGGCACTTCACTGGCCCCGGAAGTCCTTGGACGGCTAGTTATACCAACCTCTAAGGTCAATACAGCTAGGCGTCGAGGTCGATGTGGTGACGGACGGCGTTCTGCGTGCCGATCATGAGATCTCCGCGACGGCTGTCGCGGTATGAATAATTGGGATGACGCAGCGCTGCGGGAGATCATCCGACTGGGTGGCGTCGGCGCGAGTATCGTGGTACGCGGCGACGAGTGGTACCTCGGGGACCCCGACAACGTTCCGGGCCTGGCGGCAGAGTCACTGATCATTAAGATTGGTGAGAATGTGGCTCGTTTGAGCGACGCCACGACCGACCGGCGTCCCGAAGTGCCATGGTCATTGATCAAGCGGATGCGGGACCGCCTGGCGCATCACTACGAGGGAACTGACTACGGCGCGGTCTGGGACACGATGGTCGTCGATCTACCGGTGATTGGCAGATATATCCAGTCGCTGTCAGCAGAGTGAGTCCGCGAGTCGGGGGGAGAGGTTGCGCCGGCTCAGCATCCGTCTTGACTGTGGAAATCCCGGAAATCATTGATGAGTTCCGCGACGCCGCCGGTGCCGCAGTTGGTGGTTATAAGCGCCGTATACAGTCCCGCCGACACCAGAATGCCAATAGCAATGACGAGCAGTGGGATCAGTTTTATGAGCTTCTTGTTCAACAGGTCTCTCTCTTCCGGGCGAGTCCTTGGCGTAGGAACACGCTTCAACGTCTGGGCAAGCGTTCTACCGTAGCCTAGAGGAGCCGCTGTCTGCCGGTGTTCGCGTCCATGCCGGAGGAAAGAATGAAACGAGTGCGCCCGCGTCTGTTGCGGATCGGCGTCGTGACCGTAGTGGCCCTGCTGGGAATCAGCGGCATCGCTTCCTGTTCCGTCCAGGACTCGTCGGGGGAGACGAGTTCCGGCGATCCCGCCACCACTCCAGCCAGCATCAACGGTTACCGCAGCGTTGGCTACTTCCCCCAGTGGGGAGTCTATGGGCGTCAGTACTCTATGAAGACTCTTCAGGATTCGGGCGCTGCTCGAAACCTGAGCCACATCAACTACGCCTTCGGCAACATCCACCACGAGACGCTGACGTGTTTCGAGGCGAACCAGGCCCAGGGAAGTGGTCCGGACGGCTCCGACGGCGCTTCCGACGCCTGGGCTGACTACGGCATGGCCTACGACGCCGCCGGCTCCATCGCCGGCATCGCCGACACAGCGGAGCAGCCGCTGGCCGGATCCTTCAACCAGCTCCGGCAGCTGAAGGCAGCCAACCCGGGGCTGCGAGCGGTGATCTCCATCGGCGGGTGGACCTGGTCGAAGAACTTTTCCCGCGCCGCGGCAACCGACGAATCCCGCAAGGCGCTCGTCGCGTCCTGCATCGACCTGTATATCAAGGGAAACCTTCCGGTGATCGAGGGCAGGGGAGGGGACGGGGCTGCGGCCGGTATCTTCGACGGCATCGACATCGATTGGGAGTGGCCGGGTACCGACAAAGGGCTTGAGGGAAACGGTGTGGACGCCGAGAACGACGCCGAGAACTTCCGTCTCCTGCTGCAGGAGTTCCGGGAGCAACTCGACACCCACGGCGCCAGCACCGGAGCCTCCTACTCTCTGAGCGCCTTCCTTCCCGCAAATCCGGTGGTCATCGAAGCCGGCGGCTGGAACGACCCCGCACTGTTTGAGTACCTCGACTTCGGAAACATCCAGGGCTACGACTTGTGGGGAACGTGGGAGCCAGGCCTCACCGGCCACCAGGGCAACCTCTTCGGCGACCCGGAAGATCCACGCGAGGAGGGCGAAAGTTTCTCGGTCGACCGGACTGTGAGTGCCTATCTCGATGCCGGAATCGATCCCGCACAGCTTGGGCTTGGTCTCGCGGCCTTCGGCAGGGGCTGGCTGGGTGCTACCTCAGCGGAGTCGTGGAGTAGAGCCTCGGGACCCGCGCCGGGTGGCGAAGAGCCAGGCCTCGAGGACTACGACGAATTGCTCGAGGTCGGCGAGGAGTTTACCGATCCGACCCTTGGGGCGGCCTGGCGGTTCGACGGCGATCAGTGGTGGAGCTACGACAACCCCGAAACCGTGCGCCTGAAAAGCGACTACATTGTGGAAAAGGGGCTCGGTGGCGGAATGTGGTGGGACCTCGCCGGGAACCTGGACGGCTCCCTCTTCGCCGTGTTGTCCGATCAGCTGCGCGATGCCCCCGAAGGCCCGGCCCGCGACCGGGTGATGACTGAGCCCGCGATCCAGCCACCGAGCACCGCGACGAAGGCACCAGGCGGAACAGCTACGGAATCCGGCATGACGGCGCCGGAAGCAACGGCGTCAACCGCTCCGACTGCCGCACCCTCTCTATCGGCCGAGGAGGCTGCTGCCGCAGAACCCGTCGTATGGCGCAAAGACGAGGTCTACACCGACGGACGTCGTGTGACCTTCGAAGGCAAGGTGTACCGGACGCAGTGGTGGACCAGAGGTGACATTCCTGGCGCTGAGCAGTGGGGCCCATGGACGCCGGCGAACGGTTAACCGCCGGCAGAGTGGCTGGGCCGTGCCGAGGAGGCCAAACAGCACGGCGTCTTTGGGGCTGGGAGAAGCCTGTGCGGAAGCTGGAAATGAATTTGGTTGCATCTCGGTAACAACACGGTTGCGATGGGCTCCACGTCCCCTGCCTGTAACAATTAGCCCCTAGGCTTCTACACATGTGAGGCACGCCACTCTACGAAGGTTGGCGTGCCAGCTCTCTGTAAACCACATTGGGCTCTTTCCTAGAACATGAAATAGGAGGCGGAATGCGTTTCGGACGTACTTCCAAAGCTGTGGGAGTCGCGGCAATTGCTGCGCTCGCACTCAGCGCCTGCGCCAGCACTGACAGTGGCGACGGCAATACTGACCCAGATGCGAGCGGCGATGCAGGCGCCTCTGGTGGAATCGTCAGCGTAGCCGAGGTGAACCCCTTTACCTCGTTTAACTCCGACAGTGCCACTGGCAACGTAGACATCAACGGCAAGGTCAGCTACCTCACCAAGTCGGGTTTCTACTACATCGATGACCAGCTCGAAGTGATCCGGAACGAGGACTTCGGAACGTACGAGATTGTTTCCGAAGATCCCTTGACGGTCACCTATACGGTTAACGAAGGTGTTGCCTGGTCTGACGGTGAGCCCATCAATGGTGGCGATTTGATGCTCTCCTGGGCCATCAGTTCCGGGTACTTTGACGATGAAGCACCGGTTGAAGGGGGCGAGGAAGACGAAACCACCGGTACCACGTACTTCTCGGCGGCTAGTACTGCCGGACTCGATCTTTCACTCCTCCCCGAGCTGAGTGAAGACGGTATGTCCATCACCATCGAATACACGGAGCCCTACGCCGACTGGGAGATTGCCTATGGCATTCTGGATACCCCAGCCCACGTCGTGGCAACCCAGGCTGGCCTGGCCGACGAAGCCGCACTGATCGAACTAATCCAGAGCACTCCGGAAGGCGATCCCGAGGATCCCCAGGATCGCCCCGAAATCCAGGCTGTGGCCGACATCTGGAACACCGGATTCGACACCACAACGCTTCCTGACGATCCTGCGATGTACTTGTCCAGCGGACCCTACATTGTTGACTCAATGACTCCTGACCAGTCGATGACCCTCGTCAAGAACGAAGATTACGCCTGGGGCCCTGAAACCCAGCTCGATGAGATCACGATCCGATACATCGGTGACGCCACGGCACAGGTCCAGGGTCTGCAGAATGGTGACGTCGACGTCATCCAGCCGCAGGCGTCGGCCGACACCCTGACCTCGCTTGAGGCCATCGAGGGAATCAATATATTCGAAGGCGACGAGCTCTCGTTCGATCACCTCGACCTTAACTACTCCGGGGTCTTCGCCGACGAGAACGTCCGCAAGGCGTTCATGAAGACGATCCCACGTGACGCGATTATCGAATCGACCATCGCCGCGCTCGACCCAGAGGCCGACCACCGGAATTCGAACATCTTCGACGTCGGCACCCCTGGCTACGAGGCGGCAGTCCCAGAAAACGGCTCCGCTGAGTACGACGAGGTTGACGTTGAAGGAGCCATGGAACTGCTCGACGGCGCCACCCCAGAAGTACGCATCATGTACAACACCGAGAACCCGAACCGCGTTGATGCCTACACCCTGATCGCCGAGAGCGCCACGCAGGCTGGTTTCAAGGTCATTGATGGTGGACTTCCCGGCAACGAGTGGGGTTCAGCTCTAGGTACCGGAACCTACGATGCAACGATCTTCGGCTGGGTGAGCACCGGGGTCGGAGTAACCGGCGTCCCCCAGTTGTATGGTTGTGACTCCGCTTCCAACTTCAACGGCTTCTGCGATGAAGAGGCGCAGGCCGCCATGGACGAGTTGATCATCACCACCGACGAAGCTGAACAGCAGGAGCTTCAGACCATCGTTGACACCCGCTTATTCGAGACCGGCTACGGCCTGCCGTTATTCCAGTCCATCGGCATCAGCGCAGCATCAGACACCATCGAGGGCCCGGGCTTCAGCCCGACTCAAGAGGGCATCTGGTGGAACTTCTGGGAATGGACCGTCGCTGAGTAACTCAGGACTACCTACGACCTAATGCGCCAGCCACGAAAGCGCTGGGGCCGGAATATTGGCTCCAGCGCTTTCTGGCGCCCAGACAATCTCTGATTCGCACCCCAGAATAAAGCGATTGGGATCTCCCAAATATCCGCTGGCTGTTAGGTGCATTACACTTTTGCCACAACGCCGGGTGATCCCCGGAACCGTAACATTGAGGTTATAAAACTATGGTGACCTACATCGTCCGGCGCTTGATTGCCGCCGTGCTCATCCTGTTGGGCGCTTCCTTTATCGTGTACCTGCTCACGGCAGTCTCGGGCGATCCCCTGGCTGATCTGCGTGAAAGCAACGTCCCAAACAAGGAAACACTCATTCAACTGCGGACAGACCTCCTCAGCCTGGATGTCCCCGCCCCTATCCGGTACTTCGAGTGGCTGGGTGGAGCCGCGAGCTGCCTCATCCCCTTTGCTGCAACCTGCGACCTCGGCAGCAGTATCGCTG
Organism: Arthrobacter glycogeni; assembly: GCF_054511155.1. Lineage (NCBI taxonomy): Bacteria > Bacillati > Actinomycetota > Actinomycetes > Micrococcales > Micrococcaceae > Arthrobacter > Arthrobacter glycogeni. The sequence goes on along the minus strand of NZ_JBTNDE010000001.1, from coordinate 250,637 downwards.
GCATTGAAGTGACCCAACTTCTCAGCCAGGCCATGGGTCAAACCATCCTGTTGGTCACCGGCGCAACAGTCCTGGCCATCCTGATCGGCATCTCGCTAGGCATCATCACCGCCCTGCGCCAGTACAGCGGGCTCGACTACGGTGTGACTTTCATGGCGTTCCTCTTCTTCTCCCTCCCCATCTTCTGGGTAGCCGTGCTGCTGAAGGAGTACGGGGCCATCGGCTTCAACACCTTCCTTGCGGATCCCAGCATCCCGTTGACCGCGATCATCATCACCAGTTTGATCAGTGCCTTCATCTGGTACCTGATAGCCCGGGGAACCCTAAGAAATCGACTCACCGCGGCGGCGGCAGGGTTTGGTTTCGCAGCGGCGATACTGTTCTTCCTCGACCTCACTGGTTGGTTCCTGGAACCCGGCTTCGGACCTGTGGTCATTGTCATCGCGGGCGTCGGAATCGCCTACGGGGTCACACTGCTGACTGCCGGATTGAAGAATCGAAAGGCTCTTTACTCGGCGCTGATCACCGTGGGTATCGGCCTGATCGCCTATTTCGCCGTGCAGCCGCTGCTAGACCTTGCGACGCCGCTGATGATCGTCCTGCTCGCCGTCGCAACAGTGCTGGTCGGCGTTGCTGTGGGCTACTTCATGGGCGGCTACGACCGCAGGCAGAGCATGACCGCGGGCGGACTGACCGCGTTTCTTATGGGATTCACCATCCTGCTCGACCGGTTCATGCAGTCCTGGCCCCTGTACTCAGACAACAACAGGATCCGTGGCAGGCCAATTGCCACCCTCGGTTCGTCAACTCCCAACCTTGATGGCGATTTCTGGATCATGGGGATCGACACGTTTACCCACCTCCTGCTGCCGACAATCGCGCTGATGCTCATCTCGCTGGCGGGCTATAGCCGCTACTCGCGATCGTCCATGCTCGAGATCATGAACCAGGACTACATCCGTACGGCCCGCGCCAAGGGTCTGGGGGAGCGGACCGTGGTCATGCGCCATGCCTTCCGGAACGCACTGATCCCCTTGGCTACCCTCGTCGCCTTCGACATCGGGGGACTGATTGGCGGCGCGATCATCACCGAGCAGGTCTTTGCCTTCAGCGGCATGGGACAACTATTTGTCGGCGCGCTCCGTAGCGTCGATCCGAATCCCATCATGGGAGTCTTCCTGATTACCGGCATGCTGGCCCTGGTCTTCAACCTCGTTGCGGACCTGGCCTACTCGGTACTCGACCCACGAGTGAGGGTGAAAGCATGAGCACCGCAGCAGAAGTAAGGCCAGAGAAATCCAAAGACGGGTCAGTAGGCCTCAGCCAGGGACAGATCGTCCGGAAGCGTTTCTTCGGGAACACGGCCGCCGTCGTCAGCATGGTCATTTTCGTGCTCGTCGTCATCCTGGCGTTCAGCTCGATCGGCTATGCCGGAATTCCGGGTTGGTGGAAGTGGAGTTATACGGACACCCCGCCGTTGGCGACGCCGACCGGGTCGCCCACCTGGGTGTTGCCGTTCGACTTCGGGGATCATCCCTTCGGCCAGGACCGTGTCGGTCGTGACCTCTTTGCTATGACCATGCGAGGCACTCAGCTCTCCCTGCTGATTATGTTCATCATCGGTATCCTCGGCGGTATCCTCGGCGTCATCATCGGCGGAGTGTCAGGGTACTTTCGCGGCTGGGTTGAAGCAGTCCTGATGCGCTTCACTGACGTCATCATTGTCATCCCCCTGATCATCCTGGCCGCTGTGCTGGGTAGCGTCGGCAACAACCTCACCGGCAGCGGCACGTTCCTGCGGAATGTGCTGGGGGGCAGCGCCGGGGTGATCCTGCTGGGCGTCTTCGTCGGGCTGATCATCTGGACCGGCCTCGCTCGCCTGGTGCGCGGCGAATTCCTGTCCCTCCGGGAACGTGAATTCGTTGACGCAGCCCGGATTGCCGGAGCGTCGGACACCCGGATCATCTTCAAGCACATCCTGCCCAACGCGGTAGGAGTGATCATCGTCAACACCACCCTGGTGATGGCGTCAGCGATCCTGCTGGAATCCGCTCTCTCCTTCCTCGGGCTCGGTGTCAGGGCGCCCGACATTTCGCTGGGCAGCCTGATCAGCGACAACCAGCAGGCGTTCAACACCAGGCCGTGGCTGTTCTGGTGGCCGGGACTGTTTATCATCCTCATCTGTCTGTCGATCAACTTCATCGGCGACGGCCTTCGGGATGCGTTTGACCCCCGCCAGAAGAAGTTCAACGCCAAGAAGGCAGTGCACTCTGGCGACATCTCCGACCCCAACCGCCCCGAGGCCTAGAGTGCCGGGACGCAGGATCGAGCCGGTGAGCGCGGAGCCACTGCGCCGCACTCACCGGCTAGACCACGGAGAAGGCGATCACATTCGCCGCGACCAGGACAACTGCGCAGCCGATGGCGAGCCAGTGAAAACGTGTGGAGACCGCGGTGGTTTCAGTAGCGTCAACATCCAGCAGGTTGTCCTCAATCAGCGAGGCCCAGTGGGTTCGCACCAGAAATGCTGCGGCGCCGGAATCAGTGTTCTTCAGATCTCCGGGCCGGATGGACTGGGTAGGACCATAGCTGGATTCGGGGAGGCCCTGGACATGCTCAGGTTTGCCGCGGTGAGTGCCCCACACGCCGGGCGCGGGCGCGGCCCAGGCCGTGTGGCTACCGCGAACGGTGACCAACGTCAGGGCGAACTTTGTGTCGACGTGAATCAACGCCGCCCACGGCACGGAAACGGATCGGAGCGGGTTGTTGAGGGTGACGGCGTCGTCGTCGATCACCACCGAGGGGTACCAAAACAGCAGCCAGCCGAAGTAGGCCAGGGCCAGCAACGGCCAGGCAGAGAGAAGACCCTCAACACCGTCGCCAACCACAGACAAAACAATGCCAATCGCGGCAAGTACCCAGGTCAGTCCCGCAAACCACTTGCCAAACCGCGGCGTGAAAACGACTGGGTTGGCTGCATTGCTCGGGCTACTCATACCCATATAGTTTCAGGATCCCTTGCCAGTTCACTAATCACCACAATGTGGCAGGCCACGGGCGGAAGGAAAGCAGAATCATGACCAACGGCGTCATCGAGAATTCGGATTCAGGGCGGACACCACGGAGCGACGTTCCTGTGCTCCAAGTCAAGGGCTTGGGCGTTGACTATGGCGTCGACAAGGTCTGGGTGCCAGCGGCCATTGACCTCAACTATGAGGTCAGGGCCGGCGAGGTCCTTGCCATCGTGGGCGAATCCGGCTCCGGCAAGAGCGCCAGTTCCATGTCGCTCCTGGGGTTGCTGCCCGAAAACAGCCGCACGACCGGCAGCGTCAAGCTCAACGGCAAGGAAATCCTCGGCCTGACCGGAAGCAAGCTGCGCCAGATCCGTGGCCGGGATGTTGCGGTCATTTTCCAGGAACCGATGACGGCGATGAACCCGGTCTACACCATTGGGTTCCAGATCGTCGAAACGATCCGCCTGCACAACGAAATTTCGCCACAGGAAGCCAAAGAGCGGGCGTTGAAACTCTTGGACATGGTCGAACTCCCGGACCCGGACAAGGCCTTCAAGTCCTACCCACATCAGCTCTCCGGCGGACAGCGACAGCGCGCGATGATCGCCCAGTCGCTTTCCTGCGATCCAAAGTTACTGATCGCAGACGAACCGACGACGGCGCTTGACGTGACGGTGCAGGCCGAGATTCTTGACCTGATGCGGAACCTGCGCAGCAAACTCAACAGCGCGATCGTGCTGATCACCCACGATATGGGAGTGGTCGCCGACCTCGCCGACCACATCGTGGTGATGAGCAAGGGCAGAATCGTTGAGGCGGGGACGGCCGAGCAGATCTTCCACCACCCCCAGCACGAGTACACCCGGAAACTGCTCGCAGCGGTACCCCATCTGGGTCAGGGTGGTGACGACGCCGAAGAGGTGGACATCACCGCGGCGCTGGCCGCCGCTACACAGACCGAGCTCCGGGCGGTCAACCACGACGAGCTCATGCGGCGCGAGCGCAGTAACCAGGCGAAGCTGGAGGAGGCTGAACGTGCTGCTGATACCAGCCGGGGCGCGGCGGTCCTGCAGCTCACCGATGTTGCCATCGAGTACCCGAAGCAGGGCCGGGTGCCGGCTTTCCGCGCAGTTGAAGGGGCGAACCTCGCCATTTATCCCGGTGAGATCCTCGGGTTGGTTGGTGAATCCGGCTCGGGCAAGACGACGATCGGCCGCGCCGCCGTGGGTCTGCTGCCGGTTGCCGAAGGATCCCTGACCGTGACCGGCAAGGAAATCTCGAATGCCACCCGCAAGGAGCTCTTTGAGCTGCGCCGGAACGTGGGAATGGTTTTCCAGGACCCGTCCTCGTCACTGAACCCCCGGCTGCCCCTGGGCGAAAGCATTGGCGAGCCGATGTTCCTCGCGAAGGTTGCGAAGGGAGCCGATCTGCAGAAGCGCATCGAGACGCTCCTGGACCAGGTCGAACTCCCGCGTGCCTACCGCAACCGGTACCCGCACGAGCTCTCGGGCGGCCAGAAACAGCGCGTCGGTATCGCCCGGGCGCTGTCCCTGAAGCCCAAACTCCTGGTGGCCGATGAGCCGACCTCGGCTCTCGACGTATCAGTCCAGGCCACGGTGCTGGAACTGCTGAAAAATCTGCAGCTGGAACTCGGATTCGCCTGCCTGTTCGTCACCCATGACCTCGCCGTCGTCGACCTCATGTCCGACAGGATCTGTGTCATGCGCCGCGGCAAAATCGTGGAGCAGGGCACCAGGGATCAGATCCTCCGCCGACCGCAGGATCCCTACACCCAACGGCTGCTCGCAGCCGTCCCACTACCCAACCCTGAGAAGCAGCGGGAGCGCCGCGAGCTACGGGCGAAACTGCTCGCGTCAGCAGAGTAGTACAGCGCCGCAATCAGCCGACGACGGCGACCCGTCCCCTTACCGGGGCTGGTCGCCGTCGTTTGCGGTTTAAGGACTTCCTTAGCAATTGGAGACCCATTTCTGTAAGCTGGAACATGTCTTACTGCTATTTCGACGGAGTGTCAATAGCTAATTTGAACTAAATCGAAATTTTTGAGGAGTTAACCGAATGTCCCTCAGGTCCGGAAATCCGGCAACCGACAGTCCACCCGGCGAGCCAGACGGCCACCCCACGGAAGGAAAACCGGTCGCGCCCTCCAAACTAGCGAAGAACGTGTTTATCCCCGCCGCGGCGCTCATCGTGGTGTTCGTGGGCTTCGCACTCATTTTCCCCTCCACAGCAGCCGAGGTCTTCGGCAGCATCCAGACCAATGTCATCAGCAGCTTCGGCTGGTATTACGTGGCAATCGTCGCGATGTTCGTGGTGTTCTCCCTCTGGGTCGGGTTGAGTCGCTTCGGCGATATCCGCCTCGGCAAGGACGACGATCGCCCCGAGTTCTCGATGATGTCCTGGTTCTCGTTGCTCTTCGCCGCTGGGATGGGCATTGGTCTGGTCTTCTGGGGCGTCGCGGAGCCTCTGAACCACTTCGCGTCGCCCCCACCGGGCACCGAGGGAACCGGCGTCGAGCTCGCGCAGCAAGCCCTGACCCAGACCTTCCTCCACTGGGGCCTGCACGCCTGGAGCATCTATGTGGTGGTCGGCCTCTCCATCGCCTACGCGGTGCACCGGCGAGGTCGACCCATCTCCATCCGCTGGACACTTGAGCCGCTCCTGGGCGACAAGGTCAAGGGCAAATGGGGCGATGCTATTGACGTCATCGCCCTGGTTGGCACGCTCTTCGGCGTCGCCACCTCGCTGGGACTCGGCGTGCTGCAGATGTCGGCCGGGCTGGATACCGCCAACATTATGGAGGCAACCAAGTTCACCCAGATCGGTCTGATCCTCTGCATCACCGCACTGACCCTCGTATCGGTCATCTCCGGCGTGGGCAAAGGCATGAAATGGCTGTCCAACACCAACCTGGTTCTGGCCGGCGTGCTGCTGCTCGTTATCCTGTTCACGGGCCCCACGCTGTTCCTGCTACGTGAATTCGTTCAGTCAATCGGCAACTACCTGCAGAACGTGGTGGGCCTGACCTTCGATACCCTTGCCTTCGCCGGGGCCGACGGCGAAGCCTGGCAGTCCGCCTGGACCACCTTCTACTGGGGCTGGTGGATATCGTGGGCCCCCTTCGTCGGCATCTTCATTGCTCGCATCTCCAAGGGCCGCACGGTCCGCGAATTCGTTGCAGGTGTCCTGCTGGTTCCCACCCTGCTCACCTTCCTCTGGTTCTCGGTCCTGGGCGGATCTGCCCTCTACCGCGAGCTCTTCGGCAACGGTGGTCTGGTCGGCGAAGACGGTGCGGTGGACACCAACAATGCACTCTTCGGGCTCCTTACGGAGCTGCCGGGCGGTCCGGTCCTGCTGATTGGCGCGATTATCCTGATCGCAATCTTCTTCATCACCTCGGCGGACTCCGGTGCGCTGGTGATGAGCATGATTTCTACGGGAGGGCACCCCGACCCCAAGAACTGGGTTCGGGCCTTCTGGGCTCTGGCTGCCGCCGCGGTCGCGATCGCCTTGCTCCTGGTGGGTGATGACGGGTTGGCCTCGATCCAGACCGCCGCCATCCTGACCGCACTGCCGTTCAGTGTGGTGATGATCTTCATGTGCGTGGCCACGGCGAAGGCCTTCCACGAGGAGCACCAGCAGTTCCTGCGCGCCCAGCGGCGCCAGGCGCGCCTTGCTGTTGCCGATCAGGTGACCGACCAGGTCAACGAGCACATGTCCGACCGGGTGGACCAGCAGATCCAGGATCAGCTGGAGGACTACCATCTGGTGGAGGCCGCCGGATCAACGGGTACCAGCTCGCCCCGACGCTGGAAGCTTTCCCGCTCGAAGAAGCCCTAGCACCATCGAGAGTGAGTGCGACGGCGGTTCACCCCCTTGGGGGTGGGTCGCCGTCGTGCGTTGTCCTCAGGCCCGTTGCCAGCGACGTTTCTGACCCGATATGCGCCCCGCGTTAGGCCATTTTTTCCTCAGAGCTTAGACTGGTACAAGCAGGCGCCGTCCTCATAACGCTAGATTCCCCTCAAGATTACTGAATTGAGCCATTACGCATGTCTGAAACCACAGGCAACACAGCTGTTCGCAGCGACCTCCGCAACGTTGCCATCGTGGCCCACGTTGACCACGGAAAGACCACCCTGGTTGATGCCATGCTCCGGCAGACCAATTCCTTCGCCGCCCACGGCGACGTGGCGGACCGGGTCATGGACTCCGGTGACCTTGAGCGCGAAAAGGGCATTACCATCCTCGCCAAGAACACCACCGTGTTCTACGACGGACCCTCCGCCAAAGGTGAGACCATCACCATCAACGTGATCGACACTCCGGGCCACGCCGACTTCGGCGGCGAAGTGGAACGCGGTCTTTCCATGGTCGACGGCGTTGTCCTGCTTGTGGATGCCTCAGAGGGCCCACTGCCCCAGACCCGTTTCGTGCTCCGTAAGGCCCTGGCTGCGAAGCTCCCCGTGGTGCTGCTGGTCAACAAGACCGACCGCCCCGACTCGCGGATCGACGAAGTGGTCAGCGAATCCATGGACCTCCTGTTGGGCCTCGCCTCGGACCTCGCCGACGAAGTGCCTGACCTTGACCTCGATTCGGTCCTCAATGTGCCAGTCGTGTACGCCGCAGCCCGCGAAGGGGCAGCCTCCCTCGAGCAGCCCGCCGACGGCACCGTTCCCTCGAACGACAACCTTGAGCCACTGTTCCAGACCATCCTCGAGCACATCCCAGCACCCCGGTACAACCCGGACGGCGTGCTGCAGGCCCACGTCACAAACCTTGACGCCTCCCCGTTCCTGGGCCGTCTCGCCCTGCTGCGTATCTTCAACGGCACCCTGCGCAAAGGCCAGACCGTCGCCTGGGCCCGCCAGAACGGTGAACTGAAGTCCGTCAAGATCACCGAACTGCTGGCCACCCGTGCCCTCGACCGTGTACCGACCGACTCGGCCGGACCTGGCGAGATCGTCGCCGTCGCAGGCATCGAAGACATCACCATCGGTGAGACCCTGACTGACATCGACAACCCCCAGCCGCTGCCGCTGATCACCGTCGATGACCCTGCCATCTCGGTCACCATCGGTATCAACACCTCGCCCCTCGCAGGCCGGGTCAAGGGTGCGAAGGTCACCGCCCGCCAGGTGAAGGATCGCCTGGACCGTGAACTGATCGGTAACGTGTCCCTGAAGGTCCTCGCCACCGAGCGTCCTGACGCCTGGGAAGTCCAGGGTCGTGGCGAGCTTGCACTCGCCATCCTGGTCGAGCAGATGCGCCGTGAAGGCTTCGAACTGACGGTCGGCAAGCCACAGGTGGTGACCCGCATGGTCGACGGCAAGGTGCACGAGCCGATGGAGCACATGACCATCGACGTGCCCGAGGAATACCTGGGTGCTGTCACCCAGATCCTCGCGACCCGCAAGGGCCGGATGACCAACATGTCCAACCACGGCACCGGCTGGGTTCGGATGGAATTCATCGTTCCCGCCCGCGGCCTGATCGGTTTCCGCACCAAGTTCCTCACCGACACCCGCGGTGCCGGCATCGCAGCGTCCTACTCTGAGGGCTACGAGCCTTGGGCCGGGGACATCGAGTACCGCACCAACGGCTCGATGATCGCTGACCGCGCCGGAGTCGTCACCCCATTCGCGATGATCAACCTGCAGGAACGTGGGTCCTTCTTCGTTGAGCCAACCTCCGAGGTGTATCAGGGGATGATTGTTGGCGAGAACTCGCGCGCCGACGACATGGACGTGAACATCACTAAGGAAAAGAAGCTCACCAACATGCGCGCGGCTTCCTCGGACACCTTCGAGAACCTGACCCCTCCCCGCAAGCTCACCCTTGAGGAATCGCTGGAATTCGCGCGCGAAGACGAGTGCGTCGAGGTCACCCCTGAGTCGATCAGGATCCGCAAGCTGATCCTGGACGCCAACGAGCGGATGCGCGCGGCTCGTTCACGGGCTCGCGTCTAGTCTTCGACAGTCGTGCAGAACACTCCGCCGGAACTGACTGACGACGACGCTCGGCGCCCTGCCGTCGTCGTCGGCGATCCGGGGGAGGCCTCGGCGAGGGCCCGCATCGGCTACGGTGTGGCCCCCCACCATAGGGTTTCCCTGTGGTGGGCCCTCGCGATGTCCGTGGTGCTGGGCCTGGCGGTGGCCATCCTTGGTACGGCGTTACATAGCCAGGTGTGGGAGCTGCCCGGGGCCACGCTTCCGGTCGGGGCCGCAGCAGCAGTACTGCTGGCCGGGAGTGCAGCGGTTTTCGCCGCTCTGTGGGCCCGGAATGTGTATCTCAGCCCAGCCGTGGGTGGGGTTGCCTATCTGGTGGTCGGATTGTTCGCCGCCAGTGAGGACCAGCAGCTGGTGCTCACCGATCTAGGGATGACCCCGCTGCTGCCCGTCGCCATTGCGGGAAGCATCTGGGTGTTTGGCCTGGCGATCGTGACGATGCTCGCATCCATGGTGTCCTGGTGGGTACTACGTCCCCGGCGGGCCGCGCGCACTACCTAGCCCGGGTTACCTAGCCCCGGGGTACCTACCCCGCGCTGCGCTAAGTTGCGCTTGATTAGTCCGCGCCGCGGTCCAGATGGTGAGCCAGCATGATGGACGTTGCGGTGCCGTCGGTGTCCGAATCGCGGATCGCGTATTCCTCGAGGATCTCGCGGATCCGACGCATCATTTCGGAACGGTTCGTATCGTTGAGGCGGAGCCCGAGCCGCCACACATCAATATCGGACGGGTTCAGCCCGTCGATTTCCTGCAGGAAGGTCTCCACCAGTACCGGCGCGGCATTCGGGATCCGGCTGCGCCAGGATAGGCCGGTCGCCCGGTAGGGGATCTCCTTGGCTCCTCGGTTTCCGGTGCGGGCCTCTTCGGCGGCGAGAAACCCTGTCGCGAGGAGCGTCCTCACATGGTGCAGGGCAGTGGCCGGGTTGAGGTCGAGGAGCTCAGCGATCTCCTTGTTTGTTCTGCCTTTATGCAGGCACAACCTGAGGATTCGCAACCGAACGGGAGAGCTCAGCGCCCGGCCGCGCGCCTGTACATCCTCATCAGTATCCATCCTTAGATGATACGTCAGACCCGGGTAGTGATTGACAGTAATCAATCACTACCCGCAAACTGTGACGGTGACCACCGAGCTTGTATCCCCACCGCCCTCCCTGCTTCGTGACGGGAACTTTCTCCGATTCTGGGCCGGGCAGGCCATCAGCCAATTCGGGACCCAGTTGGGTCATCTGGCCCTCCCTGTCATAGCCGTTCTCCTGCTGGGGGCATCCGAATTCGAGGTCGGAGTGCTTAACGCCAGCGGCACCGCAGCCTTCCTGCTGGTCGGGTTACCGGCCGGCGCCTGGGTGGACCGGTGGCTCAAACGCCGGGTGATGATCGGGGCGGACCTGGCGCGGATGGTGGCGATGCTCGCCATACCCCTTCTCTGGTGGACGGATACCCTCACCATCTGGCACCTGTGTGTGGTGGCCGGCGTCGTCGGCGTCGCAACTGTCTTCTTCGATGTGGCGTACCAGAGTTACGTTCCTGTGCTGGTGAACAGCGACCAGGTGCCCAGTGCCAACTCCAAGCTGGAATCCACCGCCCAGATTTCCCGCCTGGGTGGGCCGGCGCTGGGCGGTGGGTTGCTGCAGATCGTCAGCGCGCCGCTGCTGGTCATTGGTCAGTCGGCGGGTTACCTGGTGTCGGCGGTGTTCCTTGCCAGGACCCAGGACCGGGAGCAGCGGTCGCCCGTTGCGGACCGGCGCCCACTCGCCGTCGAAATCAAGGAAGGCTTAGCCTTCGTGTGGCGGCACCAGCTGATTCGGCGGGTCGCGGCATGCACGGCCGGGGTCAATTTCTTCGCGTCGCTTGTCTTTACCCTGCTGCCGCTGCTGATCCTGCGGGATCTTGGCCTGGGCGCTGCGGCGCTGGGCCTGATTCTGTCCGTTGCTGCAGTGGGAGGGTTCCTCGGCGCCCTGGCCACTCCCTGGATCGCCGGGCGGATCGGCGAAGGCACCATCATCCCCTTGGCGTCGCTGGCCGGCAGTGCGTTCCTGGTGCTGGTCCCGTTGGCTGCGCTCGCGCCGTCGAAGCCTATCGCCCTCGCTTTGCTGATCGTCGGTGAATCAGGGATGACCTTCTGCGTCCTGGCGTACAACATCATGCAGGTCAGCATGCGTCAGCGGGTCTGCCCACCGCGGCTACTTGGCCGGATGAACGCGTCCATCCGTTTCGTGGTCTGGGGTGTCATGCCCATTGCTGGGCTTCTGGCCGGAGTGCTGGGCGGGCAGATCGGCGTCATCCCCACCATGTGGATCGGAGTCGTGGGCACTGTCGTGGCGTCCATTCCGGTGCTGGGGGGCGGTTTCCTGGGAATGAAGAAGCTCCCCGACAAAGTTGCCCAGTGACCCACGCCCACGCCTGTGTCGCTTGGTCCCAGTGGCGGGGTGCTCCCAGTGGGATAGTCCAGACAATCCCACTGGCTGGTCGCGGCTGGTGGGATTGTCGCGTGGAATTGTCCACATCCGCACGATTAACAGATATCGGGCATCAGCACTCGGGCACGATATCACCTATGGACCTTTTTAGCCTGCTGACTTCCCTCGGTGGTGTTGCCCGCCGCAAGGACCTGGTGTCCAACGGCGTGAGTGCTCACCAGCTGAGCGCGGCACTAGCAGCCGGCCGATTGGCGAAGCCATGCCGGGGTGTCTACTGCCTCCCCAACGCAAACCAGTCTCTCCTGACCGCACTGCGCGCTGGCGCCGATCTGGCCTGTATCAGCGCAGCGAAGCACCGCGGGCTGTGGATTCTCCGTCCACCGGCCTTGATTCATGTCAGCGTCGACCACGGCAACGGGCTGGACGGTGGGTTCAGGGTCCACCGCTCAGCAAAACCGCTCACGGTTTTGGACATCTGTGTGCAGTGCATGCGCTGTCTACCCGAGCTGGATGCTCTCTGCATTGTCGAATCTGCTGTGGTGCTGGACGCCGTGAGTATCCCTGCACTTCGACAACGGGCAGCCGGTCGCAGGGACGTTTCCCTGCGAAGACTTATTGATCAGATTGACCCATTTTCCCAATCAATTTTGGAAACGGTCGCCAAGTACCACCTTCGGCGTGCCGGGTACAGCTTTCAGTCGCAGGTCTACATCAAGGGGGTCGGACGGATCGACCTGGTGGTAGAGAAGGTGCTGGGGGTCGAGGCCGACGGGCGTCGGTTCCATAGCGGGTCAGCAGATTTCGAAGAGGACCGACGTCGCGGGAACCTCCTGATGTTAGGCCGTGTTCCAATACTTCATGCCTCCTATCCGTTGCTCGTCGATCACCCTGAAGAGTTCCTACGGTTGGTTAAACAGGCACTCGCCGCCTACGCTCCCACCGATCAGTCCCGACGGCTGGGATCCTCTAGACAATCCCAATGACGGGGTGCTCCCAGTGGGAAATTGCGCCGCCGCCGGGCCGCAGCAGGGGCGGGAGCAGGAGCAGGGGCAGGGGCGTGAGCAGGAGCGGGGACTTAGAACCGCCGAGGCCGCCGCGGGGGCGGGGGAGGGGCCGGTTTGGCCGCCGTCACCAGGTCCAGGCGTACGACGACGTCGCCGTGGAGGCGGGTCCGCACCGTGCAGCTCTGCTGGTCGATCTGCACCAAATCACCCAGCGCGTCGGTGAGTCCGCCGTCGATGCGATACCGGACCACCACGCGTGTGCCCACGGGGAGGGCGATCAACTGCTGCGCGGGGGAGTCCATGTGATCAGCGTAATGGGCGGGACCAGCAGTGGCAGGGGTCATAGGGCAGTGCAGCCGCCCGATGCGGCTGCGCCGGGTCGTTGCGTTAAGCTGGAAACGGAACGAAGCCCCAACTGGAAAGGCGTGGGAAGTGACCTACGTAATCGCACAGCCGTGCGTGGATTTGAAGGACAAGGCCTGCATCGAGGAATGCCCGGTAGATTGCATCTACGAAGGCGAACGGTCCCTCTACATCCATCCGGACGAATGCGTCGATTGCGGCGCGTGCGAACCGGTGTGCCCGGTGGAGGCCATCTACTACGAGGATGATACCCCCGACCAGTGGGCCGAGTACTACAAGGCGAACGTCGAGTTCTTCGACGACATCGGGTCTCCCGGCGGTGCCGCGAAGCTCGGCAATATCGGCAAGGACCACCCCATCATCGCCGCATTGCCGCCCCAGAACCAGGACGCATGACCGCTCACGGCGGCAACCGCCCGTTCGGTATCGCGCTGCCGGACTACCCTTGGGATGCGATGGCGCCGTACGTGGCACTGGCAAACCAGCATTCCGACGGCGCCGTCAACCTTTCCATCGGCACACCCGTTGACCCCACCCCGGCCGTCATCCAGCGGGCGCTGACCTCCGCATCGGACGCCCCGGGGTACCCCACCACACATGGCACTGACGAGCTGAGGGCTGCAGTCAGCGACTGGTTTGCCCGCCGCCGCGGGGTCCCGGGTCTGGATCCGAAGGACATCCTGCCCACGGTCGGATCGAAGGAACTCGTGGCCTGGCTTCCCACCCTCCTCGGGTTGGGGAAGGGCGACATCGTTGTCCGCCCCACCGTCGCCTACCCCACCTACGACATTGGTGCGGTGCTGGCGGGCGCTACAGCCGTGGCAGCCGATGACCTCTCCACCCTCGATGCGGACACCCGATCGCGGGTCCGCCTGGTCTGGGTCAACTCGCCAGCGAATCCGACGGGTCGGGTGCTATCTGCGGCCGATCTTTCAATCATCGTGGCGGACGCACGCGCGCTCGGCGCCGTCGTCGCCTCGGACGAATGCTATGCCGAACTGGGCTGGGACGACTGGGATAGCGCGCACGGCGGCGAAGCGGTGCCCAGTGTGCTGGATCCCCGGGTGAATGGCGGCAGCCACACCAATCTGCTGGCCGTCTACTCCCTGAGCAAGCAATCCAACATGGCCGGCTACCGGGCCGCGTTCACCGCTGGCGATCCTGCTCTAATCGCCACGATGGTCAACTCCCGCAAACACGCTGGAATGATCGTCCCGTTCCCCGTCCAGGAGGCCATGCGCGCCGCATTGAGCGACGACGAGCATGTGCAAGCCCAAAAGGACCTCTACCGGTTGCGCCGGGATCGGTTGATCCCGGCGCTGCAGGGCTTTGGGCTGCGGATCGAGGACTCGGTGGCTGGCCTGTATCTGTGGGCCACAGCCGGTGAAGACACCTGGACCACTGTCGAACGGTTCGCGGGGCTCGGGATCATCGTGGGACCCGGGACGTTCTACGGCGACGCCGGCCGAGGCTTCATCCGCGTGGCGTTGACTGGCACCGATCAGCGTATCGACGCAGCAGTCCAAAGGCTCGCCGCAGCACGGTAAGGCGGCGACCTGACGACCCCGGTGTTCCGATTAGCGCTCGGGGCGCCCCTACCGGTAGCGTTTTAGCTGAATGTGTGACAGTGACGTCAGCCAATGCATGCCACCACTCCTGAAGGAGAGTTCAATGACCGAGCAGAACGGTGCGTCGTTGCACTATGACGGAGGCAAACTCAGCCTTCCGATGGTCAATGCCGCTGAAGGCAACAATGGTTATGACGTGTCGAAGCTGCTCAAGCAGACTGGCGCCGTCACCTTTGACCCGGGCTTCATGAACACCGCCGCCACCACGTCGGCCATCACCTACATTGACGGCGACCAGGGCATCCTGCGCTATCGCGGGTATCCGATCGACCAGCTGGCCCAGCACTCCAGCTTCCTCGAAGTCTCCTACCTGCTGATCTACGGGAATCTTCCCACCCCCGCCGAACTGGCATCCTTCGACGGCCGGATCCGCCGCCACACCCTGTTGCACGAGGAGCTCAAGGGCTTCTTCGGCGGGTTCCCCCGTGACGCGCACCCGATGCCGGTGCTGTCGTCAGCCGTCTCGGCGCTCTCCACGTTCTACCAGGACTCCCTGGACCCGTTCGACGACGAGCAGGTGGAACTCTCCACCTTCCGCCTGATGGCGAAGCTCCCTGTCATCGCCGCCTACGCGCACAAAAAATCCATCGGGCAGCCGATGCTCTACCCAGACAATTCGATGAACCTGGTGGAGAACTTCCTCAGGCTCTCCTTCGGTCTCCCCGCCGAGCCATACGACCTGGATCCGATGATGGTCAAAGCCCTCGACCTGCTGCTCATCCTGCACGCCGATCACGAGCAGAATTGCTCCACGTCGACGGTGCGTCTGGTCGGTAGTTCACACGCCAACATGTTTGCTTCGGTTTCGGCTGGCATCAACGCACTGTTCGGGCCGCTGCACGGCGGGGCGAACGAGGCGGTCCTGAATATGCTCCGCGACATCAAGGGCAAGGGCATGAAGCCTGAAGACTTCATGGAGAAGGTCAAGAACAAGGAAGACGGCGTGAAGCTGATGGGCTTCGGGCACCGCGTCTATAAGAACTACGACCCCCGCGCCACCATCGTCAAGGCTACCGCCCACGACATTCTCGGCAAGCTCGGCGGCAACGACGAACTCCTGGACATCGCGATGCGCCTAGAAGAGAAGGCCCTCGCCGATGACTACTTCATCGAACGGAAGTTGTACCCGAATGTCGACTTCTACACCGGTTTGATCTACAAGGCGATGGGCTTCCCCGAGAAGATGTTCACAGTGCTCTTCGCTATCGGGCGACTGCCGGGCTGGATTGCCCAGTGGCGCGAGATGATGCAGGATCCGCAGACCAAAATTGGTCGCCCCCGGCAGCTCTACACCGGCGAGGGCGCACGCAACTACCCAGCGCGCTAGCAGCACCGAACGCACCCCTTGCGTCTCTGATCTACGACGACGGCCGGTCTCCTGCGGAAGGGCGACCGGCCGTCGTCGTCGGGCGTCTTCTTAGCTCTCGTAGCCTTGAGGGTTATGCTTTTGCCAGCGCCAGTGGTCCTCGCACATCTGCCGCAGCGACCGGTGCGCCGACCAGCCAAGGTCGGCCAGCGCCGCCGACGGGTCCGCGTAGCTCACCGCCGCGTCCCCGGGTCGGCGGTCGGCGAACTCGTAGGGAACCTCGTGTCCGGCCGCGGCAGAGAACGCGGCGAGCACTTCGAGCACCGACGCCCCATTGCCCGTGCCCAGGTTCCAGCGGTGCACGCCGGCGTGGGTGGCGAGGTAATCCAGTGCGGCGAGGTGGCCTGCCGCCAGGTCGACCACGTGGATGTAGTCGCGGATGCCAGTGCCATCGGGGGTGGGGTAGTCGTGGCCGAAAACCATGACCTTCTCCCTGCGACCCACCGCCACCTGCGCGACGAAGGGGAGCAGGTTGTTGGGAACTCCGGTGGGGTCCTCGCCAATTCGCCCCGATTCATGGGCGCCTACCGGGTTGAAATACCTGAGCAAGGCAATGTTCCAGCGACCGTCGGCGGCACCGAGATCGGTCAGGATGTCCTCGATCTGTTCCTTGGTGCGCCCATAGGGGTTGACAGCATCCAGGGGCATCTTCTCAATCAGCGGCACCTCTTCGGAGGCACCGTACACTGTGGCCGACGAGCTGAAGACCAGGGTCCGCACCTGGGCCGCCTCCATCACGCGGAGCAGGTTCAACGTGCCGCCCACGTTGTTGTGGTAGTAATGCAGCGGCTGGGTCACCGACTCGCCCACGGCCTTCAGCCCAGCAAAATGGACGACGGCGTCGATAGCCTCGGTATCGAACACGGCCGTCAACGCCACCTCGTCCAGGAGGTTGACCTTGTGGAAGGTCAGGTCCTTCCCACTCAGCTCCCTCACGCGGTGGAGGGCGATCTCGGAGGAGTTCATCAGATTGTCGACCACTACCACCTGGTGGCCAGCGTCGAGGAGGGCGAGCGTCGTATGGGAACCGATGTAACCGCTGCCGCCAGTAACCAGAATTTTCATAGGACAAGCCTAGTTTGTTGTCGGCGGATTCGTGGTGTCCACTGCTGGAGGGTGGAGGGCGATCGGTCTACCCTTGAGGAGTAAGCCGAACCCGCGCCGGGGAGTCCGGGACGGATTCGACGGGAAGGTTGAGCGGATGACGCCCTCCGGTGACTCTGGGTGGCAGATAGTTGTGAGCACTTCGCCGATAATGTTGTTTTCCCTGTATCTGCGGGACTCCGCCGGGTTGGACTTCGGACTGGACGCCGTAGGGGTCCCGCTGGTTTCCACGGTGGTCCCACCGGTGCCCCGGGCCGATCCGGGTCAGCTGGTGAACGACGCCGGTGGGTTGACGGTGCTGCGGATTGAATGGGAAACGTGGTGGCGCCAACTGCTGGGCAAAGACCCCCCGCCGGAGGCCACGCCGCCGCACTTCCCTGAACTGGAGTCGCTGCCCGCCTTGCAGCTCCTCGCGCACGCCCACTATGGCTCAGCGATGGAGTGGTCCAGCGCCCGGATCACCGAATACACGGAGTTGTCCCGGCGTCGTGGGCGGTTGAGGCCGCAGGATCCGTTCAGGCAGCTGATCCAGGAGCGGGAGCTCGAGCTAGCTCGGGATGCCAGGGCGTTCACGCTGCAGGTGGTTGAGCTTCCCCTCAGTGAGCCGCGGGCGTGGTTTGTCGAGCCCGGCACGCTGCTCATGAGTCAGGACCTCTCCGACGACGAGGAGGCGTTTTGCAGCTATGTGCGCCCTGTCGTTGAGCTGCTCGCCTAGACTGCCGGTGGTGCTGTGGGATCCCCGGCGAGCCGGATGACCAGCTGGCCGGTGGCAGTCTCGGCGGCGTCCCAGCCGTGATCTGCCCTGGTCCACTGCAGCCCGCCAAAGGCCACCGCCTCGATGTGGAGCGCCTTCGCGTTGGCGACCGCCCACTGCGCGGCGGCCCAGCCGCGGGTGCCGGTGACCTCCAACGACAGGATCCCGGCGTCTACCACGGGTGCTTCGAGCGGCCCGAACACCCGCTCGGCAGCTGACTGGACGGAGGCCGGATCGCCGGTCTGATCAGCGCCCCGCAGGACGCAGTTCAGGGACGCGGGGGAGTTGCCGGTGAGGGCCGAGGCGAACGCCCGCCCCTCCGCCTCGTGGTCGGCGTAGGCATCAGGAAGCGCACTGCGCTGCACTGCCTGCGCCGCCTCAGTGATCGGCAGCGACTGGTAGGCCGGCACCTTCACCAGCGCGTCGTAAAACGCACCAGCTGCGTAGAGCGGGTCCTGAACCTGATCGTCGGTGCCCCAGCCCTGCGAGGGACGCTGCTGGAAGAGCCCGCGGGAGTCCGGCCCGGCCTGGTCACCGTAATCAAGGTTGCGCAGGCCTGACTCCTGCACCGCTGTGGCCAGGGCGATCGACGCCGCACGGGCGGGAAGGCCCCGCGTCACGGCCACCGCGGCGATCAGCGACGCATTCTCCGCCTGCTCGAGACCAAGTTCGTAGGTGTCATTGCCGACGACGGCGGTGCACCGTTCCCGGATCAATACCTCAGAGGAACCCACCTGGTTGACCGCCAGGTAGATCCCGCCGGAGAGCACAGTCGACAGGATCACGAGGACGAGTGTTGTCTTCACCCGCCGGCGCTTCCGTGCCTCGGCCTTCCTGTACGCCATAGTTCCCTAGTTGGCGTGCAGCACTGAGTTCAAGGCGATTCCGTGACCGCTGCGCTCCCGGGCTTCGACGACGCCGGTCGCTGAGTTGCGGAGGAAGAGCAGGGAGGACTCGCCGGAGAGCTCAACAGCCTTAACCACTCGCGCGTCGGGGAGGGTAACTTTCGTGCCCGCCGTGATGTAGAGGCCCGCCTCGACAACGCAGTCATCGCCGAGGGAAATTCCGATGCCGGCCTGCGCGCCGAGGAGGCACCGTTCACCGATGGCGACGCGTTCTTTCCCGCCGCCAGAAAGGGTCCCCATGATCGAGGCGCCGCCCCCGATGTCCGAACCGTTTCCCACTACTACCCCAGCGGAGATGCGTCCCTCGACCATCGACTGGCCCAGGGTGCCGGCGTTGAAGTTGACGAAGCCTTCGTGCATCACCGTGGTGCCAGCGGCCAGGTGGGCACCCAGCCGAACCCGGTCGGCGTCGGCAATCCGAACACCGGCAGGCATCACGTAGTCCACCATGCGGGGGAACTTGTCCACTGCGTACACAATGACCGTGCCGCGGGCGCGGAGCCGCAACCGGGTGGTCTCGAAGTCCTGGACGGGGCAAGGCCCGAAGTTGGTCCACACCACGTTGGCCAGGAGCCCAAAGACACCGTCGAGGTTCAGCGTATTCGGCGCCGCCAGGCGGTGGGACAGGAGGTGGAGGCGCAGGTAGGCGTCGGCAGCATCCGTCGGCGGAGCATCGAGGGCGCTGTGCACCTCGATGACCTTCTGGCGGGTACCGCGCAGCTCATCGGTGCCGGCCAAGGCGTCGAGGGAACCCCTCAGATCCTCCTGCGACGAGGCACCGAGCTCGGGCCGGGGGAACCACACGTCAAGAATAGTCCCGTCGGCATCGACTGTGGCAAGACCAAGTCCGTGGGCTGATCGGGGGCCAGGATCGGCTGGTGTAGGGGCGGCGGCTCGTTCAGTCATGGCCTCAAGTCTACCGAGCGATAGGCTGGATCCATGACCGCACACCTCCCCATCAGCCTTGACCTTTCTGCCGACGTCGCTCTCCTGACCGCGTCGCTCCTCGACATTGAGAGCGTCTCGGGCAACGAGAAGACCCTCGCCGATGCAGTCGAAACCGGTTTGCGGGACTGCCCCCACCTTGAAGTAGTGCGCGACGGCGATTCGATCATCGCGCGGACCTCCCTTGGCCGCGCCGAACGGGTCATCCTGGCTGGCCACCTGGACACGGTGCCCCTGCCCGGCGTCGCAGGCTCCCGGGGAACGGTGCCCAGCATGTGGGAGGGCGACGTGCTCTACGGTCGCGGTGCTACCGATATGAAGGGTGGGGTGGCGGTTCAGCTGGCGCTTGCCGCTGCCCTCACCGAACCCGCCCGGGATATCACCTATGTGTTCTACGACCATGAGGAAGTGGAGGCGTCGCTGAGCGGCCTGGGCCGGTTGGTCGAGAGATTCCCGGACTGGCTGGCGGCTGACTTCGCGGTGCTCCTGGAACCCACCGACGGCACGGTGGAGGGCGGCTGCAACGGTACCGCCCGGTTCAACGTCACCACCACTGGCACGGCCGCGCACTCGGCGCGCGCCTGGATGGGCGAGAACGCCATTCATGCGGCCGCCGACATACTGGCCCGGCTTCGTGACCACGAACCGCTCACCGTTGACGTGGACGGGTTGGCCTACCGGGAGAGCCTCAACGCGGTGATGATCAAGGGTGGGACCGCGGGAAATGTTATTCCGGACCGGACCGTGATCGAGGTCAACTACCGGTTCGCGCCGGATAAATCACCCGACGACGCCGAAGCCTACGTCAGAGCCGTGCTGGCTGGCTACGACATCGAGCGCACCGACGCCGCAGCGGGAGCCCGTCCCGGCCTGCACCATCCGGCAGCAGCCGACTTCGTGGCCGCGGTCGGTGCCGAACCGAAACCGAAGTACGGCTGGACCGACGTCGCACGCTTCAGCGAGCTGGGGATTCCGGCGGTGAACTTCGGCCCCGGCGACCCGCTGCTGGCGCATTCCGACAACGAGCACGTCAGCGCCGGCGAAATCCGCGAGTGCTTGCGAGCGCTGAAGGCCTGGCTCGGCTAGCGCGCCCCGAGGCCGGCGGCCGGCGGGACCGGCGGCCTGGGTCAGGATTGGGGACCGGCGTCCGGACTGGCGTCCGGATTGGGGTCCGGCGTCCGGATCGGCGTCGGAATCGGATCGGGACCGACGATCGGCGTCGGATTGGTGAGCAAACTGGACGCAGGGCGTGAAAGTAGACGTGGGGGAGCAACATGTCCGGCACCGAAGCCCAGGTTGACGCCTCCGGTCCAGCGTGCTCACCTGGCTAGACCGTGTGGCCGATTCCAACTGCTGACAGTGACCGACCAGTTTCCCGGTAAGTCGACTGTGAGTTGCCGAGGTGAATGCCCTCGAATTCGCCGCGTTTGTGGCCGAGCGTCAGTCCCGTCTTCCGATCGGCTGACGGGCGGCACTTTCGTGGCGACGGAGTCATTGACGGGAGGCCTCTGCATGACGAACTTTCAATCGTGGGCGCGGAATTTCGTTACGGCGGACAACCGATTGCCGGTGCGGCACTCCCGGGAGGACGCGCTGCGACGGGCCATGCATCGGAAGGGTGCCGGGGGAGAGCTTTTTGGGCTCGAGTCCGGGACGAATGTATGTCTACCTAATTACCATGTCCATCTCACCAAGAAGATCCAAACGCTTGAGAAGAACATCTCCGGCATTGGTTATGGCGTAGACCGCGACACCCGTTACCACTGCGGCGATAAGCACAATCGCGATTATGGCCGACACGGAATGTCGCCGTCGGACGGTGAGGATAACGGCGGTGAAGGCGCTAAGGACGGCAATCGTCTGCCCAGCCACGGAGGCGGCCGCCATCCTCAGAGCACTGTCCACAGTAAGAGGGCCGTAGCTATTCAGGGCGGCGCTCAATAAGAACGGAATCACCACAACGCCCAGCACGAGAACGGCTGTCCGGCTGATGCGGCGAGGCCGCTTCACCAAGGAAACCTCGTCCGATGACATAGGCACACTCATGCTGTCACCCTACCGAAGGGCCTTCCAAACGACCAGAGGCAAGCTGACTCTTCAACTGTTTACGCCGTCCGCCTAGCCAATAAACTAGCGGAACGCCAACAGCCTGACGGCGCCCGCCTCATGGACATCCGCTTGCCTCTCTCATTCGCGAAACTCAGCCGGCATGCCACCAAATTGCACTGGGGTCAATAGCTTCGACGACGTCTACTACCAAGGCCCTATCGCGCCAACATTGGAGAATGGGTCAGCGCTCATCGGTGTGCATCGAGATCGCGGGCGCGCCACACTACGGGGAGGGCGCTGGTTCCTGTCGGGTTTGGCTCGATCCGCTCGACGGTGAAACCTTCACGTTCGTAAAACGCTGCCGCACGCTTGTTGGCTGTGAAGTGTTCGATGTACAACCGGTGAGCATTTGCGGGTAGCTCCTCGATAAGAGCATCGAGTAGCCGTCGCCCGAGCCCGTGGCCGCGATCCTCAGGGTGGACGTAGAGTTTGTAGATCACGTGGTCCGCTCCTCTATGACCACGTTGACCCACCCCGGTAAGCCTGCCGTCTTGTTCGGCCACAACCACTAAACCCTCGGCCACCGCCGCCCGGATACTTGCTTCGTTCCACCAATTCTGGACCTGTCCGTCTGCGGCTCCGGCGCCAATCAACGGTGCATATTGAGCCCGGATATCCTCACCGAACCGGCGAATGCCAGGAATGTCACCAATCGTTGCGGATCTCAGAACCGAAGGGCTATTCGCAGCTATTCCAGAGACTGTCGGCGTGGCTCTGACCGCAGTGTAAAGGAGCATGTCCCGACGTTCTCCCCCTATTTCCTGGTAACCGCGTAGGAGACCTTCCCGCTGGAATTCGGCGCGGTCCGCGCTACGGATCGAGGCGGTGTTCCATGGCTCGATATGGAGTTCCACCCGGTGCAGCCCAGGAATGGTCCACGCGAAACCCAACAACGCCTGCAAAGCTTTCGCGGCGATACCGCGGCCCCGCTCACCAGGCATGACACCGTAGCCCGCCTGCGCACGCCCCAGGTGTAGTTCTCGCGTCCACAACCCCATCTGGCCCACCGAGCGGCCTGTCCCGGCGTCGGCGATGGAAAAGGAAAATCCTGTCCCTTCGTTATGGCGCTGCCGCTGACGTTCCACCCAGGCTAAAGCTTCCTCCTGGGACGCGTGGCCGGGCAGCGTCCCGATCGTCGGAACGTATTCGTCGCGGGCTAGAGCCATAGCCATCTCGGTGTCTTCATCCCGGAACCGGCGCAGGAACACGTCCTCGTACCGCGGATCTACCAAAGGCCACGGTGGTGTTCCCGAACTGGTTTCCATTCCCTCACCCTCGCACACCCCGGGATCACCTATGTCGAGCATGGTTGTGACTGGTCGTCAGGAATGGCGGTTGATCGCACTATCAATCCAGCGCTGCTGCTCCGCAGGCTCGCTCTGCACCATGTGGGTTGCCTGGGCAACGGATTCTTCTTGCGGCGTGGAGTACCTTTGGTTGATGCCTGATGCAATCTTCGATCACCCACGGGTCGCCCGAGTTTATGACCCCCTCGATCCTGACCGTAGTGACCTGGACACCTATTTCAGCCTGGTTGATGAGTTCGCGGCCACTAGCGTGCTGGACGTCGGATGCGGGACCGGGACTTTTTGCTGCGGTCTAGCAGACCGCGGATTGTGGGCCCTTGGTGTCGACCCCGCCGGAGCGTCCGTTGACGTCGCCCGCACCAAAGCCGGAGCGGACCAAGTGACATGGGTCGTGGGGACTATTCTTGATGTGGCCTTGGCCTTGTCCCAGCATGGTCAGTACGACCTTGCTACGATGACCGCCAACGTCGCCCAGGTCTTCCTTGAGGACGTCGAGTGGATCGCTACCCTGCGAGCAATCCACACCTGCCTGCGCACTGGGGGGCTGATCGCGTTCGAGAGCCGCGTTCCCTCTGACCAAGCCTGGAACGGCTGGACCAAAGAACTCACCCAACGGGTGGTAGACGTCGACGGAGAGGGTCCAGTGGAGGAATGGGTCCACGTAACGAAGGTCGATGGTGAATTCGTGACGTTCGATTCTCCGACCATTTTCTTGGCCGATGGTGAACGCATCGAGTCCACAACCACCCTGCGCTTCCGCACCCAGGAGGCGATCTGCAGTTCACTGTTAGAAGCTGGCTTCACCAGGACCGAGGTGCGGGATCTGCCTTACGCGCCCGGACGCGGCTGGTTGATCCTTGCGCACGCCTGATCGGACGCAGGGACAAGGGGACACTAGCATCACCGCTACCAGGATCGACATCGGCGACGCGAACTCCAGGCAGGCCAATGACGCGATTGAGTGGAGCGGTAGCACGCATGGGTTACGCCGAAGGAAGTAGGAGTAGTCGGCGGTTCGACCGACGACCCGGCGGGTCCAACCAAACGTCACACAGAAAAGTGCGGCTACACCCAAGGGCGTAGCCGCACTTCTCATGTCGGCACCAGCAGCGGTCGTCACCAGCAGCTGTCTGACCCACCAGCGGCGCCGGGCCGTGTTAGTTGACCGAAGCCGCAGCGTTCAGCTCGGGGTCCTCGGCCTTCTTGACCTTGCGGCCGGTCCTGAAGCTCAGCAGGGTGGAGAGCTTGTTGGCAGCGGAGGACAGGGCAAAGTTGATCAGGATGAAGATCAAGGCCGCGATCAGCAGGGATTGCAGCAGATTTCCTTCGCCCACACCCAGGCGGCGCGAGAACTGGAGTAGCTCCGCGTAGCCGATGATGTAGCCAAGGGCCGAGTCCTTCAGGATGACCACGAACTGGCTGACCATGGCCGGCAGCATCGCCACCAACGCTTGCGGGATTTCGATACTGCGCAGCGACTGACCAGGAGTCATGCCGATGGCCATGCCCGCTTCGCGCTGGCCCTTGGGCAGCCCGTGCACCCCCGACCTGACCAGTTCGGCGATCACCGACCCGTTGTACAGGGTGAGAGCGGTCACGACCGCCACGAAGATCGGATCCTCGATGAACGGCACTCTGGCCAGTCCCAACCAGAGGAAGATCATCATCAGCAGGACGGGTACCGCACGCAGGAATTCGACCACGAGACCGGCGAACCAGCGGACCGGTGCGATGTGGGACAGGCGTCCGACGCCGAATAGCAGGCCGAAGAGGATCGACGTGACCACTGCAACGGCTGCGGCTTTCAGAGTGCTGAGCAGTCCTGGCAGGATGAAGAACTCCCAGGTCCGCATTTCGAGGAACGGGGTCCACTTTGCGGCCTCGAACTGTCCTTGACCGGCGAGGGCTGACACCAGCCAACCGAGCAGACCGACCACCAGCAGGACGCCGGCAATGTTACCGATGAGGATGCGGCGTTTGCCTTTCGGGCCCGGCGCATCGAAGAGGACCTGTTGCGCGCTCATCGTGCCACCGCCAATCTCCTGGACAACCAGGTCGTCAAAAGACCGATGGGTACCACAATGATCACGAAGCCCAACGCGAAGACGAAGAAGATGGGGATCACCAGGTCGCCCCGGAACTCGATCATCTCCTTCATCAGGTTCGACGACTCGATCACCGATCCCGCGAATGCGACAGTCGAGTTTTTGGTCAGGGCGATCAGCACGTTGCCCAGCGGCGCAACCGCACCGCGCAGGGCCTGCGGCAGGATGATCAGGCGGGCCGCCGGCAGGAAGCTGAGCCCGATGGCCCGGGCTGCTTCCGCCTGACCGAGCGGAACAGTGTTGACACCACTGCGGATCGCTTCGCACACGAAAGCAGCGTGGTAGATGCTCAGGCCGAGAATGGCAAGGCGAAGGAAGTTCAGTTGAAAATCTTCGGCGAGGACAACATTCAGCTGCCCCCACAGCCCAAGGATGCCAAACGCAATGATGACCGTGAGTGGTGTGTTCCGGAAGATATTCACGTACGCGGCGCCGAACCACTGAAGGCTCGCTATCGGCGAAATGCGCATCAACGCGAGGATGGTTCCCAGGATGAATGACCAGATAGCGGCCCAAAACGTCAGCTGGATATTGACCCAGAACGCTCCAACGACGTCGTACGTTTCGAAGAGCGATAGGAAGTTATCCATGGTTCACCCCTTCCGTGGTGGTGAAATGCCTTGGTGGGGCGACCGCAAGGGCCCCCCCACCAAGGCATGAAACAGTCAGAGCCTAGGCGCAGGCGGCAGGTTCTGGTGGGTTCAGTTCGGCGTTGAACGTGTAGTCAGCACCTTCGGTATTGGCCGTGATGGCAGCTTCCCAGGAACCGTCGTCGATCATTTTGACGATGGCAGCGTTGATGTCTTCACACAGGTCGCTTCCCTTGGTCAGGCCAACCCCGTAGTTCTCCTCGGAGAACGGGTTGCCCACTACCTTGAACTGACCGGCGTTGGCTTCCTGGGAGGCGAGGCCGGCCAGGATGATGTCGTCGGTGGTGACGGCGTCGATCTGACCGCCGCCCATCAGGGAGACACACTCGGCGTAGCTTGGCTGTTCAACCAGGTTGGCGTCAGCCCCGAACTCCTCGTTGATGCGTGCAGCGGAGGTGGAACCGGCAACCGAGCAGAGGTTCTTGCCGGCGAGGGTCTCGGGCCCGGTGATCTCGTCGTCGTCGGCGCGTACCAGGAGGTCCTGGCCGGCGACGAAGTAGGGTCCGGCAAAGTCGACTGTCTCTTTGCGCTCGTCAGTGATGGAGTAGGTAGCGAAGATCATGTCCACCTCCTCGGTGGACAGGAGGTTCTCCCGGTTCGCCGACGGAGCCTCCGTCCATTCGATCTGGTCCTCTTCGTAGCCGAGTTCGGCTGCCACATACTTGGCGACGTCGACGTCGAAGCCGGAGTATTCCCCGCCCTCGTCGAAGCCCAGCCCTGGCTGGTCGAACTTGATGCCGATGCGGATGGTGTCGGAGCCTGCTTCAGAAGCGGTATCGCCGCTGTCATCGCCGCCGCCACAGGCGGACAGCGCGAGTGCTGCTACAGCAGCCATGGCGGCTGCTGCGTATCGGGTCTTGCGCATGATTTCTCCTTGCGTTCGTCTGACTTATTGAAAAATTTGTGGGAGACCGGAGCTAGTGCGCGAGGATCTTGCCGAGGAAATCCTTGGCGCGGGCGCTCTGGGGATTGGTGAAGAACTCCTCGGGGGTGGCCTCTTCGACGATCTGCCCGTCGGCCATGAAGATCACGCGGTCCGCCGCTTTGCGGGCAAAGCCCATTTCGTGGGTGACCACAATCATGGTCATGCCCTCCTTGGCCAGGGTGACCATGGCGTCGAGAACTTCGTTGATCATTTCGGGGTCAAGCGCCGAGGTTGGCTCGTCAAACAACATCACCTTCGGCTGCATGGCCAACGCACGGGCGATAGCCACCCGCTGCTGCTGGCCGCCGGAGAGTTGAGCCGGCAGCTTCTGAGCCTGGTTATCGACCCCCACCCGCTTCAACAGGGACATGGCGAGGTCCTTGGCAGCCGAGCTCTTCATGCCCTTGACCTTAATCGGGCCCAGTGTCACGTTCTCCAGGATGGATTTGTGGGCAAACAGGTTGAACGATTGGAACACCATCCCGACGTCGGCGCGTAGCTTGGCGAGCTCCTTGCCTTCGGCGGGAAGTTCGACGCCGTCAATGCGGATCTCGCCGTCGTCAATAGTCTCCAGGCGGTTGATGGCGCGGCAGAGGGTTGACTTGCCAGAACCGGACGGACCGATCACTACCACCACTTCACCCCGGGCAACCTCGAGATTGATGTTCTGCAACACATGGAGGTCGCCGAAGTGCTTGTTGACGTTCTTCAGCTGGACAAGCGGCGTCCCAGCTGATGGTGCAGCGGACGCGGACGAGTTCGCTCTGAAATCACTGGTCATAGACACGAATCTAGCGAACGAATCCATCCTGGCAAGGCATCGCCGCTCCGAATGGCTAAATTGTGACGCAAGAGCAACCAAGGCCGAGAGGGGTTGCGAAGGCCGGATAGGCTCGGAAGATGCCTACAGACGAGTTCGCTTCCGGACCAGCACGCAGCGGCGCACACCACACGCCGTCCCGACGACGCGGGCAGGTGGAGTTGCGCCGCGGTCAGACCAAAGAACCCCAATCCGACAGGTACCTGCTGGACTCCGGGAGTGGGAACCATTTCACCAAGACCGACCCCTGGCGGGTGCTCCGCATCCAGAGCGAGTTCGTCGAGGGATTCGGTACGCTTGCCGAGCTGGGTCCAGCGATCAGCGTCTTCGGCTCGGCACGCACCCCACGGGATTCGCCGTTCTACTCGATCGGCGAGGAGGTGGGCCGCCGCCTGGTGGAGGCCAACTACGCGGTGATCACCGGTGGGGGGCCGGGCGCCATGGAGGCGGCCAACAAGGGCGCCTGCGAGGCGGGCGGGGTGTCAGTTGGCCTGGGGATCGAGCTGCCCTTCGAACAGGGGATGAACGAGTGGGTGGATTTGGGCATCAACTTCAGATACTTTTTCGCGCGGAAAACGATGTTCGTCAAATATGCTCAGGGATTCATTGTGCTGCCGGGCGGATTCGGCACTCTCGACGAACTGTTCGAAGCGATGACGTTGGTCCAGACGCAGAAAGTAACCTCCTTCCCGATTGTGTTGATCGGCACCGAGTTCTGGGCGCCGCTGTGGGAGTGGGTGCGGGGCAGCCTGTTGGCGAACGGGATGATCGCCGCCAAGGACCTGGATCTGGTGCACCTGGTGGACGACCCGGCGGAGGCTGTCCGTCTGGTGCTGGCGGACACCGCATCCCACCGGTCACCGTGACGGCTCTCTGGCACCATTGACCCTGTGAGTATCTTCCTGGTGTTTGTGGCAGTAGCGGTGCTCGGCGCCGTGGCCTTCGCCGTCGTGGGGTGGCGGCCAGCCGGGGACGGAACGGCTGACCCCGGGCCGACGCGGGCCCCCCTGCGAGGGTTGGTTGAACCGACCCCGTCCTTGCCTGCAGTGCTGCTGCCCGCCGACCCGGAGGTGGCCGACGTCGGCGAGATCCGTTTTGCGCTGGCCCTCCGCGGGTACCGGATGGATCAGGTGGACGAGGTGCTGGAGACGTTGGCGGCAGCGCTCGCGGACCGGGACGCAACGATCGCCGAACTCCAACAGACCCAACAGACCCACCTGACCCACCAGGACCAGCCGTGACCGCTGCGGGCGCGGTCCGGGGGGAAGACGGCCTGGTGCGCTGCGACTGGGCCAACTCGAGCGAGGACTACAGGGCGTACCACGACGAGGAGTGGGGCCGCCCCGTCACCGGTGAGGCGGCGCTGTTCGAACGGCTCAGCCTTGAAGCCTTCCAATCGGGTCTGAGCTGGATCACCATCCTGCGCAAGCGGGAGGCCTTCCGTGCGGCTTTCAGCCACTTCGATCCCTTGGTGGTTGCGGGGTTCGACGACGACGACGTCGAGCGGCTCCTCCAGGATGGAGGAATCGTCCGCAACCGGGCGAAAATCCTTGCGACCATCGGCAACGCCCGTGCCCTCCTGCACCTGCCGGCAGGGGAGAGTCTCGCGGCCATCCTTGAATCGCACCGCCCGGCGTCGGGACCGGTACCGGTGGCGTTGGCCGATGTGCCGGCGGTGGTGCCCGAGTCGGTGGCCCTGGCCAAGGCCCTCCGCGACTACGGATTCCGGTTTGTCGGACCCACCACCGGATACGCGATGCTGCAGGCAACGGGGTTCGTCAACGACCACCTGCGGGACTGCTGGGTACGGGACTCGATGTGACCCACAACGCATCGCGATTCGCCCAGTCCGGCCTTGTGCGGGATAATGGTGATGGATCAATGCGCGGGGGCCAGCATGCCGTCGTGCAACTGACGTTTATTTTCGTTGACGGGCGGCCGGGGATCCCGGGCGCACACATTTGAAGGGATACTCCTTATGGCTGCCATGAAACCGCGGACCGGCGATGGGCCGATGGAAGTCACCAAAGAGGGCCGCAGCTTGATCATGCGGGTCCCGATCGACGGTGGCGGGCGGCTTGTCGTTGAACTCAACGCGGAGGAAGCCGGCAAGCTCAAGGACTGTCTCCTGACCGTGACCGAATAGCTGACCAACACCAACCAGTCCGAGTCCCCGGTCAGGTGGCCGACGTCGGAAGCCCGACGCCGGCCAACCCGGTCTCACTCAGCGGGCGATCGGCATCTTGACGGCGAGCAGCAGTCCCTGGCCGGTGGGAAGCAGCGCCGACACCAGTTGGTCGTGGTCGCGGACGATCCGGCCGACCTGGCGCAGGATGTTGGTTGATTCCTCACGGATGGCCGGGTCGGCGACCCGGTCCTGGTCCAGGGCATCGTTGAGCATCAGCATGCCGCCCGGTTTCAGGAGCCGGATGGCCTGATTCGCGTACAGGGGGAGGCCTGCCTTGTCCGCGTCGATGAAGACGAGGTCGTAGGCGGCGTCCGTCAGGCGCGGCAACACGTCCGCAGCGCGGCCGGAGATCGTGCGGGTCCGATTTCCCGGTACCCCCGCCTCCGCGTAGGCTTCCCGGGCCGCACGCAGGTGGTCGACGTCGGAATCGATGGTGGTGAGAACCGCCTGCGGTCCCAACCCGCGCAGGAGACACACGCCTGACACGCCCGCGCCAGCACCTATCTCCACGACGGTCTGGGCCCTCGACGACGCAGCCAGGACGGTCAGCGCCGCTGCTACCCCGGTGCTCACCGGGGTGACGCCAAGCTCGTAGGACCGGTCGCGTGCACGCAGGAGCACTTCATCCTCATCGGGGAGTCCCTCGGCGTATGACCAGCTGCTCTGTTTGTCCGCGCTCATATATCTACCGCTCAGTCTTTTCGTTCATGTCACGTGTGGCCGCCGGGATGGTGACGCCGGCGCAGCCACATCTTTGCGTACTGTCAGTTTCCGTACCCAGCCTATCGGGTGTGGGCCCAGCACCCTACCGGACGCGGACCGGGAAATTGTGCGGCCGTCAGTCCGGCTTCGCCCTGCCGACATGCCTTGGTTTTCCAGCGATCTCCCAGCTTGGTGGGGCAGTATTTCAGCTCCAGGCATCCGGTGCGTCAGTGGCCGCGAATACCTTGGGAGACGGCACAAGCCGTCTCACAGTGGGAGGAGAGGAAGATGACCACTTCGCATTCAACGGTGGCCGCTTCAACCGTGGCCGACGGACCAAGCGATGGCGAAACACCCTGGGTTGCTCCGTCCTGGGAGGAAGTGGTGGTTGTCCATTCACCGAAGGTGTACCGCCTCGCCTACCGCCTGACCGGCAACAAGTTCGACGCCGAGGATCTCACCCAGGAAGTCTTTGTCAGGGTGTTCCGTTCGCTGGCAAACTTCAAGCCGGGCACCCTCGACGGGTGGCTGCACCGCATCACCACCAACCTGTTCCTGGATCAGGCGCGCCGCAAGAGCCGGATCAGATTCGATGGCCTGACCGACGAAGCCGAAAGCCGCCTCCCCAGCAACCATCCCGGACCGGAACGCAGCTTCGAGTTCAACAATCTCGACATTGATGTTCAGGCAGCACTCGAAGAGCTTCCCCCTGATTTCCGTGCCGCTGTGGTTTTGTGTGATCTGGAAGGTCTCGCCTATAACGAGGTCGCAGAAGCGTTGGGCGTCAAGCTGGGAACTGTACGGTCTCGAATCCACCGTGGGCGCACCATGCTGCGGGAGAAACTGGCCCACCGGGACCCCACCCTCACCGCGGCCAAGAGCCCCCGCATGAAGCTGCCCCGGATCGCGGGTGCCCGTTAGCGGTCATGCGACATCCGAAGCGGCAGCTAGCTGATTTCGTCGACGGGGAATTGCCCCCCGGTCGCCGTCGGGCGGTGGAGAGGCACCTCGCCCGCTGTTCTTCCTGCCGGGACACCGTGCAGTCGAATCGTCGTGTACGAAGCCAGCTGCAAAATTCGCCGGTTCCCTGCCCTGACGCTGACCTGTTTGATCGGATTATGGCGACCGCCGACCGGACACCCTCCCGTCCCGCGGACCTGGGCGGCGTCGTCGGCCGCCAGCAGCGCCGGCACTCCAGTTTCGCCTCGCGGCATCGGACACCGATGGCCGTCACTGGGGGCTTGGCAGTGGTGGCCCTCGCCACGCTGACCGGTGCGTATGCCCTGGGTGCTGAGTCGGAAAGCGAAGTCCTTGCCGGCAGCGGACGGAACGGCGCACTGATGGCCGGGTGGCAGTCGGTGGCCCCCAGCACCCCTTCAGCCCTCAATGACAGCCAGCTCGAAGAGCTCAGGGGCGATGGGTGGTATTGCCCCGATCTGGAGATGTTGGGCTTCACCGTGGTGAGCGCCGAAGCCATGACGATCGCCGGCCGCCCGGCGCTGATGATGGTGCTCGACGACGGCGCAGATTCGGTCACCATCTACGAACAGCGCAAACTGGGCGACGGGCGCGAACCCGTAGCATCGCCCCCCATCAACGCGGTCACGGGAAACACGGTCATCGCCGACGGTTTTGAACGCATTGGGGGAATGCAACGCCAGGTCTGGGTGCATCCGGGCCACTCGTGGCAGGTGGTGCTTGACTCGCAATCCGTGACCTACACCGTCGTGTCCAGTCTGCCGGCAGCCGAGATGCCACAGGCCGTGAGCCAGTTGGTGCTTGCCGAGCATTCGCGGCTGGACCCCACCGAGCCGACCGCCCAGGATCCGGTGAGCAGGATCCTCCGGGGGCTCAGCAAGCTGGCACAGCCAGCCACTGGCCAGTGAGCCAAATAGCTCCTGCCGTCGGGGAACGGTAGTCTTTTTCCGTGTTGGGAATCAACGGGCTCGAGTTCTTGCTGCTGGCTGTGATCGCCGTCATGGTCCTCGGACCTGAGCGGCTGCCGGAGTATGCCGCCCAACTGGCCCGGCTGGTCAAGGACCTCCGCCGGATGGCCACCGGCGCCAGGGAACAGCTGCGCGAGGAGGTGGGCCCGGAACTTGACGATGTGGATTGGCGCAAACTCGACCCCCGCCAGTACGACCCGCGACGGATCATCAAGGAAGCCTTGATCGACGACGTCCAGGAGGCGTTCAAGCCAGTCAGCGGGGGTGCGCCCGGAGCTTCAGCGCCCGGAGCGCCAGTTTCTCCCGCGCGGGGTCGATCGCTGCCCTCGGTGGCGACGTCGCCCCATCTGGGTGTCGGGCAGTCGGCGCCGTTCGATCTGGAAGCCACCTAGCCACCTAGCCTCCACCATCATGGGTCGGCGGGAGTGCTAGCTGGGGGTGACCTTCAGCCGGAGGTTGTCCAGGCCCCGCGGACGGCGGGCCAGGGTTCCTGCGATGCCCCGGAGCTCCCGTGCCGCGGCCGACTCGTTGGGCCCCGCCACAATCGGTGCCCCGCTATCCCCGCCCTCGCGCAGAGCGATTTCCAGGGGGATACTGCCCAGCAGCGGAACCGGGTACCCCATGGCTTCGGTCAGGCGGGCCGCGAGGGCCGACCCCCCGCCCGCCCCGAATAGCTCCATCCGCTCCCCTCCGGGAAGCTCGAGCCACGACATGTTCTCGATGACTCCCGACACCTTCTGCCCGGTCTGGCTGGCGATGGTGCCAGCCCGTTCGGCGACGTCGGCGGCCGCGGTCTGGGGGGTGGTGACGACCAACAGCTCCGAGGAGGGCAGGAGTTGGGCGACGGAGATCGCAATGTCTCCCGTCCCAGGCGGCAGGTCGAGGAACAAGACGTCCAGGTCGCCGAAGTGGACGTCGCTGAGGAATTGTTCAAGCGCACGGTGGAGCATCGGACCGCGCCAGGCAACCGGTTGGTTACCGCTGATGAACATGCCGATCGATATGACCTTGACGTCATAGGCCACCGGGGGGAGGATCATCTCGTCGACCCGGGTCGGCGGCTGGCTGATGCCCAGCAGGGACGGTATCGAGAAGCCGTAGACGTCGGCGTCGACGATTCCGACCCTGAGCCCCTGGGCGGCCATGGCCACGGCAAGATTGACTGTCACACTGGATTTGCCAACGCCGCCCTTTCCGCTGGCCACCGCGTAGATCCGTGTGAGCGACCCTTCGTCATTGAACGGTATGCCTCGGGCGCCGGAAGGTCCCCTGAGCTGTTCTTTAAGTCGGTCCCGCTGCTCCTGGGTCATCACCCCGAGCCGCACCGTGACCGAGGTGACCCCGGGGAGGCCCGCCACTGCACCATGGACATCGTGGGTGATGGTGTCGCGGAGCGGGCACCCGGCGATGGTCAGCAGCACCTCGACTGTCACAGCGCCGTCGTCGATCTCCGTCCCGGCGACCATGCCCAGCTCGGTGATCGGTTTGCGCAGTTCGGGATCGATCACTGTGGCCAGGGCTTTGTGGATGTCCTCCCGCAACGTCACAAGAGGTCGGGCCGGTTGGGCCGGAGTTTTGGAAGGGAGGCGGTGGGGTCGCCGCCCTTACGGCGCGCCTTCCGGGTGGGCGTCGTGTCCTTGTCCTCGGCGGTGTCGAGGATCTCCTCAAGGACCGAGCGCAACTCGGACCTGACGTAGTCGCGGGTGGCAACTTCCCGGAGGGCGATGCGTAGCTCGGCGATCTCGCGGGTCAGATACTCGGTGTCCGAGAGGTTCCGTTCGGCGCGGTGTCGGTCTTCCCGCAGGGACACTCGGTCGCGGTCGTCCTGCCGGTTCTGGGCCAGGAGCAGCAGCGGAGCGGCATAGGAGGCCTGGAGCGACAGCATCAGGGTCAGCAGGGTGAAGCCGATGGCGGCACTGTCAAAGCGCAAACCGCCCGGCGCCCATGAGTTCCATGCGAGCCAGAGCGCAACGAACACCGTCATGTAGAACAGGAACTGGGGGGTGCCCATGAACCGCGCGAAGTTTTCGGTGGCGCTGCCAAACCGGTCGGGGTTGGGCCGGAGCCGGGGCAGCCACCGCGTACGGCTCTCGCGGGGAGTATCGAGCCCTGTCGCAGTGGTCTTGATCCGCTCAGCCATTGGTTGCTCCCTTCGTCAGCCCCGGGTAGTCGTTGGCAGCCCGCCAGTCATCGGGCAGGAGGTGGTCGAGGACGTCGTCGACGGTCACAGCACCGACCAGGCGTCCCTCGGCATTGACCACCGGGAGGGAGTTGAGGTTATAGGTGGCCAGAATTCGTGCCACCTCGCTGATGTTCGCCTGGTCGCCGACGGGTTCCAGATCGGTATCCACAATGTTGCCCAGCTGTTCCGGCGGCGGGAACCGCAGCAGCTGCTGGATGTGGACGACGCCGAGATACCGGCCGGTGGGCGTCTCGTGTGGGGGACGGCACACGAAGATCGACGACGCCAGCGCCGGGGTGAGCTCCTCGCGCCGGACGTGGGCGAGGGCCTCGGCCACCGTCGCCTCGGGAGGCAGGATGACGGGGACCGTGGTCATCATGGAACCGGCAGTGTCCTCGTCATACTGCAGGAGCCGCCGGACGTCGTCGGCGTCCTCGGGTTCCATCAGAGCCAGCAGATCCTCCTTCTGGGCTTCCGGAAGCTCATTGAGCAGGTCGGCGGCGTCGTCCGGGTCCATCTCCTCAAGCACATCGGCGGCACGCTCGCGGTGAAGCGAGGAGAGGATCTGCACCTGGTCGTCGTCGGGAAGCTCCTGCAGAATGTCAGCGAGTCGGTCGTCCTGCAGCGCCCCGGCAATCTCGGTTCGGCGTTTGTCGCTCATCTCGTGCAGGGCGTCGGCGAAGTCGGCCGGTTTGAGGTCCTCGTGCTGGGCCACGAACTGGGCTGCACCCTGCGGTTCGGCGGCGCTGCCGTGGTAGGCGTCCAACCAGTTGACGATGAGGCGTTCGCCGCGGCGCAGGCCGCGCAGGGCCGACGACGACGAACCGCGACGAACGAAGACCTGCGAGACGTGCCAGTCACCGGCACGATCCATTTCGATGGCAATGTCCTCAACTACCGCCTCGCCGCTGCCGTCGCGGAGCGTCACCTTGCGGTCAAAAAGGCCGCCGACGACGAGCATCTCGGCGCCGCGCTGCTCAAAGCGCCGGAGGTTCACGAGCCCGGTACAGATGATCTGGGTTGAGTCGATGGAGGTGACTCGGGTCATGGGAACGAACACCCGCCGTTTGCCTGGTACCTCGACAACCAGACCCACTGCCTGGGGGGCCGTGGTGGGGCCAAGGTCGAGGACCACTGCATCACGGAGTCGGCCCAGACGGTCGCCCAGGGGGTCAAAGACGTCGAGTCCAAGCAGGCGCGCCACGAAGACGCGAGTGGGGTTAGTGCTCACCTGCCTAGGTTACTTCGGAACGGCCGGTTCTGTGTTACTCGATAGCGGGCTGGGTCCAGTGTCTCGTTCACTGCGAGCGATACGGCCCCACAGTCTGGCCAAAGTGGGCAAGAATGGGATCATGTCAAACGTGCTCGGTCGAACGGCGTCACGGGATGAAGGCCGCATCCTGCCCAAAGGCGAGACGGTCGGACGGTACAGCGCCTACCTAGATGCTCAGAAGGCAGTGGATTACCTTGCCGACAGCAAGTTCCCGGTGCAGAAGGTCTCTATCATCGGCAGCGAGCTGAAAACTGTTGAGCGGGTCACCGGACGGCTCAGCTACCCCCGGGTGGCTCTGGCCAGCGCGGCCACTGGAGCCTGGTTCGGGTTCTTCGTGGGCCTGATCCTGACCCTGTTCGGCGACGGCGGCGCGTACCTCCCCATCGTGACGGCAATGGCGCTCGGCGCGGTGTTCTGGTTGCTGTTCGGCGTCATCACCTACGCGTTCCAGCGCGGCAAGCGTGACTTCACGTCAACCAGCCAGGTCATCGCGACCAGCTACGACGTCATCGTCGAGCCGGAATCGGTCAATGAGGCCCGCCGCATGCTGCAGCAGCTGCCGATGAACGGCCAGGCCCAGCACCCGGGCGGACCGGCCCAGGGCTGGCAGCCACCGGCGACACCCCTTGCGGGACCGCCCGCGGGAGGTCCCGAGCACTCAGCAGGTCCCCAGAATCCCGGTCGGCAGCCCCAACGCCCGCCGGTCTGGCAGGACCCCCTCGGCCAGCCAATTCGGGATAGCCAACAGCCTCACACCACCGACCCCGCGGCAGCCGCGGGAAGCACCACCGAGCAGGGCGACAACACCCCGGCGCAGGGTCCACAGATCGGACCGCGGCGGGGCCAGTTCGCCGACCTCCCGGACGGGCGTCCCCAGTATGGGGTCCGGGTGGACCAGCCGGATCACAGCGCAACGCCCGGGGCAACCCCAAAGGGCGGTTCTGAGGGGTCGGGTCCTGAGGTGCCGGGTCCTGAGGTGCCGGGCGCGGATGGGTCGAACCGAGCCTAGGTCGACCAGGCCAACCCGGTCCTGGTGCTGCGGGGAGTAGGGAGGCGACATGCAATTCGATGCCAGCCGTAGGCACTGATCCTTGCCGGTCTCGGAATGACCGTGGTCGGATGTGCGAGGGTGTCAGCCGAAGCCCCGCAAGGGCAGGCCTCCAGCACTCCACCTACGGCCAGCGAGACGTTGACGGCGACACCGACGACCTCTCCCGAACCAATGTCATCGACCCCACCCCTGGAGCCCCGGCTTATTACGCCGACCCGTGACGACATCATCGAAAGATTCACCGCAACAGTGCCACGGCACTGGGGATTAGACGTTCCAGGAGTGATCAGCACCCTACCCGCAGGTGCTACCGGAATTGCACTGACCCTCGATTATTGCGGCGGACCAGGCGGTAACCTGGCCGACCACACGATCCTGAACCTCCTGCGACAGCACAACATGCCGACAACCCAGCATTGACCAAGGAACTGGCAAACGATCCGTTGTTCGAAATTGCGAACCACGGCACCCGCCACCTGCCACTAAGCGTGACGGGCCAAAGCGCCTACGGCATACCCGGGACCGTGGGGCCGGGGGAAATTTACGACGAGATCATGGTCAACACCGCGATGATCACCGACCTTACCGGGA
Organism: Arthrobacter glycogeni; assembly: GCF_054511155.1. Lineage (NCBI taxonomy): Bacteria > Bacillati > Actinomycetota > Actinomycetes > Micrococcales > Micrococcaceae > Arthrobacter > Arthrobacter glycogeni. The sequence continues at coordinate 213,265 of NZ_JBTNDE010000001.1, read as the reverse complement.
AAGCACCACGCTTTTTCAGATCCGGCACAGCGCACCTGGATGAGGTGGCCGCGCAAATCTGCCTCGCCCTGGGCCAGACGCCTACGGGATTCAATATCAACGCCGACGCCGGCGCAACCTATCCGGCGCTCCTCATAGCCCAGGAAGTCGGGCGGGCACAGGCCGGGGACATCATCATCGCCCACGGAAACCAACCCCGCGCGGCAACAGGGGAGGGCCTAGCCGAAGCCCTCAACCAGCGACCCGGTCGTCGAGAAGATTTCGTCACCCTGACCACAGCAATGACGACCTAGCCCAACCACCACAATCGTCGGGTCGGAACGCCCACCGCGGTAGTCGTTGACTACTCGCCGGTGGGGCTGTAGATGCCCGCCATCCAGGCTTCGACGTCGTCCGCCTCGCGGGGAAGCGCGGCGCTGAGGTTCACCGGGCCGTCAGCGGTCATCAGAATGTCGTCTTCGATCCGGACACCAATGCCCCGGAATTCGTCTGGGACCGCCAGGTCCTCGTCCTTGAAGTACAGGCCGGGTTCGATGGTGAAGACCATGCCCGCTGTGAGGATGCCGTCCAGGTAGAGTTCTCGCTTGGCCTGGGCGCAGTCGTGAACATCCATGCCGAGGTGGTGGCTGGTGCCGTGCGGCATCCAGCGGCGGTGGTGCTGGCCATCCTGGGACAGCGCCTCCTCAAGGGAGACCGGGAGGAGACCCCACGCGTCCAGCCGCTCGGCGAGCACTGTGATGGCTGCCTGGTGAACATCCCTGAACTTGCATCCCGGCTGTGCAGCGGCGAACCCAGCGTCTGCGGCGTCCAGGACTGCCTGGTAGATCTTCCGCTGGACGTCACTGTATTTGCCGTTGACCGGGAGGGTGCGGGTGATGTCCGCGGTGTACAGGCTGTCGGCCTCAACGCCGGCGTCGAGGAGCAGGAGGTCCCCGGCGTGGACCTGCCCGCTGTTGCGGATCCAGTGCAGCACCGTGGCGTTGTTGCCGGAGGCCGCAATGGTGTCGTACCCCAGGTCGTTGCCTTCCTCACGGGCGCGGGCGAAGAATGCGCCCTCGACCACGCGCTCGCCGCGGGGGTGAGTGATCGCGCGGGGGAGTTCCTTGACCACTTCGTGGAACCCGTTGACCGTCGCAGCGACGGCGATCTTCAGCTGGTCCACTTCCCAGGCGTCCTTGAGCAGGCGCAGTTCGGAGAGGGCCTCGGCCAGCTTGCCGTCCAGTTCGTCGGACTTCTCCAAATCGACGCCGGTGTTGATCCGGGAGGTGTCCACCAGGGCGTCAGCGTTCATGTCCACCTCACGCAGGAGCCGGATCCGCATGCCGCCGACCTCGGGGACACCGGCGTCCTTGGTCACTGCCGTTTCAAGCTCGGCGAGGTCGGCGGTCTCGATGGAGAGCAGTGCCCTGATCTGTGCGTGCGAGAGCCGGGAGCCGATCCAGAATTCGCCGTAGCGGGCGTTCGCGTAAAACTCCGGGTTGTCATGCCCGGCGAGTTCCCTGAAATACAAGGTGGCGTGGTGCTGGCCGCCGTCGTCGCCCTGGCCAGCCTCAACCGGTTCCATGATTAGCACGGCATCCGGTTCGTGGTCGAGCCCGAGTCCGGTGAGGTGGGCGAAGCCGGAGTGCGGCCGGAACCGGTAGTCGGTGTCGTTGGAGCGGACCTTGAACGGTCCGGCGGGGATCACGAGGCGCTGGCCCGGGAACCGGTCCGAGATGGTGCGACGACGCTTCGCTGCGTGCGGCGCCACCTCGGTCTCGGCAGGCAGTTCGGTGTGCCTCGGCGCCCACTGCTGAGCCATGAACGCCTTGAATGCCTCCGAATCGGGGCGCTGCGAACGATTCTCGTTCCGCGCTGCGAGGGGCTGCTCCTCGGGAGCGGATGGCGCGACAGCGGTCTGGGACAGGGTCTTGTTCTCTGCAGTACTCACGCCTCCATGATCTCACTGGTACCGGAGGCAACCAAACAGCTGTCAGCCGGAACAACGGGGCGGGCGTAGATTAGATGGGTGAGAATCGACCTACACACCCACTCAACCGTCTCCGATGGCACCGAAAGTCCTGCCGAGCTCATCAGGGCAGCGCGGAACGCTGACCTGGACGTGATCGCCCTGACGGATCATGACTCGACGGCCGGCTGGGCTGACGCCGCCGATGCGGCGCGGGTGCACGGGGTGGCGCTGGTCCACGGGATGGAGGTGTCCTGCCGGACGGAGACCGGTATCAGTGTTCATGTGCTCTCCTACCTGCACGATCCGTTGCATGCCGGTCTGGTGGCCGAAATCCAGCGCTCAAGGGATGCCAGGCTGTCGCGGGCCGAGCGGATGGTGGAGCGTCTGGGGGCGGACTATCCCATCACCTGGTCCGATGTGCAGGAGCATATTGCCGAGGGTGCGACGGTGGGGCGCCCCCATATTGCCGATACCCTCGTGACGCTCGGTATTGTTTCCGATCGCAGTGAGGCGTTCACCCACATCCTCACCGCTGCGTCGCCCTACTGGGTGGGTCACTACGCACCGCACCCCGCCCAGGCGGTGGAGCTGATCCGCGCGGCAGGGGGCGTCGCGGTCTTCGCTCACCCGGTGGCCTCGGCGCGCGGGCGGATCGTGGGCGACGACGTCATCGGGCAGATGATCGACGCCGGGCTGCAGGGCCTTGAGGTTGAGCACCGGGACAACCCCGAGCCGGGGCGCCAGGAGTTGCGGCGGATCGCGGCCAGGGACGGTCTGCTGATGACAGGGTCCAGCGATTATCACGGTGAAGGAAAACCGAACCGGCTCGGGGAGAACCTCACATCCCCGTCGGTCCTGGAACAGATCGAATTGCTTGCTAGCGGCTCGCCCGTGGTCCGCTGAGCCGCCTTCGATATGTCCCGGGCCGCCAACAGGTCAGCAGTATGCGCCCAGCCGTACGGTCATCACTTCGATCGCCTGAGGATTCTGGTCGACGCAGACGAAGCGCCGTCCCAGCTTCGCTGCTACGGCCCCGATGGTTCCTGATCCCGCGAAAAAGTCGAGCACCCAGTCGCCTTCGCGGCTGCTCGCAGTGACGGCGCGACGGAGCACACCTTCGGGTTTCTGGGTGGGGTAACCGGTCTTTTCCCGGCCGGTAGGCGAGACGATGGTGTGCCACCAGACGTCGGTGGGCAGCTTTCCTCGGGCGGCCTTCTCCGGGGTGACCAGCCCCGGCGCCATATACGGTTCCCGATCCACGCCGGCGCTGTCGAAGTAGTAGTTCGCCGGGTCCTTCACATAGACCAGAATGTTGTCGTGTTTCGCTGGCCACCGGCTCTTCGCCCGCGCGCCATAGTCATAGGCCCAGATGATTTCGTTGAGGAAACTGTCCCTGCCAAAGAGGGCGTCGAGCATAACCTTGACGTAGTGCACTTCCCGGTAGTCCAGGTGGACGTACAGGGTGCCGTCGTCGGTCAGCAGTCGCCACGCCTCGGCGAGGCGTGGGGCCAGGAAATCCCAGTAGTCCTCGAAGGCGTCGTCGTAGCTCGCCAGCATTCCCTTGACCGTCGAATAGCTCTGACCCTTGAACCCGATCCGGTCGCCGGTCCCCTCCAGGTTGCGGACCATCGAGGTTTGCTGGCGCCGTTGAGCCCGCCCAGTGTTGAAGGGCGGGTCAACGTAGATCATGGTAAAAGACTTATCCGGCAGCGTCGGGAGGTACGCGGCGTTGTCCGCATGTACCACCAGGTTGCTGCCGTCTGGGCGCCACAGCGGCACCGTATCGGGACCCGGCATGCCGGGCCTAGCCTTCGGTGCCGCTGGCGGGCTTGTTCACTACCTCGCCGTTGCGGCTGCGGGTCCGCGAACGGCTCCGGCGTGGACGGTCGGCGGCCGGTGCACCGTCGGAGCTCGACGCCGGCGCACTGGCTACTGCCTCGCGCGGCTGGCTGGATCCCTCGGCTGATCCTCCCGAACGGCGACGGCGGTTGCCCGAGCCGTCCCCGGCTGGCTGGCCGCCGCGCTGATCGCCTGACCGGGAACGATCGCCGCCGCGTGAACGATCACCGGAGCGGTCGCCGCTACCCGAGCGTTCCCCGCCACGCGAACGCCCCTGGCCCTGCGACTCCGACGCGCTGCGGTGCTTCTTACCCGTCTCGCCGAGATCCTCGAGGGTTTCGGCGTTGATCCCAGCGAGCGTGCGCTTGTTGCGGGGTAGCCTGCCCTTGGTGCCCTCTGGAATGTCGAGTTCCTCGTAGAGGTGCGGCGAGGAGGAATAGGTTTCAACGGGCTCGGCGGAATCCAGGCCGAGAGCCTTGTTGATCAGTCCCCAGCGGGGCATGTCGTCCCAGTCGACAAAGGTGACGGCGGTGCCCTTCTTGCCTGCCCGCCCGGTGCGGCCGACGCGGTGCAGATATGCCTTCTCATCCTCGGGGCACTGGTAGTTGATCACGTGGGTGATGTCCTCGACGTCGATGCCCCTGGCAGCCACTTCGGTGGCGACCAGGACGTCAATCTTGTCGCCGCGGAAGGCCCGCAACGCCTGCTCGCGGGCGCCCTGGCCCAGGTCCCCGTGGATGGCCCCGGCAGCGAAACCGCGGTCAATCAGTTCCTCGGACAGCTTGGCGGCAGTGCGCTTGGTCTTGGTGAAGATGATGGTTCGCCCGCGGCCACGGGACTGCAGGATCCGGGCGACCACCTCTGCCTTATCGAGGTTGTGTGCGCGGTAGATGACCTGGCGGATGTCCTTCTTGGTGATCCCCTCGTCCTCGGGATCAGCCGCCCGGATGTGAGTGGGCTGCGTCATATAGCGGCGTGCCATGGCGACAACCGGGCCGGGCATGGTCGCCGAGAACAGCATGGTCTGCCGGACCGCTGGGGTTCCCGCGATCAGCGTCTCGACGTCGGGGAGGAACCCCAGATCGAGCATCTCGTCGGCCTCGTCCAGGACCACCAGTTTGACGTTGGCGAGGGAGAGCAGTTTCTGCCGGTACAGGTCGATCAACCGGCCGGGGGTGCCCACCACGATTTCGGTGCCATTTTTCAGCGCCTCGATCTGCGGTTCGTAGGCGCGGCCGCCGTAAATGGTGACAATGCGAGCATGACGTTTCTTGGCAGCGGTGGTCAGGTCGCCGGCCACCTGGACGGCAAGCTCGCGGGTGGGCACCACGATGAGGGCCTGCGGGGCGCCCGGGATAGGTAGACGGTCGTAGCCGTCGTCCTTGGGTGCGACGACGCGCTGCAAGGCGGGGATGCCGAAGCCGAGGGTTTTGCCGGTGCCGGTTTTAGCCTGGCCGATGATGTCGTGGCCGCCGAGGGCGATCGACAAGGTCATCGCCTGGATGGGGAAGGGGTGGATAATTCCCGCGTCGGCGAGAGACTCGACGATGTCGGGGCGGACGTTGAAGTCCGCGAAGGTTTCTGCCGCCTCTTTGTGAGGCTCCTCGGTGGTTACCAGTGTCTCCTCGACGAAGATCTCGTCGTCGCTGTTGTCAGCGTGGAGATGGTGGCTGTCGGTCACCTGGGTGTTATCAGTGTTCAATTAAATACCGTTCATTTAGGCCGTACGGCTGCTGGATCTCAACGGGTGGCTGACCTGTGGTCAGCCCGGAGGGACAGGCGCATGGCGTCCAGTGGAAGCCGATCGCGGGCTTACAACTGCAGGCCGGGGATTCGAGCAAATCCTGCCGGCTAAGAAGAACTGAAGATCGCGTAGGTACTTGCGGGTCAGGGGTAACTAATCAAGAAATGATGAGTACGACCGGGCATCCATTACTACGCAGTAAACTCTACCCTGCCCCGGCGAGGGTGCCCGACACGCCGGGAGTGGCCTGACCGGTGACCAGCTCGAAGCGGGTCACGCGGGCGTCGATATCGGCCCGGACCAGGCGCACCCGGACCTCATCACCCGCGACCAGCTCCCCCTCGCAGCGCGCCGCAACGGCCGGGTCGGCCAGCTGGATGGTACCGACCGGGATGGGAGCGGCGCCATTGTTGCCATTGGGCGGTTTCGCACCCGAGATGACGACGGCGTCGAACTCCTGGCCTACCAGATTGCTGAGTAGTGCTGCCTCGACGGCGTCCAGCGCACCCCGCTCCAACCGGGAGGAGAGCTGGTTGGAGGAGTTCATCAGCGAGTTCAGCTCGGGCAGGGCGTCGCGTGCCCAGGCCGGCACCTCGGTGTTGGAGCACAGCGCAGCGCAGATCACCAGGACGAACCGGTCAACCAGGCGCCGCAGCGGGGCTGTGGTGTGGGCGTAGGGAGCGGCGATGGCGGCCTGGCTTCTGGCGGCGGGCAGGTCGCCGTCGAACGCTGTATAGCCGGCACCCCTGAAAAGTGACGCCGCCGCGTGCATGAGGGATAGTTGCCGCGGCTCGGTGGTGTCGAGGCTGCGCAGGAACTCCCCGTAGGCCATGCCCTCCGGCCAGGGTGTTCCGAGCACCCGGGCCTGACGGCGGAACCGGGCTATCGATTCCGGATCCGGCGGGGGCATGGTGCGCAGCACACCGATCTTCCCGTCGATCATCAGCTGGGCGGCCGCCATCCCCGTCATCAGCGAGATCTGAGCGTTCCAGTCCTCGGCCGGTAGTGGCGGGGAGGTGAGGATGAAGTACCTGTCGCCGTCGTTGGCGATCTCCTGTTCGGGAAGGTTCAGGCTGGCACCACCGCGGAGGCGTTCCAGCTCGATGCGCAGCAACCCCACTTCGCGGAGCAGGATCAGGTTTTCGGGTGCCCCACCCGAATCGATGTCGCGCTGCACTTGGTCGTAGGTCAGCTGGGCGCGGCTGCGGATCAGGGCACGCCGGAGGTCGGTGCTCTGGACCTCCCCGGCAGCGTTCAGATCAAATTGCCAGACGTATGCGGGACGCACCTCACCGGGGAGCAGGCTCGCGGCGTCCTCGGAAATCATTTCAGGGTGCAGGGAGATCCGGCCGTCCGGCGCGTAGACGGTCTGGCCGCGGCGGCGGGCCTCCCGGTCGATCGCGCCGCCCGGTGTGACAAACGCGGGCACATCGGCGATGGCGTACCAGATCCGATAACCGGATCCGTTCCGTTCCAGGTGAACTGCCTGATCCAGATCGGTGGACCCGGGTGGGTCGATGGTGATGAAACCCAGCTCGCTGAGGTCCGTTGCTGGACGGGACTGGTTCCTGATTGCCTGACTGGCCTCCGCCAGAACCTCGGGCGGGAAGGCTGCCTCAAGACCCAGTTCCTCGCGCAGCGACTGCAGGGAACGGGTCAGCTGCAACTGTGAGTTTCGGTTCGACAAATCAAGATGCGAGTACGGCACATCCCCAACCGTAATACACCCGGCCGCGCGGTCGCCGGATGGGGCGGCGCGCTGGACCGGATTCGTGACCTTCAGCACCGGTACCCTTAACCCCATGAGTTCATTGCAGTCCTCCCTCCCCGAGCAGGCCTCCGACGATCTCCCGGCAGGTGAGCTGCCCCAGCTGCCCGCAGACCCGCGTTATGCGCAATTCATCGTCGACCTGTTCGGGGTGATGGCCTACGGGGAACTGTCAGGGTTTGAGCGGTTGTCCTCCGATGCCCGTTTCTCGCCGACGCTGCATGACCGGGCGGCGCTCGGACGTCTTGCGGTGAAAGAGTTTGAACACTTCGAAATGGTCAGCGCCCACCTCGCCGCCCTGGGCGTGGACGTGGAAACCGCGATGACTCCCTTCCAGCCCTCAATCGATTCGTTCCACGAACGGACCAGGCCCGCTGACTGGTACGAGTCCCTGATGAAGGCGTTCGTCATCGGTGCAATCTCCGGCGACTTCTACACTGCGCTGGCCGGCCGGCTGGACGCGCCGACCCGTGAGCTGATCGGCAGGATCCAGTCAGCCGATGAGCAGGGTCCCCTGTTGCAGGAACGCCTGCGGGCGGCACTGGCCGACGATCCGCGGCTGGCGTCCCGGCTGGCGTTGTGGGGGCGGCGGTTGGTCGGCGAAGCGCTCACCCAGGCCCAGCGCATCGGGATCGAACGGGCCTTCCTGGGCGCGCTGCTCTTCGCCGGTGCGGAAGAGGATCAGGAGAAGGAGACGCTGCTGTTGTTCTCGCAGCTGACCCGCAACCATTCCCGGCGGATGGGCCTCCTCGGCCTCACCGCCTGATCAGGCGCAGCCTACCCCCTGGTTTTACCGTCGGCTCAGGTGCCGCAGTAGGTCCGGTACACGCCGAAGCCCTCGGGAGCTGCGGTGGCGTAGCGCTCGAGGCCTGCACGCTCCTGGTAGGGGGAGGTTACGGCGTCCAGCAACCGCTCGAACGGTTCAAGGTTCCCGGCGGTGGCAGCGGTGAGCGCTTCCTCCACCAGATGGTTGCGGGGAATGTACACGGGGTTGGCACCCGTCATGACGACGGCGTCGGGATTCAGGGCGCGCCACCGTTCCACCCATTCGGTCACGCCCTGAGGGTCGGCGAAGAGGGAATGGACGGGGCCGGCGTCGCCCGTCACCGCGGCACCGAGCGTGCGGAAGAAGGACGTGTAGTCGGCCCGGTCCGTTTCGAGCAGGCTGAGGAGATCATCGATGAGCTGCAGGACCACTGCATCATCCTGCAGGCCTGACAGGCCGAGTTTGGTCTTCATGCCAGCGGACCACGCGTCTGCGTACTGCCCGCGAAACCCGCCGAGCGCCTCGGTGGCCAGCACCAGTGCCTGGTCCTGCTCGTCGTGAAGCAGGGGGAGGAGCGCCTCGGCCAGACGTGCCAGGTTCCACTCAGCCACCACCGGTTGGTTGGCGTAGGCGTACCGACCGCTCTCGTCGATTGAGCTGTAGACGGTCGCCGGATCAAACCCGTCCATGAACGCGCACGGCCCGTAGTCGATGGTTTCACCGGAGATGGTCATGTTGTCGGTGTTCATGACGCCGTGAACGAATCCGACGAGCATCCACTGCGCCACCAGCGACGCCTGGGCGGCCACGACCCCCCGGAACAGGGCCAGGTAAGGCTGCTCCGACTGGGTGGCGTCTGGGTAATGGCGGGCCACCGCGTGATCGGCGAGGCGGCGGAGGAGGCCGACGTCGCCAGTGGCCCGCGCGTACTGGAAGCTACCGACCCGCAGATGACTGCCTGCCACCCGGGCGAGCACCGCACCGGGAAGTTCGGTGTCGCGGCGTACCGATCGGCCGGTCGCCACCACCGCCAGGGCGCGGGTGGTAGGAATGCCGAGCGCATGCATTGCCTCGCTGATGAGGTATTCGCGCAGCATCGGGCCTACGGCTGCCTTGCCGTCACCGCCGCGGGCAAACGGGGTACGCCCTGAACCTTTGAGATGAAGGTCGTGGACGCGGCCGGTGGGATCGGTAAGCTCCCCCAGCAGTAGCGCCCGGCCATCCCCGAGACGGGGCGAGAACCCACCAAATTGGTGCCCCGAGTAAGCCTGCGCCACGGGGGTGGCGCCGTCGGGAAGAGAAGTGCCGGTCAACAGCCCCAGCCCGGCGGCACTGCGCAGCCGGTCACGATCAAGTCCCAAGCCGGTGGCCAGCCGGTCGTTGAGGACCAGTAAGCGCGGGTCGGGAGCGTCCTCGGCCTGCCACGGGACCGCCATCTCGCTGAGCTCCCGAGCGAAACGGTTGTCCAGGGCGAGGGCAAGCTGGGGTGTCACACTCATCTCTCGAGCGTACAGTGGTCGGGCCGTTAGCGTCAGGTATCAGTCACCCGGCGGAGCGCCTCAGCGTCTTCAGTTTCCCGGTGCCGCCCAAGCCACCAGGCGGTTCCGACGGTCACCACTGCGCTGGCGACCAGGGGGAGTGACCAGCTGAGCCAAAACAACTCGGGGTGGTACCCCAGCCCGGTGAATTGCATGATCACCCAGCCCACAAGGCCGGTGAGAAGGGCGATACCAGGGAGGAGGAGCATGCTGTGCCGCTGGTGCGTCCGGTCCACGACCTGCACGACGCAACCAATCATCAGGGCTACCGCGGTGACGGCCAGCAGCGTCAGCATGCTTCCTCGCCTGGCGCAGTGACCAGGTCAGAGCGCTCCGAAACCTACCCGGCGTGATTCCTCGGCACCGATTTCGACGTAACCCAGGACGTTCGCAGGGACGATCACGTGGCGTCCCTTGCTGTCGGCGAGCCGAAGCTCGGAGCCACCATTCATTGCCTTTGCCACAATGTCGGCAACTTCGTCGGCGGTCTGCTCGGAATCGAGCACAATCTCGCGGTTGACGTTCTGGATACCAATTTTAATTTCCACTGCGGTTCCTCCTGATGTAGCGGTAAGTGGGTGAAGTCCTCACTGGAACTTACTCTAGATTTCCTTCGGGAAGCGACTGATTCCGCGCCAAGCTAAACGGTAAATCAGTTCACTCGCGGCATCGATGTCCATGCTGCCGTCCGTCTCCAGCCAGTACCGCGCACTGACCTGTGCCATCCCGGCCAGCCCGTGTCCCAGCAGGGTGGCTTCCAGGTGGGACAGGTGGGTGTCTTCGGCGATCACCCCGGCAATAGCATCGGCGAAACGCGCGTTGAACTCTTCGAGCCGGCCGCTCACATCCGGATCGTTGAACAGGTCCGATTCAAAGACGAGCCGGTGTGCCTGGCTGTCCTGCGCGATGAACTGGAAGTAGGCCCGCATGGTGGCGTGCACCCGCAGCTTGTTGTCGGTGGTGGATTGCAGTGCGTCGACCAGGAGTGCGGTCAGCTCGGCCAGATGGTTTTCCAGCAGTGCAAGATAGAGCTCGCGTTTTCCCGGGAAATGCTGGTACAGGACCGGTTTGCTGACCTTGGCTACTTCGGCGATCTCGTCCATCGCCGCGCCGTGGTACCCGTTGGCGACGAAGACCTCGTGAGCGGCGCTCATCAGTTGGCGCCGTCGCTCATCCCGGGGGAGGCGCGTAGCCCTGCCGCCTGTCGGTGCTTCTGAGCTCACGCTTCGTCTGGCCTTCGGCTAGTGGGACGGACTGTCTGTCCGCAGGAGTGATCCCTGCGGATTAGCCTCTAGTTTACCCACGGGTAACCTGGCGGGGGTACGAATGGCATCGATGAGTTCACCGGGCATACATTTGATGCATGAGCTCACCTTCAACGCCGCTCGACCCCTTGGTTGCCCCCGATGCTGACCTGTCTCGTGAGGAAACTGAGCGCTATTCACGCCACCTGATCATCCCCGGGTTCGGTCTCACCGCCCAGCAGCGATTGAAGAACGCGCGGGTCCTGGTGATCGGCGCCGGAGGGCTGGGCTCACCGGCCCTGCTGTATCTGGCGGCTGCGGGGGTGGGTACCCTCGGGATTGTCGACGACGACGTCGTCGACGTCTCGAACCTGCAGCGGCAGATCATCCACGGGGTCTCGAACCTCGGTCAGTCCAAAGCAGAGTCGGCGGCACAGAGCATCGCCGAGTTAAATCCGCTGGTGACCGTCCGCCGGCATGAGGTGCGGCTGGACAACAGCAACGCACTGGAGATTTTCGCCGACTACGATCTGATCCTGGACGGCACCGACAACTTCGCCACCCGCTACCTGGTCAGCGACGCGGCGGAAATCCTGGGAAAGCCCTACGTGTGGGGCTCAATCCTCCGGTTCGACGGCCAGGTGAGCGTCTTCTGGGCCAAGTACGGGCCCAGCTACCGGGACCTCTACCCCGATGCGCCGCCCCCCGGTGCTGTCCCGTCCTGCGCCGAGGGAGGAGTTCTGGGTGTGCTGTGCGCCCAGATCGGCTCGGTGATGGTCAATGAGGCAATCAAGCTGATTACCGGTACCGGAGTGTCCCTGCTGGGCCGGGTGCTGATCTTTGACGCGCTGGAGATGACGTGGCGGGAGGTTAGGGTCCGCAGGGATCCTGAGGCGACACCGGTAACCCGGTTGATCGACTATCAGGCGTTCTGTGGGTTGCCCGCCGGCCCGGTGGCCCCTGTGCCGTCGGTCAGCGTTATCGAGCTCGAACGGTTGCTGCGCCAGCGGAAGAACGGGGACCTGGACTTCGACCTTATCGACGTGCGGGAGCCGGGGGAGTACGCGATCGTCAGCATTGGCGGGGCAACGCTGATGCCCAAGGATTCGATCCTGTCCGGGGAGCAGGAAGTCGTCACCGAACGAGACGTTTATGTGCACTGTAAGGCCGGCGGCCGGTCTGCCGAGGTGGTGCGGCACCTCCGCGCGGCAGGTCACTCACGGGTGTTCAACGTTGACGGCGGAATCCTTGAGTGGGTCAGGCACATCGAGCCGGACAAGCCGGTGTATTAGACCTCTGAGCCACACGTGGGCGTCGTCGTCGGGATCTTGTGTGCAGCTGTGGTGGGTTGGCCCGGGCGTGGGCGTCGCGGTCGGGATCTTGTGCGCAGCTGTGGTGGGTTGGCGCGGGCGCGGGCGTCGTCGTCGGGATCTTGTGTGCAGCTGTGGTGGGTTGGCGGGACTCGCACCCGCCAGTGCTGCACAATTGTTCCTGGCCACCCGCCAGTGCTGCACATTACTTTCAGCGACGCCGCCAGGCCGTGCGGGTTGTCACGACCGGGCCAAGCCGCGACAGGGGAAGGGACCGCGCCTCTATCGTCTCGCGCGCCGGGACAGCCGCGGAATGAGCCAGCGGGTTGTCAGGCGATGCCGGTCGCGGGCGGGTCCTGCCGCACCGGACAGCCAGCCTCATCCGAGCGTTCGCCCTGCACCTCAAGATCAATGCCGTACAAGGCCTCGAGGGCGGCGGCGTAGTCCTGCTGCCTGCCCTCTGCGGCCAGTTCGCGGGCACGGACCGTGGGGACGTGCAAGAGTTGGCGAACCATCCGGCGGAGCGCGAATTCGACCTCTTCAGCGGCGGCGGTGCAGCCGTGCTGGGCCCTGACCTTCTGCATCTCCGATTCGAGTACCTGCTGGGTGTGCTTCCGCAGCGCGACAATCGCGGTGTCCATCGCCCGCGAGTCCTGCCGTTCCTGAAAGGTGCGGGCGGCGTCTGCCACCAGGGTACTCGCCTGACTCAGCGCTGCGGCCTGCTCGCTGGGCGCAGCGAGCCTAACCGACTCGAGGGTAATCAGTTCCACGTTGGCCAGGGAGCCGACGGCGGGGTCGAAATCGTGACTCAGCGCCAGATCGACGATGATCAAAGGCTTGTCCACCCCAGCGCGAACCTGCTCGACGTCGTCGGCCTCCACCTGGTTGTCGCTGCCGCTGCAGCCCACCACAATGTCAGCCTTGGCCAGAGCGGCCGGAAGATTCTCGGGGGTGAGGGCTGCGCCGCCACGAGTTGACACGAAAGTTTCAGCCCGTCCTGACGAGGAGAAGACCGAAATCTCGGTGCACCCTTTCTCCTTCAGCAGCGCCATCGTGGCACCCGCGTAGGCGCCCGTACCGAACACCACCACCGACTTGTCAGTAAACTCGCGGGTCAGTGACAGGTCCGCGGCGAGTTCGAGGGCCACCGACACGATGGACCGGCCCTGGCTGCCCAGGGCGGTCTGCGCTCCGACCTCCTTGGCGGTGCGGGAGGCTTCCTGGAACAAGCGGACCAGAGGCCCGCTGGTGGTGCCATTCGCCTGGGATTCGATCAGGGCGCGCCGCACCTGGCCGGCAATTTCGCGCTCACCGACCACAGCCGAATCGAGGCCGGCGCCGACGGCGAAAAGGTGGCGGGCCACGTCCTCGCCGGTGCGGGTGGTGAACGCCGAGGAAACCCAGGTTTCCGGCAGTCCCGAAAGTCCGCTGATCCGGGTGATGACGGCTGACCGTGCGGCCTCCACATCGTCGGTGGAGGCGGCATCGCAATAGATTTCGAGACGGTTGCAGGTGGCAAGGGTGACTGCCCCTGAGACGGCCGGCCCATCAGCGAGCACAGCGGATGCGACCTGGTCGGCGCCGACGCTGAGTCGGGCGACGGTTTCCAGATCCACATCGGAATGAGTTGCAACCAGAGATAGTAAAACCACAGCTCTATCAGCATAGCGAAACCCGGTGATTGAACCGGAATAGGTATGCCTAAGTTCACCGGCTTCGAGCCGATTCCAGCCCTGTCTGCGGCCCTGTCGGGGTGGTGAGATTCGCCACCCCGCGGCGGCCAGGCCGGCGGTCGGGGTGCGTCAGCGGAAAGCTGGTTAACCGAAACCGGCCGAACGTGGGCACAATCGAGATATGACTTTGAGTGCAACACACCCCCTGGTGGACGGCCGGACGTCCTCCTCGCCGCTGATCTCGGCCTACCGCGGTGAGCGGCCCAGCCGGCGCCCGGTGTGGTTCATGCGCCAGGCCGGCCGGTCCCTGCCCGAATACCGTCAGCTGCGGGAGGGGACGGCCATGCTGGACTCTTGCCTCGACCCCGCGATGGCCTCCGAGATCACCCTTCAGCCGGTCCGCAGGCACGACGTCGACGCCGCCATCTTCTTCTCCGATATCGTGATCCCGCTCAAGCTGGCCGGCGTCGACGTCGACATCGTTCCCGGGATCGGCCCCGTGCTGGGTACGCCGATCCGCTCCGCCGCCGACGTCGCGGCCCTGCCCGAGCTCACCGACGAAGCGCTCGAACCGATCCGCGAGGCGGTTGCGCTGACGGTGGCGGAACTGGGGAGTACTCCGCTGATCGGCTTCGCCGGTGCGCCGTTCACCCTTGCCGCTTACATGGTTGAAGGCAGACCGTCCCGGGACCACCTCGGGCCGCGCACCATGATGCACGCCGACCCCGAAACCTGGGCGGCACTGACCCGCTGGGCGGCTGACGCATCGGGAAAGTTCCTGAAGGCACAGCTGGAGGCCGGCGCCAGCGCCGCCCAGCTGTTCGATTCCTGGGCAGGGTCCCTTGGCCAGGCCGACTACACCGCTCATGTCGCCCCGGCGTCGGGCCGTGCCCTCGACTTCGTGCGCGGCCTTGGTGCCCCCCTGATCCACTTCGGTACCGGGACCTCGGAGCTGCTGGTGGCGATGCACGACGTAGGCGTTGATGTGGTGGGAGTCGACTACCGGCTGCCCCTCGACGAAGCCAACCGCCGCCTGGGCGGAACCGTGCCGTTGCAGGGCAACATCGACCCGGCACTGCTCTCCGCGCCGTGGGAGGTGCTCGAAGCCCACGTCCTCGACGTCCTCAGGGCGGGCGCCGACGCCCCCGGCCACGTGGTCAACCTGGGCCATGGGGTGCCGCCGGAAACGGACCCCGCAGTGCTGACCCGGATCGTTGAGCTCATCCACTCGGTGGCACCGTAACCATGCCGCACCGCAGCAGCGCCTCACGCCCAACGGCCGCTCCCTCGGTGGTAGTGATCGGCGGTGGCATGGCCGGGCTGACGACCGCCCGCGAACTGGTCAAACGCGGCTTGGCGGTTACCGTCCTTGAGCGTTCGGGGACGTTCGGCGGCTGCGTGGCCGACCACGAGGTGGCGGGGCTCCGGCTGGACAGCGGGGCCGAGTCGTATTCGACCCGCTCGGACACGGTTCCGGCCCTCGCCCGTGAACTCGGTCTCGGTGAGCAGTTGGTTACCCCCAACCCGGTGGGGGCCTGGATCCGTTTGCCTGGCAAGGACCCCCAGCACAGTGCCATGCCGCTGCCCCGCAGCGGCATCCTTGGCATCCCCGCTGACGTCCTCGACCCCGAGATCGTGCGGGCGATTGGCAGGGCGGGGGCGCTGCGGGCGTCGCTGGACAGGGTGCTCCCGCTGGGCAGCCTGTACAAGGACGAGGGAATCAGCCTCGGCGAGGTGGTGCGCGCCCGGATGGGCGTCGACGTTCTGGATCGCCTGGTTGCGCCGGTGGTCGGCGGGGTGTTCTCGGCTGACCCCGACGACCTCGACGTTGATTCGGTGGCGCCGGGTCTTCGCATGATGATGAAAAAGCACGGCTCGCTGGGTGCGGCAGTCGGTGCCATGCGGGCGGCGGCCCCGGCCGGCTCAGCCGTCGGAGGGCTGAGCGGGGGCATGGCACAGCTCGCCCGCGTCCTGACCGGTGAACTGCGGGCCGGCAAAGCGGACCTCAGACCGGACAGCGAGGTGCTCTCCCTTGCCAGGGCGGGAACCGGTTGGTCCGTCACCACGGCTGACGGGTCCCTCACCACCGATGCGCTGGTGATGGCGGTGGACGGTCCCGGGGCGGTTGACCTTCTCGGCGGTGCCCTGCCGCGTCTCCTGGCCGACCGCCCACAGGCCGTGCCGGGTGTGGCATTGGTGACCCTCGTCGTCGACGTACCGGAACTCGACGCCCACCCCCGGGGCACCGGGGTCCTGGTCGCCGCCGGGGCCGAAGGGGTCAGCGCCAAAGCGCTCACCCATGCCACAGCGAAGTGGGCCTGGCTTGCCGATCAGGCGGGGCCAGGAAGCCATGTGCTGCGGCTGTCCTACGGTCGGGCCGGACAGGTGGGCGACGAGGTGACCGACGACGCAGGCCTGTACCGGGCCGCGCTCGCCGACGCCTCGACGCTGCTGGAGACCACCATTGACGACGCCGACGTGGTGGGCTGGACCGTGGTCCGCTGGGACGGGTCGCTCCCGCACGCCTCGGTGGGTCATCGTGACCTGGTGGCACGGGTGCGGGCGGCCGCGGCCGTTGAACGTACCCTTGAGATCACTGGCGCCTGGCTGGCGGGAACCGGTCTGGTTGCTGTCATCGACGACGCCAGAGTGCGCGCCGCAGCGCTCGCCGACCGGGTCGTCCCGCGTGCCAGCGACCCGACCGGTTTGTGATTTGCACTACTTTCTACGCGCAGTAGAACTTCAGATTTCGGTTTGCTCCTCACCGCGGGGCAGACTAGTACCATGAGTGAGCAAACCCGCACGGAGCACACGCAGAATCCTTCAACTGCCACCGCAGGCGACGCCGCCGTCGAGCAGTTCTTCACCCTCTGGACAGTGTTCAAACGGAGCGCCGTCACTCAGGCCTCGGCCACCGGATCCCTCGACGCCGTCCTGGCATCCCTTCACACCGACGGCGCAACCCTGCGCGGCTGCTACGACGTGTCAGCCATGCGCGAGGACGCTGACGTGATGGTCTGGCTGCACGGTTCCCGGCCGGAGGTACTGCAGGCCGCTGTCAGGGAGATCCGCCGGACGACGGAATTCGCCAACACCGAGATCGTCTGGTCGGCCATGGGCGTCCACCGCGACGCCGAGTTCTCGAAGAGCCACAGCCCTGCCTTTTCCCGCGGGGTGGCGCCAGCCGAATGGGTCTGCGTCTACCCCTTTGTCCGCTCCTACGACTGGTACATCCTGCCGTCCGAAGAGCGACGCGAAATGCTCTACGACCATGGCATGAAGGGCCGCCAGTATCCGCAGGTCCTCTCGAACACGGTGTCGTCCTTCGCCCTCGGCGACTGGGAATGGATCCTCGCCCTTGAGGCACCCGAACTGGTCGACCTGGTGGACCTGATGCGTCACCTGCGGGAGACCGAGGCCCGGCGGCACGTCCGCGACGAGATTCCTTTTTACACCGGACGGCGGATTGGTACCGCCGAGATTGCAGAGGTGCTCCGATGACGGCTCAGGCCTTTCACCCCCTTGACGGTGTGGACGACAACGGGCGGATGGTGCCCAAGGATTACGACGCCATCATCCTCGCCTCCTTCGGCGGACCCGAAGGCCAGGAAGACGTCATTCCGTTCCTGCGGAATGTCACGCGGGGCAGGGGGATCCCCGATGAACGACTCGAAGAGGTCTCCCACCACTACCGCGCCAACGGTGGCATCAGCCCCATCAACGCGCAGAACCGCGCGCTCAAGGCCGCAATGGAAGCCGAGCTGGCCAGCCGTGGCATCAGCCTGCCGGTGTACTGGGGCAACCGGAACTGGGCCCCCTTCATCGCGGACACTCTGCAGGAGGCGTACGACGCCGGCCACCGCCGCGTCCTGACCGTCACCACCAGCGCCTACTCCTGCTACTCGAGCTGCCGCCAATACCGGGAAGATTTGGGTATGGCCCTGGTCGAGACCGGGCTGGAAGGCAAGCTCGAAGTGGACAAGGTCAGGCAGTACTTCGACCACCCCGGTTTCGTCGAGCCCTTTGTTGAGGGCGTAACCCAGGGTTTGCAGGCCCTGCGCCAGAAGCTGAGCGACAGCGGCGGGACCGAGGCGCCGATCCACGTCCTCTTCGCCACCCACTCGATTCCCACCGGTGACGCCGACGCCGCAGGTCCCCGCGTTAACGGCGAAGCAGACGGCGGCCCCGCCTACGCCGAAGGCGCCTACGTGGCGCAGCACCTCGCCACGGCGCAGGCCGTCCTGGACCGGGTGCCGGAATCCGCCGGCGTCGACTGGTCCCTGGTGTACCAGTCACGGTCCGGCGCCCCGCACGTGCCGTGGCTGGAACCGGACATCAACGACGCCATCAAGGACCTGGCCGCCGCCGGCACCAGGGGCGTCGTCATCGTTCCCCTGGGGTTCGTCAGCGACCACATGGAAGTGAAATGGGACCTGGATACCGAGGCCCTTGAGACCTGTGCCGACCTGGGGGTCCTCGCCGAACGGGTGCCCACCCCCGGCACCCACGAGAAGTTCGTCGCCGGTCTGATCGACCTCGTCTGCGAACGCACAGTAGCCAACAACATTGCCGACCGGCCCTCCGCCACGCAGCTGGGTCCCTGGTTCGATGTGTGCCGCCCCAACTGCTGCGCCAACCGTCGGGGCCCCAAGCCCACAGTTGCTGCAGCCGACTCGACTGTTGGACTGCCGGGGACAGCCCCGGCGTCGTGACCCAGCCGCTGCGGGTCGGCACGCGCGCCAGCGCACTGGCGCTGACCCAGACCACCACCGTCGCCGAGCGGGTCAGCGAACTCAGCGGACTCGCTCACGAGTTGGTCCGGATCCGCACCGAGGGGGACACCCACAAGGGGTCCCTGACCCAGATCGGTGGGACCGGCGTGTTCGTTGCGGCGCTGCGTGACGCACTGCTCGATGACCGGTGCGACCTCGCCGTCCACTCCCTCAAAGACCTCCCGACGACTCCCGCCGAGGGACTGACGATAGCGGCCATCCCGGGGCGAGCCGACACCCGGGACGCGCTGTGCGCCCGGGACGGGCTGACCCTGGCCACCCTGCCGGACGGTGCAACCGTGGGAACGGGATCCCCCCGCCGTGCCGCCCAGCTCCGGGCCGCGAGGCCAGGGCTTGAGGTCATCGACATCCGGGGCAACGTGGACACGCGGCTGGGCCGGGTCGCCGGTCTGACGGACGCTGGCCCGGGTGACCTCGACGCGGTGGTGCTCGCCGCGGCCGGCCTCATCCGGTTGGGCCGCGAAAACGTCATCACCGAGCTTATCGACCCCGCAGTCATGCTGCCCGCTCCCGGCCAGGGGGCGCTCGCCGTCGAGTGCAGGACCGGTGACTCCCAGGAATCCACGTTCGCCGTTGCTCTGAAAGGCTACGACCACAGCACCACGCGGCTTGCAGTGACCGCCGAGCGGGCGGTGCTCCGCCGACTCGAAGCAGGCTGCAGCGCCCCGATCGGTGCCCTCGCCACGGTCATCGACGGAATCCTCGGACTGCAGGCGGTGGTCTGCAGCCTCGACGGAACCAGGTTGCTCCGGTTGACGCGCTCCGGCCGGGAGCTGACAGCCGACGGCGCTGACGCGTTGGGCGTGGGCCTCGCCGAAGATTTGCTCCACGCCGGCGCCGCGGCCATCGCACCGCTCACCGTCGGATGACCCCAGACCCGATCCTTGGTCTGCCGCCGCTGGATGGTGTGCGGGTGGTGCTGCTGCGCGGTGCTGACCGGTCGGGTCCGGTGGTTGAGGAGTTGCGCTCCCGGGGAGCGAGCGTGCAGCTGCTGCCCCTGATAGATTTTGTGACCCCCGACGACGACGCCCCGCTCGACGCGGCGCTTGACCTGCTGCGCGAGGGCGGGTTTACCTGGCTCCTGCTGACCAGCTCCACTACAGTCCGGGCCCTGAAACAGCGCTCGGCGGCACGCGGCGAGGACCTCACCGCCGCTCTCCACCCCGGCACGCGGATCGCCGCGGTGGGCGAAGCCACGGCCCGGGCGCTGGCCGCCGAGGGTATCCGCGTCGATCTGGTGCCGGGCAGCGTGGGCGAGGGAAGTTCGGGGGCCGGGCTGGCCGCAACTTTCGCCCGGCTGACCCCCGAGGGACGAATCCTGCTTCCGCAGGCCGACCTCGCGGCCGAGACGCTCGGACGAGCACTGATCGATCAGGGCTGGGAGCTGCTGCGGGTCACCGCGTACCAGACTGTGGCCTATCCTGCGGATCCGGCCCGGCGGATCACGCCCGATATTGCGCCGGATCGTCCGGCGCCAGGCCCCCGAGGGGCCAGCCGCGCCGACACCGTCGCGGCAATCGACACCGTGACCGAGCTGGATCGGGATGGCTTTTGGGCGGCGGTCGATGCTGGTGATGTCGACGCCGTGGTCTTTACCTCACCGAGCACGGTGCGCCGGCTGTCGGACGGGGCGCCCGTCTCCTGGGCTGGCATTCTTCCGGCCGGACCGGCCGCGGTGATGATCGGTGCCACGACCGCCGATGAGGCGGCGAAGTATGGGATACCCGGCGGGGCAGTCGCCGTCGAGCCCACCCCGGCGGGGATCGCCGACGCCATCGCCGCGGCGGTGCGGGACCACCCACGATCGTGACAGGCTAAGCGCAAGAGAAAAGGAGCACCATGAGTTTCCCCCAACACCGGCCCCGCCGACTGCGGACCACCCCCGCGCTGCGACGCCTGACCGCTGAGCACCGGCTCAGCCCCGCCGAACTGGTGCTACCAGCCTTCATCCGGGAAGGCCTGACCAGCCCGCACCCGATTTCCTCGATGCCGGGCGTGGTGCAGCACACCACCGGGTCGCTCAAGCGCGCCGCCGCTGAGGCAGTGGAGCTGGGCGTCGGCGGGATCATGCTGTTCGGGATCCCCGCGCACCGTGACGCGACGGGGAGCGCTGGCCTGGACCCGGACGGCGTCCTGAACCGGGCGATTGCCGATGTCAGGGCCGAGGTGGGCGATGACCTGGTGATCATGAGTGACGTGTGTCTTGACGAGTTCACCGACCACGGGCACTGCGGCGTACTGGCAGCCGACGGCACCGTCGACAATGATGCGACGCTGGCGGTGTACGCCGGGATGGCGGTGGCCCAGGCTGACGCCGGGGCCCACGTCCTCGGCCCGTCGGGCATGATGGACGGCCAGGTGGCGGTCATCCGGCAGGCCCTTGAGGAAGCAGGGCACCAGGAGACAGCAGTCCTTGCCTACGCCGCCAAATACGCTTCAGCGTTCTACGGCCCGTTCCGCGAAGCTGTCGACTCCCAGCTGACCGGCGACCGGCGCACCTACCAGATGGACGCCGCGAACCGTCGGGAGGCGCTTCTTGAGGTCGAACTGGATCTCGAGGAAGGCGCCGACATGGTGATGGTCAAACCAGCGATGAGCTACCTCGACATCCTGGCCGACGTCGCAGCACTCTCGCCCGTCCCGGTTGGCGCGTACCAGATCTCGGGGGAGTACGCCATGATCGAGGCCGCTGCGGCCAACGGCTGGATCGACCGTCGTCGTGCCATTGAAGAATCAGTTCTCGGTATCAAACGAGCCGGGGCGAACATCATCTTGACCTACTGGGCCGCCGAACTTGCCGGCTGGCTGAAGGAGAACCACCGATGACCGTTTCAGATGACCTTTTCGCACGGGCGCAGACGCTGATGCCGGGCGGCGTGAATTCGCCGGTCAGGGCGTTCGGCTCGGTGGGCGGCACCCCCCGTTTCCTCGTGTCGGCCAAGGGCCCCCACGTGACCGACGCCGACGGCCGGGAGTATGTTGACCTGGTCTGCTCCTGGGGGCCGGCCCTGTTGGGGCACGGCCACCCGGCGGTCCTCGAGGCGGTGCACAGCGCCGCCGACAAAGGATTGTCCTTCGGAGCGTCGACGCCCGCCGAAGCTGACCTTGCCCAGCTGGTCCAGAAGAGGGTGCCCGCCGTTGAACGGCTTCGGATGGTCTCCACCGGGACCGAAGCGACGATGACCGCCGTCCGGCTGGCCCGGGGCTTCACCGGACGTAACCTGATCGTGAAGTTCGCCGGGTGCTATCACGGGCACCTGGATTCCTTGCTGGCCGCCGCAGGATCAGGGGTGGCGACGCTGGCGCTGCCGGGCTCCGCCGGGGTCACTGCCGCCACAGCCGCGGAAACCCTTGTCCTGCCCTATAACGACCTTGCTGCTGTGGACGCGGCGTTCGCCGATCACGGCGATGCCATTGCCGCGATCATCACCGAGGCGGCCCCAGCCAACATGGGGGTGGTCATGCCCGGCCCGGGGTTCAACGCGGGCCTGGCCAGGATTGCCGCCGCCCACGGAGCGCTGCTCATTGTCGACGAGGTCCTGACCGGCTTCCGGGTGGGCCCCGGCGGCTATTGGGGTCTGACCGGCGGTGCGCCCGATGCCCAGGAAGCCTGGACGCCCGACCTGCTGACGTTCGGGAAAGTGATCGGCGGCGGGCTGCCCGCCGCGGCTCTCGGCGGTCGCAAGGACGTCATGAACCACCTCGCACCGCTGGGCCCGGTGTACCAGGCTGGGACACTGTCCGGGAACCCGCTCGCAATGGCCGCGGGGGTGGCCCAGCTGACCCACGCGACAGCGGACGTGTACCGGCACATCGATGCCAGCTCCGAGGCGCTCTCGGCTGCGTTGTCCACCGAACTGGACCGCGCCGGCGTCGACCATTCAATCCAGCGGGCAGGAAACCTGTTCAGCGTGGCGTTTGGGACCTCGTCGGCGGGGGTCAGTAATTACGCCGATGCGCTGGCGCAGGAGACCTACCGCTATGCGCCGTTCTTCCACTCCATGCTGGACTCCGGGGTGTACCTGCCGCCATCGGTCTTTGAGGCGTGGTTCCTGTCCTCGGCCCACGACGACGCCGCGATGAGCCTGATCTACGACGCCCTCCCGGCTGCCGCAGCGGCTGCCGCAGCGGCGACGCCGTCCAGCTGACGCCCCACGCACGAGAACCCCGCACCGGGACGATGTTCGTTCCGGTGCGGGGTTCTTTTCGGGTGAGGGATGGTTCGCTAGGATGCGGGGGCAACGTCTCCGCTGGGCCACTGTTCCTCGATGTAGGCGGCCACCTCGGGGGAATGGAGCAGTTCTTCGAGCTTGTCGATCCGGGCGTCGCCGTCGGAAGCGGTGTTCCAGGCCAGGAAGTTCGCGTACGGGTTGCCGTCCAGGGACTCAACGACCAGGGCGTCGGTGGTGCTCAGGCCCGCATCGAGGATGTAGTTGCCGTTGATGATGGCCAGGTCGACGCTCGGGTCCTGCAGGTCATTGAGCAGCAGTTCCGGCTGGTTCTCGATGAATTCCAGTCCCATCGGGTTCTGCTCCGGAGACAGGGCGAGTACCGACGCGTCGTCGGCGATGTTCTCCAGGAGTCCGGCGTCCTGCAGCAGGGTCAGGGCGCGGGCCTGGTTGGAGGGGTCATTGGTGATCGCGATGCGACCGCCCTCGGGGATGTCGGAGACGTCCTGGTGCTGCTCGGAGAACGCTGCATAGGGTTCAATGTGGACGCCTTCACCGTGGGTGAACTCGTAGCCCTGGCCTTCGACCTGGCTCTCGAAATACGGCAGGTGCTGGAAATAGTTGGCGTCCAAATCCCCGTCGCTGAGCGCAATGTTGGGGGTGGTGTAGTCGTCGAACTCGGTGATTTCCAGGTCGAGCCCGGCCTCCTCGGCGAGGTTCTCGTCGATGAACTCGAGGATCCTGGCGTGCGGCTGGGGGCTCGCTCCGACAGTGATGGTCTCCGGGTTCGCCGGATCCAGCGAGGAGACGACGGCGGGGGCAGTGGAACCGCCGCAGGCGCTCAGGGCCAGGGAAGCAGCAACACCGGTGGCGGCGAGGGTGAGTAGCTTGCGCAATAGAACAGGTTTCCTTTCGGGAGGGTGCAAAATTGTGGTGCGGATGACGTCCGCCCGGGCGGATGGCTAGCTGCCAACCACCTGTGGGGTGGCTCGGCGACGGAGCCCACGGCCCCGCCCGGCGGTAGCGGCCGACCGGTGGTCGACCCGGCGGGCGGCCCAGTCGCCAGCAAGCTGGATGGCCTGCACGATGAGCACGATGATGACGATCACCACCACCATGACCGTGGTGTCGAACCGTTGCAGACCGTAATTGTAGGCGAGCCGGCCCAGCCCGCCGCCGCCGATGATGCCTGCCATGGCGGAGTAGCCCACCAGGGTGACGAGCGTCGTCGTGAAGGCTGCGATCAGACCGGGGAGTGCTTCACGGAG
This sequence comes from Arthrobacter glycogeni, assembly GCF_054511155.1. NCBI lineage: Bacteria > Bacillati > Actinomycetota > Actinomycetes > Micrococcales > Micrococcaceae > Arthrobacter > Arthrobacter glycogeni. The sequence goes on along the minus strand of NZ_JBTNDE010000001.1, from coordinate 189,202 downwards.
CAGCACCTTGGTGACCACCTGCAAACGGGTGGAGCCCATCACCAGGGCGGCGTCGACCTTACCCGAGCCGACGTCGCGGAGGGAGGTTTCCACCAGCCGGGCGAAGAACGGGATCGCGCCGATGCTCAGGGACACCGACGCCGCGACCGGCCCGATCGAGGTGCCGGTGAGGAGCCTGGCCAGGGGGATCAAGGACACCATCAGAATGGCAAAGGGGATTGACCGGGTGATATTGACGACGACGCCGCTGATCACCTTATTGGTGACCGGCATCGGTCGTAGCCCGTCGGGAGCGCTGGTGGAAAGGAACACTCCCAGCGGCAGGCCGATCAGCAGGGTGAAAAAGCCGGAAATGCCAACCATCTGCAGGGTTGCGACGAACTCTTCGGGCAACGCACGGGTGATACCGGGATTGGTGAACAGCTGGTCGAGGAAATCCATCACGCCACCTTCGCTGCTACGCCGCGGGACTGCAGGTACTGCACCATGTCATCAACCGGCGCCTGTTCCCCCACCTCGATGCGCAGGCGGCCAAAACGGCTGTCGGCGAGGTTCTCGACGCTGCCGGCCAGGACATTAATGCTCAGGTCAAAGCGGCGTCCGAGATCGGACAGGACCGGACCGGATGCGACGTCCCCGGCGAGCAGCAACTCGAGGGCCGGCAGGGGACCGGGAATGTGGGCGGGCAGCGGCAGTAGTGCCCGGGAAAGCTTGCCGTCGAGTTTGGCGGCGACGTGCTGCAGGCGCCCGTCTTCGACGACCCTCCCGTCTTCCAGTAGGGACACCGAATCGCAGATCCGTTTGACCACGTTCATCTCGTGGGTGATGACCAGGACTGTTAACCCCAGTGTGTCGGTGAGGTTGTGGATCAGATCCAGAATGTCGTCCGTCGTTGAGGGGTCAAGGGCGGAGGTGGGTTCATCGCAGAGCAGCACATCGGGATCCGATGCGAGGGCGCGGGCGATACCGACCCGCTGTTTCTGGCCGCCCGACAGCTGCGACGGATAGGCGTCTGCGAACCCAGCCAGTCCCACCAAGTCAAGGAGCCGCGCGACGGTCGACATGATGTCTGCCTTGGGGGTCTTCACCAATTCCAGGGGGTGTGCGACGTTTTGTGCGGCCGTGCGGGAATCCAATAGGTTGGCATGCTGGAACACCATGCCGATCCGGCGACGCGCTGTCCGAATCTCCGAATCCTTGACGGCGGTGAGCTCCCGCCCGTCGATGGTGACCGATCCCGAGCTGGGACGATCCAGCAGGGTCAGGCAGCGGACGAGCGTTGACTTTCCTGCCCCGGAGTGGCCGATGATGCCGTGGATCGACCCGCGGGGCACCGTCAGGCTCACGCCGTCCAACGCCGTAATGGTGCGGGCGCCCTGGCGATAGGTTTTGCGCAGATCGGAAACGGTGATCATGGTCCCTCACGGTTGCTGGAGGCGGCCGGATGGTTCGACGCATCACGGCTCGCGGGCGCACTGGCCTACGCCCAAACTATCTTCACACGCATGAAAGAAATGACTGAACTTTAGTGCCGAGCATCACGCCCGGGGCTTCACCGCAGCGTTTCCCGCCTACATATCGAAGAATCTGCGAATCGGAGCCGCCGGTACGGTCCGATTACGAGGCGATGGCGGGCCAGCGACCTTCAACCACTGCGGCCGGGTCCTCGCGCCGCAGGTACTCCTGGAAACTTGCGGCCTGCCGTGCCGCCCACACCACCTGCGATGCGTGCAGCACCCCAGCCGGATGCTGCAGGTGCGGAAACCGGGCGGCCAGGACTGCAGCCACCTGGAGGGTAGCCAGCACATCGGCCGCCGAGGTGTGCGCGTTCTCGAAGACCACCCCGTAGTGCTCGCACATAGCTGTCAGGGTCCGTTTTCCACGCCGAAAGCGATCGGCTTGCTTGTCCATAATGTAGGGATCGAGGACGGGGAAGGGATGAGGTACCGGCACCGAGTGCCGTGCCCCTTCGCTGGCCAGCACAGTGAAGTCATAGCGGGCGTTGAAAGCGAGGACAGGGATTCCCGCCGCGAACAGTCGCCCGAGGACCGCGGCAAGCTCGCGGACAACGCGGTCTACGGGTTGGCCCTCGCGCCGGGCACGTTCTGTGCTGACACCGTGGATTGCTGCGGCCTCGGCGGGTATATCAATACCCGGGTCGGCGAGCCATTCATGCTGCTCCAGAACGGAACCGTCGGCGTCGACAAGAAGTAGTGAGGCGGTCACAATCCGGGCCTCCGACGGGTCCCGGCCGGTGGTCTCGAGGTCGAAGGCCGCGCGGGGGTGGTTCTGCCAGCTGTCCATGTTTCGACGCTATCCGTTGGCTCCGACATTTTGCGGGAGGTCCGTCCGGCTAGGCTGGAATTCATGTGTGAGGATTTCGCCGAGGCGGTCTATGAGGTGGCGGCGGTGATCCCCCGCGGCTCAGTGCTGTCCTACGGGGACATTGCCGAACTGCTCGAATGTGCCGGGCCCCGGCAGGTCGGCGCGGCCATGTCCCGGGCCGGCGAGGGAACACCCTGGTGGCGGGTGGTGCGCGCCAGCGGACTGCCTCCGGCCGGTCACAGCATCCGGGCGTCCCCGTTTTACGAAGCTGAGGGGACACCCCTGCGCGCCGTCGGGCACACCAGAAACGACACCTCTCCTGACGACGGGTACACGATCGATATGGGCGCGGCACGGTGGAACCCCACGGCTGAGCAGCGGGTGGTCCTCGACGCGATCCGCTCGCAGCTGGCTGAGGTTTCCGGGTTCCCGCGCAGAATGTCAGAGCCCCATGATGGGCTTCAGGCATGAGTCTGAAACCGCGATTGGTCGTTGCAGCCGATCCTACGATCGGGCGGCCCGCCTCGTCCGCTCCGCTGCTCAGCCGTGACCAGCGGACCGTAGTTGAGCTTGGGGCCGGCAGCGGGCCGGTACTGGTATTGGGCGGTCCCGGAACCGGCAAGTCGACTGTGTTGATTGAGGCCGCAGTGCGGCGGATCAACCACGAAGGTCTCGACCCGTCCGCCGTGCTGGTGCTGGCTCCATCACGGGTCGGCGCGGCCCGGCTCCGCGACGCCCTGACTACACGGCTGAACCGTAGCCTCAGTGCCGCGCCGGCGCGGACCTGGGCATCCTATGCGTTCGACCTGATCCGCAGGGCACGGATCGAAGGGCGGCTGCCCGAACTGTCCCGCAGTCCCCGGCTGCTTTCCGGGGCGGAACAGGATCTGATCATCAAGGAACTCCTGGACGGGCACAACCGGCCCGGCGCGGCGCCGCTCGGCTGGCCCGAGGGATTAGGCCTTGCCCTGGGGACCCGGGGTTTTCGGCAGGAAGTGCGGGAGCTCTTCGACCGGGTCAGCGAGTACGGAATGCACCCCGCCGAGCTGGCTGAGCTGGGGAAGCGCTTCGACCGTCCTGACTGGACCGCCGGGGCACGGCTGTACCAGGAATACCGTGATGTGCTGGATCTGCGGATGCCGGAGGCCTTCGACCCGGCGGGAGTCCTGACAGCCGCCCGGCACCTCCTGGAGTTCGATGAGGAGTTCCTGGCCCAGGAGCGGTCCCGGTTGCAGTTGATCCTGGTGGATGACTATCAGGAGTCCAATGCGGCGGTCCACGCGCTGCTCACCCTGCTGGGCAGGGACCGGGACGTGCTGGTGGCGTCCTGCCCGGACACTGTGGTCCATGGGTTCCGGGGTGCCCGCCCGGAGCTCACCGGCAGGCTGGCACAGGAGCTCGCGGTGACCACAGAGCTGCTGACGGTGGCCCTCACTGCCTCGTACCGCTTATCCGGACCCCTGGCCAACGCCTGGCAGAACGTTGCGTCGCGAATCTCCATTGTGGGAGGCGCACCGGTATACCGGACGCTTGAACCACCGGAGCACGGACCGGGCATTGTCCCGCAGTCCGGCGTCGTCTCTGCTCACCTGGTGGACTCGTCTTTCCATGAGTTGCGCTATGTTGCCCAACGGATTCTTGAAGCACAGCTTTTCGGTGGGCGCAGCCTTGCCGATATCGCGGTGATCGTGCGCACTGGCGCCCAGGTGGCTGAGTTGCAGCGCTACCTGACGGGTCAGGGAATTGCTGTCAATGTTCCGGTGGCCGAACGGGCCATCCGGGATGAACCAGCGGTGAAGCCCCTGCTGGACATCTTCGGGGTAGTCCTCGGCCAGCACACCCTCGACGCAGGGTTGGCCGTATCACTGTTGTCATCACGGATGGGAGGCGCGGGAACGCTTGAGCTGCGTCAGCTGCGTCAGAGTCTCCGGCAGGCGGAACTGGCCGCCGGACGTGGGCGCACCAGCGACGAACTGCTGGTGGAGGCTCTCACCGACCCCTCCCTGACCGGGCCTGGACTGCGGGGCGGCACTGCGGCCCGCCGGATAGCCCGGATGATCTCAGCAGGAGCATCGGCGCTGGCGGCGCCGGGGGCCAACCCCGAGACGGTGTTGTGGGCGCTCTGGGAAGCCTCGGGGTGGTCGACCAAATGGGCCGATGTGGCCGTCGCCGAGGGAGCCTCATCGGTGCGGGCGGACCGGGATCTCGACGCGGTAGTCGCCCTGTTCCAGACCGCCGAGCGGTTTGTCGACCAGGTACCGGGGGCGCCGCCTGCCCGGTTCCTCGAGTACCTGACCAGCCAGGAACTGCCCATGGATACCCTGGCGCCGCGGGCCCAGCACCAGGAGTCGGTGGCGTTACTGACCCCGGCCAGTGCCTCCGGCCGTCAATGGCCGGTGGTCATTGTGGCAGGGATCCAGGAGGGGATCTGGCCCAACCTGCGTCTCCGTGGGGAGCTGCTGGGGTCAGGTGAGCTCACCGCCCTGATGGACCACGGCGCAGATTTCCGGCGCCATCGTGACCCACTGACCCTGATGCAGGACATCCGCTTCGACGAACTGAGGAGCTTTTCGGTAGCAGTGTCACGTGCGGTTGAAGAACTGATTTGCTGCGCCGTCGCATCGGATGAGGCTCAACCATCACCGTTCCTCGACCTGGTGGATCCCCTGCCGCCGGGTCAACTGGAACGCGTGCGGACCGAGGTGCAACGGCCCCTGACGCTCCGGGCGTTGGTGGCTGAACTCAGGAAGTACGCCCAGCAGGAAGCCACGTTCCCCGAACTTGCGCGCGAGGCGACCCGTCACCTCGGCGCCATGGTCAATCACTCACCCGAGGTGCCGGGGGCCCACCCCTGCGGCTGGTGGGGCCTCCAGGAGCCGTCCTCCAGCGCCCCGGTGGTGCCGCCGGACCAGCCCATCCCGGTATCACCCTCGAAGGTCGACGCGGTCCTGAAGTCACCGTTGAACTGGTTTGTGTCAGCGGTGGGTGGGGAACCCACAACGGATTTCGCCCGCTCGCTGGGTACGCTCGTGCATGGCATTGCCCAGGACCTCCCTGACGCCACCGGAAGCCAGTACGTCGAAGAGCTGCAACGGCGGTGGCCTTCGTTGGGGATGAAGGACAACTGGGAAGGACTGAGTGATTTCCAGCGCGCGGAACTGATGGTCCGAAAGCTGGCCGGATACGTCATTTCCATGCGCCAGGACGGACGGTCGCTGCTCGGCACCGAGGTTGACTTCGAGGTGGACCTTGAGGTGCCGACGGGGGAGGGCTTGCGGATGGCGCGGCTGCGGGGACAGATCGATCGGCTGGAGATTGACGACGAAGGCCGGCTGGTCATCGTCGACCTCAAGACCGGCAAATCCTCGCCGTCCCTGGCAGACCTCGATCGACATCCGCAGCTGGCCTCCTACCAGGTGGCAGTGGCCGAGGGGGCCCTGACCGACGGGGAGCCCGCGGGACCGGGCGGAGCCGCGCTGGTGCAGCTCGGGACCACCCGCAAGGAAGCAGGAGTCCAGCAGCAACCGCCCCTGGCCGCCGACGACCGGTGGGCGCGGGAGATGATTGAGGAGGCGGCCCGTCTGATGTCCGCGGCACAGTTCGACGCTGTCCATGATCCGAAGCGTTCCGGGCACGGCGGGTCAGGGTGCCGGCTCCCGGAAATCTGTCCGTTGTGCCCGGAAGGCCGGCAGGTGACCGAATGACCACCACCTCCGAATCCGGCGCGGCAGGAGCCGTCCAGGTCGCTGGGTCGCCGGCCCCGCGGTACTCCGCCCGCGAGCTCGCCGAACTCCTGCACGGGGATCCATCGACCCCGGTCCAATACCCCACCCCAGACCAGGTCACCATCATTGAGGCTCCGCTGGAGCCATTGCTGGTGATTGCCGGAGCGGGGTCGGGTAAGACCAAGACCATGGCCGATCGGGTGGTCTGGCTGGTGGCCAACGCGTTGGTCCGGCCCGAGCAGATTCTGGGGGTGACGTTCACCAGGAAAGCCGCGGGGGAGCTCTCCGCCCGAATCCGCCAGCAGCTTACCGCGCTGTACCCGGCGCTGGCGGCCGCAGGACACGAGGACGATGCTGGCGACAGGCTTGACCCGAGCGTCTCCACCTACCACTCCTACGCGAACGCCATTGTGCAGGACTATGGGTTGCGGATCGGCGTCGAGCGCGACTCGGTGCTGCTGGGGGCGGCCCAGGCGTGGCAGCTGTCCAGCACGGTCGTTGAGGCGTACGACGGCGAGTGGGAGCACTTCAGTGCGGCGAAGTCCACCCTGGTGAAGGCGGTTCTGACGATGGCAGGGGAGTGTGCTGAACATCTGGTGACCCCGGCGGAAGTGCGGGCGGTACTCAGGGAGCACCTGTCGGCGGTAAGCAATCTGGAATACGCCGCAGGGACCTCGCGCCGTCCAGCGCAGGCCGTGGCCAAGATGCTGGACAAACTGCGTACCCGCGTCACCATCACGGAGCTGGTTGAACACTACTCCGACGCCAAGCACTCCCGGCGGCAGCTCGACTTCGGTGATCTCGTTGCGCTCGCCGCAAGGATCGTCAGCGATGTCCCCGAGGCGGTTGAGCTGGAGCGCCAGAAATACCGGGTGGTCCTCCTCGACGAATTCCAGGACACCTCCTTCGCCCAGATGGTGCTGTTCTCAAAGCTCTTCGGCGACGGTCGGGCAGTAACCGCGGTGGGGGACCCGCACCAATCGATTTACGGCTTCCGGGGCGCATCAGCGGGGCAACTCGGCACGTTCCGCACCACGTTTCCCCTCGCGCTTGAGGGCGGTCTGCGGCCCTCGCCGGTCGCGAATCTGTCCATCGCCTGGCGGAACGGCACCAGCATCCTTGCTGCAGCCAACGTCGTCGCAGGAGAGCTTAACCGGCCGCCGAGCTGGCTCCGGACCACCGAACTGATCGTTCCACCGCTCGAGCCCAAACCCCGGGCGGGCGTGGGCGAGGTCTATCTCGGACGGTTCCTCAGCGAGGCCACCGTCAGTAGAGACGGCGCAACCGTTCCGGGCGAGGCGGCGATCCTGGCGGATCAGGTCGAACAGCATCGGCGGCGCGGCTTCGAGCGGGGGCAGGATGGCAGGCGGCTCACACCGACTGTGGCAGTGCTGTGCCGGGGCAGACGGCAGTTTGAACCCATTCGCAGAGAACTTGAGCAGCGGGGCATCCCGGTGCAGATCGTGGGTCTCGGCGGCCTGCTAAGGACCCCTGAGATTGTCGAACTGCTTGCCGTGTTGAGAGTGCTCGGCGACCCGGACCGGTCTGATTCCCTGTTGCGGCTGGTTGCGGGGGCCCGGTGGCGGATCGGTCCGGCCGACATCATGGCGCTGGGCGACTGGTCGCGGCACCTGGCCCAGCGCAGGGCGTGGTTGGCATCCGGCAACGGAACAAAACCCGGTTCGGAGCCCGGTTCGGAGTCGGGTCCAGAGTCGGGTCCAGACCTGGGCTGGGGCCGGGCGCCGGAAACCGGTCCGGCTGCCCCGACTGCAGTCCCGCCTGACACGGTAGAGCCTGACACGGTAGAGCCTGACACGGTAGAGTCGGGCAGCCTGGTAGAGGCAGTTGACCAGCTCCCGCCGACGGGCTGGGTGTCCAGGAGCGGCCGTGGGCTGAGCGACGAGGGGCGGACCCGGTTGACGCGGCTCCGGGATGAGCTGCGACTGCTCAGGGATTTCGTCGGTGATGACCTCACCACGTTGATCAATGAGGTGGAACGCAGGATCCTTCTTGACATTGAAGTGGCCGCCAAACCACTGGTGGGTATCCACGAGGCCAGGCGGAACCTTGACGCGTTTGTGGATGCCGTCGCCGGGTTCAGCTCCACAGCTGAGCGCGTGGATCTTGCTGCGTTCCTGGCATGGCTTGAGGCAGCGGATGCCGAAGAGGATGGGCTTCCGGTGACCGCACTGGAAACCAGTCGCGATGCGGTGCAGCTCCTGACCGTGCATGCGGCGAAAGGGCTGGAGTGGGACATTGTTGTGGTCCCCGGGCTCAACGAAGGCGCTTTCCCGAGTGGGTCCGACTCCCGCTGGAGCAGCGGCGACTCGGCTATTCCCTGGAACCTGCGCGGAGATGCCGGCGAGCTCCCCCAATGGGACTGGGAGCAGCCGGATCAGGTGTCCTGGATTGCCAGCGAGAAGACTTTCACTTCGGAGGCCCGCTATCACGCTGGACGGGAGGAACGCCGGCTCGCCTACGTCGCGTTCACCCGGGCGAAACACGTGCTGGTGTGCACTTCATCGGCCTGGGGCGGTGGCCGAACCAAACCGACGCCGGCTTCGACGTATCTGACCGAACTGAGGAAACTCACTGAACATCACGAACCGGGCTACACCGTCCTGCATTGGCTGCCAGAGGAGAACGAGGGGGACACCAACCCGGCCAACGCCGTGGAGGCCCGCGCTGCCTGGCCGGTAGATCCGCTGCGCTCCCGCCGGACGGGTATCGAGTCGGCCGCTGCAGCAGTCCTTGCAGCAGCGGCGGGTTCCGTCATCGGGTCCGACGCCGGGCGTCCTGATGGGGTCGCCGTCCAGGGCGGACGGTGGGACGAGGAGACGCGGCTGGCTCTGGCACGGCATGCCCGGCGCGCAGGGAACCCGGAGGTGGTGCTTCCCGCCCACATCTCGGCCTCCCTCCTCGTCGAGCTCTCCGACGATCCCGCGGCCGTGGCCCGTCAGCTCCGCCGGCCGGTGCCGCGACGCCCCGGCATGGCGGCACGCCGTGGCACTGCCTTCCATTCCTGGATTGAGGAGTTCTACGGCACCAGCGGAATGCTGGATCTAGGTGAGAACCCCGGAGCGGACTCCCACATTGACGAGGCCCTTGATCTTGAGAGCATGATCGAAACGTTCAAGGGGTCGGTCTGGGCTCACCGTGTTCCGGTGGAGCTGGAAGTACCGATCGAAACGAGGGTGGGTGCCCTGGTGGTGCGCGGCCGCATCGATGCCGTATTCAGGGATGGCGACGGCAGGTGGGAACTGGTCGACTGGAAGACCGGCACACCGCCGTCGCGCGACAAACTCGCCGTGCGATCTGTTCAGCTTGCTGTCTACCGGCTTGCTTGGGCGCGGCTGAAGGATGTTCCGCTGGACTCGGTCCAGGCCGCGTTCTACTACGCCAGCACCGACACAGTGATCCGGCCGCACAATCTGGCCACGGAGGCTGGGCTGGAGGAGATCATCCGGAAAGCAACCGCTCCAGGGAAGGACTGAGCAGGCCGACCGGCCGGGCCAGCGGTCAGCTGGACTTGATAATGGGCAGCGAGGAGGTTTCGGTGTCGTCGGCGGGAACCGGTGACACCGAGAACCGCTGGGATGATGAGGTCGCTGCCGTCCTGCCGTCCTGCTCATCAGCCTCAGCGGGTTCGTCGTCAGCGTCTGCGACGTCACTTTCGACGTCATCACTGGCACGCCCGTCGTCGGTGGCTCTGCCGATGACAGCTTCCTCAGGGACGTTGCCCCCGCCGTCGGCAACGTCAGTCCCCGGCTCTTCGTCCTCCTCGGGCGCCGTGCGCCCGGCGTCGTCGTCAGCATCGGCCTGGGCGGACCGGTACTCGGCCATGGCGGCCTCCTCGACCTGCAGGTCCCGGTCGAGGGAAGTCATCATGTCTTCGGCTTCGGCGATCATCTCGGCATTGTCCATCGCCACGCCCCGCACCAGCCACTGCGCCAGGGCAAACTCGGCGGCCAGTGCTGCACGGCGCATGAGATGCGGGTCGGCGGCCTCCGCCCGCGCGAGAACATAGGCCCGGTGCACGTCCTCGGCGAACCTTGGGTTGGTGGCGGCCAGCAGCCAGGCGAAGTCGTCGGCAGGGTCGCCTACCCGGAGATCGGTCCAGCCGGTGACGGCAGCGACCCGTCCAGCCGCGATCAGCAGGTTGTCCTCATGAAGATCTCCGTGGACCACCGTCGGATGGAACCGCCAGAGGGTGACATCCTCCAGCGCATGCTCCCATCGCCGCAGGAGGTGTGCGGGGATCCGGCCCGTGATGGCAGCCTGATCCAGTTCGTTCAGTTTGCGCTGCCTGAATTCGTTCGCCTCGTAACTCGGCAGGTCAGCGTTGTGGACCAGGAGTGGCGGCAAATCATGAATGGCCGCCAGCATCCTGCCCAGTTCTGTTGCCAGTCCGCCGCCAGAGGCAAGGTCGTCCAGTTCGCGGGGGGAGCCTTCGAGGTGGGCGTACACAAAAGTGCACAGCTCGCCTTGCCTCAGCGTCCCGGCGATGTGAGGCACCAGGAACGGTAACTCCGCCCTGATGGCCGGTGTAAACGCTTTCAGGGCTTGCAGCTCGGTTTCGAGCCTCATCGACGCATCAGGGTGCCGGGGGGACCGTACCCGCCACTGCTTCCCCGAATCATCGACCAGCAGCGCCGATTCGAAGTCGGCGGCATCATCAGGGACGCCCGCCACCCCCGTGGGGGTAAGCCCGGGTACGGCGGCGCTGGCAATCGCGGCGAGTTCCATGGGAGTGCGTTTCACACCCTCAACGGTAGGGCGGTCCTTCCCGGAATGGGTCGTTGCCGGTCGGCGAGTCGTCAGAAGCTGCCGACCGCCCCCCATCAACGGGTACTGAAATGTGTTTTGGGGGAGCGAGAACGTACCGTAGAACCATGAGTGAAACCCTCCGGATCCCCGCCCTGCAGTCGTTCGGATCGCTGCCCATGGCGCGGGTGGCGCTGGACCGGGGAGGAGCCCTGCGCTCTAGCCCAGCGCTCCTCGGCGAGCTGTGGGAGGCGCCCACGACACGTGTGATGTTCATCGCCCACGGACGGTCGCCGGTGATCGACGGCTCCCTGCTGCTCGTCGACCCGGCTACGGCCGATCGTCCGGCAACACCCATCTATCTGGGGCAGACGCTCGCCGACGATCCGGAGCCTGGCGGCGTTCCCGCCGGTAGCCATGTCTTCCTGGCCATCCTGGACGAGGTGGACACGGCGATTGGTGAGGAGGGGGCCTGGATGGGCCTCCGCGACGCGGCGACAGCTCTTTCGGGGCGGGACGCCAGCATTTTCGTCCAGGCTGCGGCTGTCGCCAACTGGCACGACAAGCACACTCATTGCCCCCGTTGCGGGACGCTGACCGAGGTTGTGGAGGGAGGCTGGGTGCGCAGGTGTCCAGCTGACGGGTCCGACCATTACCCCAGGACCGACCCGGCCATCATCGTCGCAGTGGTCGACGACGACGACCGGCTCCTCCTGGGATCCGCGGCCGGGTGGCCCGAGGGCAGGTTCTCCACCCTTGCCGGTTTCGTCGAACCCGGCGAATCGCTTGAGGCGGCGGTGATCCGCGAGGTCGCCGAGGAATCGGGAATCAACGTCCACTCGCCGCAGTACCTCGGATCGCAGCCGTGGCCGTTCCCTGCGTCCCTGATGCTCGGGTTCATCGCCACAGCAGTGAACACCAACCAGGTCCCCGACGGCGTGGAAATCATGGACGTCAGGTGGTTCACCCGGGCTGAGCTCGCCGTCGCGGTGCGGGACGGCGACATCACGGTGCCCACCGGCGCGTCAGTGTCCCGGGCCCTGATCGAGCACTGGTATGGCGGGCCACTCGACGTGGCACCCGCGGAGGGCCGGCCATAGGCATGGAAACAACTTTCGAAGAGAGGATCCTGGCAGGCCTCGACGACGAACAGCGCACTGTCGCATCCACCCTGACCGGACCACTGTGCGTGCTGGCCGGAGCCGGAACCGGCAAGACCAGGGCCATCACCCACCGGATCGCCTACGGCGTCCACACGGGTGTCTACAAACCACAGCAGGTGCTTGCTGTGACTTTCACCGCCCGTGCCGCCGCCGAGATGCGGACCCGGCTTCGTGACCTGTCGGCCCAGGGCGTCCAGGCGCGCACCTTCCATGCGGCAGCGTTGCGGCAATTGCAGTACTTCTGGCCGCAGGCCGTGGGAGGACCGCTTCCAGCCCTCGTGGATCACAAGGCCCAGCTCATCGCTGAGGCTTCGAGGCGGCTGCGCCTGTCGACTGACCGGGCAGCCATCAGGGATGTCGCCGCCGAGATCGAATGGGCCAAAGTGTCGATGTTGACCCCCGAGGGGTACACCGCAGCAGCGGCCGGACGGGTGGAACCCGCCGGAATGGACCTCACCACTGTGGCCCGCATCTTCGCCGGCTACGAGGATCTGAAGCTTGACCGCAACGTCATCGACTTCGAGGATGTCCTGCTGATCACTGTGGGGATCCTGCAGGAAGACGAAAAAGTCGCTGCGACCGTGCGTGCCCAATACCGCCACTTCGTGGTCGATGAATACCAAGACGTGTCACCGCTGCAGCAGCGGTTGCTGGACCTGTGGCTGGGGGATCGGAGCGAACTATGCGTCGTGGGTGACGCCAGCCAGACGATCTATTCGTTTACCGGAGCCACTTCGCGGCACCTGCTGGACTTCACCGGCCGCTACGAGGGCGCCCAGGTGGTCCGCCTGGTCCGCGACTACCGGTCAACTCCCCAGGTGGTCCGACTGGCCAACAACCTGCTCGCCGCCCGAACCGCTGAGGCGGGCCGCCACCCCGGCTCGACCAGCTGGTCCACCCCGCTGGAACTGATCGCGCAGCGCCCCACCGGCCCGGAACCGTCATTTACGGAGTGCAGCGACGATGAGGCTGAGGCGGCTGAGGCGGCACGGCGGATCACCGAACTGCTGGACAACGGGGTGCTGGCCAGCGAGATCGCCATCCTCTACCGCACGAATGGGCAGTCGGCGGCCTACGAGCAGGCCCTGGCCAGTGCCGGCATTGGGTATCAGCTGCGCGGCGGTGAACGATTCTTCACCCGGCGGGAGGTGAGGGACGCGCTGCTGCAGTTGCGGGCCGGGGCCCGGACCGCCGGATCCGACGATGTCCCCCAGCTGGTACGGGACATCCTGGCGAGCCTCGGGTACGCGCCGGTGGCCCCCGCAAGTTCCGGTGCCGTCCGGGAAAAATGGGAGTCCCTCGCCGCTCTGGTCGCCCTGGCCGATGAGTTAAGCGCCTCCCGGGCAGCCGACGGATTCACCCTCCAGGATTTCGTGGCAGAACTTGAGGAGCGGGCCGCAGCCCAGCACGCACCGACAGTGCAGGGCGTCACCCTCGCCTCCCTCCACGCGGCCAAGGGGCTCGAATGGGATGCCGTGTTCCTGGTGGGGCTCAGCGAAGGGCTGATGCCCATCTCGTTCGCCGACACCCCCGAGGCTGTTGACGAGGAACGCAGGCTCCTCTATGTCGGCATCACCCGGGCGCGGGAGCATCTTGCACTGTCATGGTCAACAGCGCGCACCCCTGGGGGGCGGGCCAGCCGCAAGCCGACCCGGTTCCTCGACGGTCTGCGCCCGGCGGCCGACGGCGATCGGGCCTTCAGAACCCCGAAGGCCCGACAGAGCCGTAAGGTGTCGGCTCCATCCACCTGCCGGGTCTGCGGGAAAGTGTTGGGTTCCGGGTCCGAGCGCAAGATCGGGCGCTGCGCCGACTGCCCGGCGACGTACCAGGAAGCAACTTTTGAGGCGCTGCGGGCGTGGCGTTTGGAACAAGCCCGGGAGAATGACGTGCCCGCGTTCGTCGTGTTCACCGACGCCACCCTCGTCGCGATCGCTGAAGCACGACCCACCACTATCGAGAAGCTGGGCGGGCTGGCTGGCATCGGTCCGTCGAAGCTTGAGAAGTACGGCGAATCGGTCCTGTCAATCATCGCCGACAGTGAATAGCTGAAGGGAGAGCCCCGAAATGATCGAGCCCGCCATGAGTGAGCGGTCCCCCGGTGCACCGGGGCAGCTCGGCGCCAACCCACCGGTCGAGGTCAGGCGGTCCGCCAAACGCAGGCGGACCGTCAGCGCCGACCTGCGCGACGGCGTCGTCGTGGTCTCCATTCCGGCCCACTTCACGGCGGCGCAGGAACGGGAGTGGGTGCACCGGATGGTCGCCAAAGTCCAGTCGAAGTACCAGGAGGCGGCCCGCCCAGCGAACGGTCCGGGAGACGCCGGGCCGGGCGACGGGCTCCTGCAGCGTGCCGCCGCCCTTTCCCAGGATTACCTGGCGGGACGGGGGCAGCCGGTGAGCATCGGCTGGGTCACCAACCAAAACTCCCGCTGGGCCTCGGCGACGCCGTCGCGCAAGACCATCCGGCTGTCGCACAAGCTGCAGGGCATGCCCGACTGGGTGGTGAATTACGTTATTCTGCACGAGATGGCACACCTGATCGAGCCGTCGCACAACCGGACGTTCTGGCGGCTGCTGGAGTCGTACCCGCAGACCGAATCAGCCAAATCGTTCCTTGACGGGGTAGCTTTCGCGGCCAACCATGGACTGGCTGGCCGCGAAAGTTGAGGGGACGGACTGCCGGCTAGCGGCGGCGCCGGTCCGCGGCGAGCCAGTAGTTGCTGAAACCGGCGTCGTTGGGGTCAACGTTGGTACCGGGAGGGACGATCTCGTCGATCCGGTCCAGGGTTGCCGTGTCCAGCTCGAGGGAAGCCGCGTCGAGCTGTGATTCGAGCTGCTCCATCGTGCGAGGCCCGATGATGGCGCTGGTAACTCCCGGATGGCGGAGCACAAAAGCCAGTGCAAGGTGGACCAGCGGAACCCCGAGGTCGTCTGCTAGCGCGCCCAACTGGTCGGCTGCCTCTAGCTTGGCTGCGGTCGCCGGGTCCGTCAGATCGAACGGTTCCTTGTCCGACCCGCGCCGCGTGGCCGGGAGGTCCTGGCCTTTCCGGTACTTGCCGCTCAGCCACCCGCCCGCGAGCGGACTCCAAACCAGGCTGCCCATCGAGTGCCGGTGGGTGGTGGGCAGCAGATCCGCCTCGACCCCGCGTGCGAGGAGCGAGTACGGCGGCTGCTCGGTCACGAAGCGCGCCGTATGGTGCTGCCGTGCCGACCACTGGGCCTCCACCACCTGGGAGGGCTGGAAGGTGGACGACCCGATGTAGCGCACCTTGCCCTGGCGGACCAGGTCATCGAGGGCTCCGAGTGTTTCATCGATGTCGGTGTGCTCATCCGGGCGGTGCATCTGGTACAGGTCAAGGTAGTCGGTGCCCAGCCGCCGCAGTGAGTCCTCGACTGCCCGCATAATCCACTGCCTGGACCCGCCGCGGTAGTTCGGCTGCTGCTTCATCCCGTTGAAGAACTTGGTCGCGATCACCAGATCCTCGCGCCGGCCGTGCTCAGCGATCGCCTTGCCCAGGATCTCCTCGGACTCGCCAAACGCGTAAATGTCGGCGCTGTCGATGAAGTTGATCCCGGCATCGATAGCGCGGCGGATGATCCTGATGGAGTCCTGGTGGTCCTTGTTGCCCCAGTCGCCGAACATCATCGTGCCGAGACAAAGGCGGCTGACTTCAACCCCGGTCCGGCCGAGTTGGGTGGTGGGCGGCGAAGTTGTCTGTTCAACCATGGGGTTTACTGCTTCCTGGGTCGGTGTCGTCGTGTGGAGTATCGTCCTCGGGCGGGTCGTCCCCTGACTGGGTCGGCTCAGTCGGTTCGGTCGGCTCATCGGTTTCGGGGGCTTCATCGAACCCGCCGTCCAGCAACCGCTGCAGTGCCGCATCGACCTCGGACTCCGAGGACTCGGCGAGCTGTCGACGCTGGCTGAACCCTTGAGGATCGTCGAGGTCCTCGGCGGTTGGCAGCAGATCGGGGTGTTCCCATACGGCGTCGCGGCCTGCGATGCCCCGCTCGGCCTGCAGATGAGCCCACAGGGTGGCGGCGTCGCGTAGTCGACGCGGTCGCAGCTCCAACCCTACGAGGGAAGCGAACGCGTGTTCGGCGGGACCGCCCGTGGCGCGGCGCCGCCGAACCATTTCCCGCAGCGACGCCGACGACGGCAGATTGGCGGTGGCGGCTGCGGTCAGCTCGTCGACCCACCCCTCGACAAGTGCCAGTGCTGTTTCCAGCCGGATCAGCGCCGCGTCCTGCTGGGGGGTCCGGCCAGGCATGAAAACACCTTCGGAGAGTGCCGCCTGCATCGATTCCGGGTTGGAGGGATCAATGTCGCGTGCCACCTCCTCGATCTTGGACATATCGATGTGGATGCCCCGCGCATAGCTGTCAACAGCACTCAGCAGGTGGCCCGCAAGCCACGGCACCTGGCTGAAGAGCCGGGTGTGAGCTGCTTCCCGGACAGCGAGGAACAGCCTGACTTCCTGCTCGCGGATGTCCAGGCCCTCGCCGAACGCTGTCACGTTTGCGGGGAGCAGGGCCATCCGGCCCTCGGCCAACGGCAGGCCAATGTCGGTGGAACTCACGACGTCCTTCGACAGGGCTCCCACCGCCTGGCCCAGCTGCATGCCGAACATGGCGCCGCCGAGATTCTGCAGCATCGACGACGCGCCGCCCATCATGGTCTTCATTTCTTCGGGCAGCTGCTCGGTGATGGCATCGGACAGCGCCTTCGCTATGCTCTCCGCCACCGGCTCGGTAAGTCGCTTCCAGGTGTCCATGGTTGCCTCGACCCATTCGGCCCGGGACCAGGCCCGGCCGAGCGTGTTGGTGGAGGGGAAGTCGGTGACCGGGTCAAGCCACATTTCGGCGAGTCTCAGCGCCTCATCCACGTCGCGGCGTTGTTGCGGGGTGACTGAGGGGTCGCTGTCGGCAGCGGCGACCCGGCGGGCGTGCTCGTGGGCGAGTTGCCAGTTCACCGGCCCTTCACTCTGGGCAGCGAACATTGCCTGGACCTGCTGCATCATCATCGCCATCGACTGCGGATCGGACGGGAGACCGGCGGCCTTGGCCAGCTCCTGGGGGTCCATTCCCTGCGCGCCGCCACCCATCAGGCGCGCCAGCATCTCGGAGAGGGGGTCCTTGGGGGTGTCGCCGTCGTCGTTCGACGGATCTGACGGGTTGGAGGTCACTGATACCACTGGTCCTGGAATTGGCTGCTGGAATTGGCTGCTGTAGTCCTCATAGGTGGGCTGCGCCGACAGCCGCTGAACAACTAGTGCTGGCACTCCCACGGTACCCGCCGTCGAGCGAAGATGTCTCTAACGCGCTGGACCGTTCGCTGAGGGCAAAGCAACCAGGCCGTTACCGATGGGTGCCGTGGGTTCCCTCAGGAAGTACGCTGGAGAGGCTCAGCGGCGCGTGGTCGGGCGGAACACCCAGCATCGCCACGCACCACCAGCACCTGCGCAGTGTCTGACCAAGAGAAGGTTTCCAGTTGACCCAGTCCACCCCCGCCGACCTTTCGACGCCGCCCACCAAGACGAAACGGGATCCCCGCTTCACTGTGATGGTGGTGTCTGGTTTCCTGGCACTCCTGCTGGGCGCCGCCGCGGTTCTGCTGCCCGCTCCCTACGTGGTGGAGTCGCCAGGGCCCACCTTCAACACGATTGGCGAGATCGATTCCCAGCCCCTCATCGAGGTGCAGGGGCGGCAGACCTTCCCCACGTCCGGCAACCTCGACCTGACCACCGTGTACGTCACGGGTGGGCCGGGGACCCAACTCGGCATTTTTGAGGTGTTCAAGGCGTGGCTCAATCCAACCGAATCGGTGGTGCCACGCGAGCTGCGGTATCCTCCCGACGTCACCCAGGAAGATATCCAGGAGCAGAACGCCGTGGCCATGACCTCTTCGCAGGAGTCGGCGATTGCTGCGGCACTGGCACACCTGGACATTGACTTCGAGGAGGAACTTTCGGTCGCAGGGCTGGTCGACGACGCTGCCGCGGCGGGAATCCTCGAAGAGGGCGACGTCATCAGCTCGGTGGACGGGACCGAGGTCACCAACATTGGCGTCCTCAGGAATTCCTTGAACGCAGCAAACGGGGAGCCGGTCGATCTCGGGCTGGTGCGCGACGGCGGTGAGGTCACCGAAGCGGTGACGCCCAAGGAATCGCCGGGCGGGGACTTCCAGCTCGGGGTGGGACTGGTAGCGAACTTCACCTTCCCCTTCGACATCACCATCGCCCTGGACAACGTGGGCGGGCCGTCGGCCGGGTCCATGTTTGCTCTGGGGATCGTCGATCTGCTGACCGATGGCGAACTCACCGGCGGCAAACATTTTGCCGGGACAGGCACCATCGACTCGGCAGGCCAGGTGGGACCGATTGGCGGGATCAGGCAGAAACTTGCCGGCGCCCGGGAGTCGGGAGCCGAAGTGTTTCTCGCCCCGGCAGCCAATTGCGGCGAAGTGCTCGGACACGTCCCGGACGGCCTCCAGGTGGTCCGGGTGGAAACTCTCGACGACGCGGTGAACGCTGTCCGTACGATCGGCGCGGGCGACGACGCCGCTGCCGCCCTGCCGACCTGTGAAGCCGGCTAGGCCAGTCAGGATACGCCCACCCCAACGCACCTCGGCGTCGAGTTTGGACACAGTTTGATGTCGATCTGGCCTCCGGGGGCTTGGACCGGAACGAAATTGGGCTGCCCAGACGTGTTCAGGGCAGAATGGAAAGGCATGGAACTGCCGTGTCGTGCCGCCGATTCGGGCGGTGCGATCGCGGTTTCCGTGATCCAACGGATCCAACGATGAGGTAAATGTGACTTCCGGACCAGACCGGCCGTTCGGCAGCAGGCCGAGCCAAACCAATTCCACCAGCACCAAAAGACGTAGCCCGCTGATCCCGACGTTAGTGGTGCTGGCCGTCCTGGTCATCGCTTTCGTGTACGTCTCGCAGGTCTACGCGGACGTCCTCTGGTACAACCAGCTCGGATTCCTCGAAGTGTTCGTCACCGAGAACATTTCCCGCGTCGTCCTCTTCGCTGCAGCATTCCTCATCATGGGACTCAGCGTGTACTTCAGTTTGCGGCTCGCCTACCGTTCCCGCCCGATCTATGCCCCGGACAACGCAGTCCAGGACAACCTGAACCGCTATCAGGCCCAGCTTGAGCCGATCAGGCGCCTGCTGATGCTCGGCATCCCCGTGGTCCTCGCAGCCTTCGCCGGGACCGCTGCCGCCTCCCAGTGGCAGCCTGTGCTGTTGTTCTTCAACCAGGAACCGTTCGGCGAGACGGACCCCGAATTCGGCCTGGACATCGCCTTCTACGTCTTCACCCTGCCGTTCCTGACCTTCCTGATCGGTTTCCTGATCAGCGTGGTCATCATCAGCACCATTGCCGGCGTCCTGACCCACTACCTCTACGGCGGCATCCGCCTCGAGGAAAAGGGACTCTTCACGTCCAAGGCAGCCCGCATCCACATCGCGGTCCTCGCGGCGTTGTTCCTGCTCCTCCAGGGCGTGAACTACTGGTTGGATCGGTACGCCACGCTGACCGGCACCGGCGGGCGCTGGGATGGGGCCCTGTACACGGACGTCAATGCGGTCATCCCCACCAAGGCGATTCTCGCCGCCGCAGCGATCATCGTCGCTGTCCTGTTCATCGTCTCAGCGGTGATCGGGCGCTGGCGGCTCCCCATCATCGGCACCGCGATGCTGATCATCACGGCAATCCTCGCCGGCGGCGTGTACCCTTGGGTGATCCAGCGTTTTCAGGTGGTGCCCTCCGAGTTCAGCAGGGAAGAGCCGTTCATTGAACGGAACATCGATCAGACCCGTGCGGCCTACGGGCTGGACGAGGTTGAGGTGAACCCCTATAACCCGGAGGACATTCCCGCGCCGGGCGCCCTCAATGAGGACGGCGAAACCACGGCGAACATTAGGTTGCTCGACCCGAACCTGGTCAGCGACGCCTTCAGTCAGCTCCAGCAGTTCCGCCAGTATTACCAGTTCCCCGAAACCCTTAACGTCGACCGGTACGAGATCGACGGCGAGATCGAGGACACGGTGATCGCTGTCCGTGAGCTGAACACCGCCGGTGTGCCGGAAGGCTGGATCAATGAGCACGTCCTGTACACCCACGGCTACGGCATCGTTGCCGCCGCCGGTTCGTCCACCGAACCAGATGGTCGTCCGTCGTTCATCCAGTCGGGGATCCCGTCAACGGGCGCCCTCGGCGACGAGAGTACCTACGAACCCCGGATCTACTTCGGCGAATCATCTCCGCTGTACTCGGTGGTGGGAGCCCCCGAGGATTCGAACCCCATTGAGATCGACCGACCGCAGAGCGAAGAGTCCGATCAGCAGTCGCGCAGCACCTTCCAGGGCAGCGGTGGCCCCGACGTCGGGAACATCTTCAACCGGTTGGTCTATGCGCTGAAGTTCCAGTCGACCGACCTGCTGTTGTCGGACCAGGTCAACAGTGACTCCCAGATCTTCTATGACCGGGATCCGGTGGAACGGGTGGAGAAGGTTGCCCCGTACCTGACCCTGGACGGCAACAGTTACCCGGCGATTGTCGACGGGCGGGTCAAATGGATTATCGACGGGTACACGACCACCGCCGACTACCCCTATTCGACGCAGCAGGAACTGGCGTCCGCGACCCAGGATTCCCTGACTGCCGAGGGACTCGCCACTCCGCTTCCCGCGGAGCAGGTCAACTACATACGTAACGCGGTGAAGGCAACCGTCGACGCGTACGACGGCTCGGTGGACCTGTACGCCTGGGATGAGGAAGACCCGATTCTCAAGGCGTGGCAGAACATCTACCCGACGTCGCTGCAGCCGTTCAGTGAGATGTCGGCCGATCTGATGTCGCACGTCCGCTACCCGGAGGATCTCTTCAAGGTGCAGCGCGAACTGCTTGCCCGGTATCACGTCACCGAGACTGAGCCGTTCTACAGCAACAATGAGGCCTGGAGCGTCCCGAACGACCCCACGCTTGACGGCGACATCAGCGTGCCGCAGCCCCCGTACTACCTTTCGCTTCAGATGCCTGAGCAGGACGGAGCAAGCTTCTCGCTGACCACCCCCTTCATCCCGTTCGTTCCCGCGGGGCAGGAGGCCCGGAACGTGCTGTACGGTTTCCTTGCTGCCGACGGCGACGCCGGCACCGGCGAGGCCGGCGTCAAAGCCGACACCTATGGCACCTTGAGGCTCCTTGACTCGTCCGGTCAGGACTCGGCGGTCGGTCCAGGACAGGCAGCCAACCTCTTCAACTCGGACACCACCGTGTCGCAGGAGCTTAACCTCCTGCGCCAGGGCGCCTCCGAGGTGATCAGCGGTAACCTGCTGACGCTGCCGATTGGTGGCGGTGTGGCCTACGTGCAACCCGTGTACGTGCAGTCCTCCGGCGACTCCTCCTTCCCGGTCCTCCGGCGGGTGCTGGTGAGCTTTGGCGAGGAGGTTGGTTTCGCGCCGACCCTCGCTGAGGCGCTCGACCAGGTCTTTGGCGGGGACTCCGGAGCTGTCACCGGTGACAGCGACAACGTCGGTGAGACACCAGAGGATCCTGCTGCGCCGCCCGTTGAGGGCGAACCGGCCGAGGGCGAGCCCACTGAGGCTCCCACCGCGGCACCCACCGAGCCAGCAACCGGTGGCACCGATGATCCGGCAGCGGATCTCCGGGCCGCCCTTGAGGACGCCAACACCGCCATCGTTGACGGCCAGGAGGCCCTCGCTGACGGCGACTTCGCGGCCTATGGTGAGGCTCAGGACCGCCTGAGTGACGCACTGGCGCGGGCCCTGGACGCCGAGGAACGGCAGTCAGGGGCCGCACCAGCCGGAGAATAGGGCAGCATTTAGCCGCTTGATTCCCGTCGATTTGCACTATCCACCCCGGGGCCGTAACGTTGAGTTTACGCCGCGGGGTGGAGCAGTTCGGTAGCTCGCTGGGCTCATAACCCAGAGGTCACAGGTTCAAATCCTGTCCCCGCAACGAGAAAAGATCCCGACCGGTTACTCACTGGTCGGGATCTTTTTTGTGTCGGCACCAGCACCCTTCCCGGCTGTGTCCTACGTGCCGCGCAGGTCCTGGTAGGCGGAGAGCGCACGTTCACGGGTTTCTGCGAGGTCGACCACGGGGGAGGGGTAGCCCGCCGGGGAGTCGGCGTCCTTCCACGGTTCATGGATGTTGCCGGCGTCTCTGAGTTCGGGAACAAAGCGTTTGAGGTAGGCCCCTTCCTTGTCGAACTTCTTGCTTTGCGTCACGGGGTTGAAAATCCTGAAGTAGGGGGACGCATCGGCACCCGATCCGGCGACCCATTGCCAGTTGGCTGGATTGCTGGCTGAGTCGGCATCCACCAGGGTGTCCCAGAACCACTGTTCCCCGACGCGCCAGTCCACCATCAGGTTCTTGATGAGGAATGATGCGGTCGCCATCCGCACCCGATTGTGCATCCAGCCGGTGTCCCAGAGTTGGCGCATCCCCGCATCGACGAGGGGATAGCCGGTGCGGCCGCGCTGCCAGGCGCCCAGTTCACCCGGTGTCGGTGTCTGCCAGGTGAATCCGTCAAAGTCCCGCCGGTAGTTCTCGGTGGCCAGATCG
Source organism: Arthrobacter glycogeni (assembly GCF_054511155.1). NCBI lineage: Bacteria > Bacillati > Actinomycetota > Actinomycetes > Micrococcales > Micrococcaceae > Arthrobacter > Arthrobacter glycogeni. The sequence continues at coordinate 166,632 of NZ_JBTNDE010000001.1, read as the reverse complement.
GGGTTGTGGTAGAGCAGTTGCCAACAGAATTCCCGCCAGCCGATCTCCGAGCCAAAGACCTGAACGTCGTGGGCAATTGATCCGGGGGTCGCCGACTTCGATGCGTGCCAGACCTGAAAGGGGCTGATTTCACCGAACCGCAGATGGGGTGACAGCCGACTGGTGCCCTCGACCCCCGGTAGGTCACGGTTTCCGGCGTACCCGGCCACCGATCCGTCGAGGAATTCGTCGAGCCGGTCCCCGCCGCCGGCTTCGCCGGGCGTCCACTGGTCCTGAAGCCCACCGGACCAGTCGGGTGCTGTCGGCAAAAGCCCCCAGGAGCCAAGGTCCTCCGACGGTAGGGTGGGGCCCGTCAGGCGATCAGGAGCAGCCAGCGGGGTTCGGGGCTCCGGCTGGTCCCGGCAGGCCCGCCAGAAGGGCGTAAACACCTTGTAGGGACCACCGGCGCCGGTGGTGACCTGCCAGGGTTCGAATAGCAGGTTCGCTTGATAGCTGGTCGCCTCAACGCCATTGTCGGCACACCATGATTTGACCGAGGCGTCGATGGTCCGCTCGGGGCGGGCGTACCGGCGGTTCCATACCACCCGCTCCGCTCCGGTTTCTGCAACGAGCCCGCGGATGACGTATTCGCCGGGGCCTGATCGCAGCACGAGCTGCCCGCCGAGCTCTTCGATGGCGTTGGATAAGGAAGTGAGCGAATGGTGGAGCCACCACCGGGTGGCGCCACCGAGCGGGCGGATTCCGTCGCTTTCTTCGTCGAACACGAAGCAGATGATGAGGTCCTGGGTATCGGCGTCGAGTGCTGCAGCCAACGCCGGGTTGTCGCTGAGCCGAAGGTCGTCGCGGAGCCATACAAGTGTGGGTGCCATGAAGGCCAATCTACACAAAACCGGCGCCACCCGATGAGGGTGACGCCGGCGTGAGGGCCTGTGAACCGGGTTGTTACTGGCCCGGCTGGTAATCGTCGGTGTCGCTTCCCTGCCCGATGGCCGAGGGGGCCCGCCCGCTGGAGCCGCCGGACTTCAGGGCCGCCAGGCGCGCCTCGACCTCGGTCTGCTCACCGAGATCCTCGAGGCTTTCAAACTGTGAGTCGAGGCTGGAATTGGCAAGTTCGGCCTGACCCAGCACCCGTGCTTCCTCTCGGCGGATCTTTTCCTCGAACCGCCCGACCTCGCTGGTGGGGTCCATGAAGTCGATGCTCTTTACAGCATCGTGGACCTGCTGCTGGGCCTGCGCGGTACGGGACCGGGCAATGAGCTCGTCACGCTTGCTGGTGAGCTCGTTCAGCTTGCCCTTCATCTGGTTCAGACCGGTCTTCAGCTTCTCAACGATCTCTTCCTGCGAGCCGATCGTCGGTTCTGCGCCGCGGGCTTCGTTCTCGGAGGTCATCTGGCGCTGGATTGCAACCTTTGCCAGGTTGTCGAACTTCTCGGCGTCAACCGTGTCCCCCGCATTGCGGTACTCGTCCGCTTTCTTCGACGCGGAGAGAGCCTTGTTGCCCCAGTTACGGGCGTTGTCTTGATCTTCCTTGTAATCCTCCTGCAGCATCCGCAGGTTGCCGATGGTCTGGGCGACTGCACTTTCAGCTTCAGCGATGCTGTTGGTGTAGTCGCGGACCATCTGGTCCAGCATCTTCTGCGGGTCCTCCGCCTGATCCAGCAGAGAGTTGATGTTGGCCTTGGCCAGTTGGGTGATACGTCCGAAAATTGACTGTTTTACCATGGGTTTGCCTTTCGATTCGCCGATGTTCTGGGTCTGCCCTCACCTGCGGGTGAGGAAATTACTGGTGGTGTCGCGGATCAGAAGTCGCCGCCGCCGCCGCCGAAGTCGCCGAAACCGCCACCCCCGCCACCGAAGCCGCCGAAGCCGCCGCCACCGAACATGTCGCCGCCTCCGTCGCCTCCACCGCCGCCGAAGAGCCCGCCACCGCCGCCGCCACCGTTGAGGATGCCGCCGAGGAGGATGCCGCCGAGGAGTGCGCCACCCATCCCGCCGCCCTGGTTGCCTCGGCCGCCAAACATGCCGCCACCGCCAAAGCCGCCCATGCCGCCACCGAAGCCGTCAACATCCTGCTGGGCGATCTGTGCTGCCTGCTCAGCGAGGGCAGTAGCCTGCTGGGCGTGGGACAACGCTGCCACCGGGTCGTCCGACTGGATCTGCACCGCGTACTCGAGGTTGCGCTCTGCTTCGGCGAGCCGGGTACGGGCCTCACTGCCGACACCGCCGCGACGCGCCCGGATGTAGTCGGACGTGCCGGAAATCCTCGACTGGGCGGCCATGATGGCGTGCTGCAGAGCCTCGCGGGCGCGCTGCGTCTGCTCAGACTGGTTCCTGACACCGCCGAGGGCGGCATCGAGCTGGGCGTGCGCTGCTTCGGTGCGCTGCAGCAGGGCGACGGGGTCAACCCTCCCACTCGCCGATTCGGTCCTGACGGTGGTGAGCGCCGCGTCCGCCGCCGCCACCGGACCGGCCAGGTCCTGATGCTGGCCCGTGCCGAGCATGGCCTGCGCCTGGGCAAGGTCCTGGGTGGTATCAGCTACCGAACGGTCCAGCTCTTTCTTGGCTGCATCCAACTCGGTGGCCCGTTTGCTGATTGCCTCAAGCAGCACCGTCGTCTGGTGAACGCTCTCCTCCGCCGCGCGGACCGCGATCACCGCCGACCCGGTATCCCCGGCGCTGAGGTGCTGTTGAGCCGACTTGGCGGCGCTGTCAACGAATGTGAGCCGCTCGTTGGCTTGCTCGACATTGTCCTGCACCTGGGAGGTAGCCGAATCGGCGTAGTTCTGCTGCAGCTGACGCAAGGTCTGCTCCGCGTCGGCCACCCGGGTTTTGACCCCGTCGGCTGAGGCCTGAGCGGCCGCGAGAGCGGCAGGGGCGTTACGCTCCAGCTCGCGGAGAGCATCAAAATCAGTCTTATGCTCCTGCAGGGACCCGTTGACCGATTCGCACCGGCGGATGATGTCACCGAGCCAGGTGCGCTGCTGTTCCTCGGTGTCGGGGATGTGGTCGTCGAGCTGCTGTTGTAGCTTGAAGGATTCGCTCATGTGCTGTTTCGCTGCCGCGATGTCGTCAACGAAGGGTTGGACGGCCGCGTCGCCATACTGAGCCTGGGCGAACCCTACTTCCTGTTCGCTGGACTTGATGGCGTCGTCGGCGGCGATCAGCAGGCTGCCGGCTTTCTTGCGCAGCTCCTCCACGCTGAGGGCTGCTAGCGGGTCGAGTACTTCGCCGTCCGGTCCGCGGCCCGGACCGAAGTCCTTGGACTCGGCTGGGCCGCTGGTGAGCGACTTCTTTCCGCGGGATCGCAGGAAGAAGAATCCACCGATGCCGGCCAGTGCCACCAGGGCGCCCACCAGGATGACGGCCCCGAAGCCGCTACCGCCGCTGGCGGACCCATTTTCGCTGCCGTTCCCGGAGCCAGCCGACTCGCCGGCCAGGATGTCGGTGACGGCGCCAGCGGCGGCAACACCCGCGCCCGCCCAGTCGTCTACCTCCAGTTCGGGAATGATGTCGGAATTGTAGGCCTGGGGCAATGCGTCACGAACAGGGCTGGAGCCGACCGCTCCAAAGGTTCCGTTCCTGGTTTCGACGGCGACAGCTAGCAGGACGTCAGCCTCGCCAAGGTCGCTCGATCTGGCAGTCGCCGCCGCCCAGTCGTCGGGATCGGTCGGGTTCGTGAACGTGTCGACGAAGATCACGCGGAGCCGATAACCCTCGGCATCCTGCAGCTGGGCGATCGCGTCCTCGACCTCGGCCAGGCCGGCCGCGTCAAGGACACCCGCGTCGTCGATCACATTCTCCGCGCCGAAATCAACTGGGGGCGCGGCGTACGCTCCAGGAAGTGTGGTCAAGGGCAGCAGCAGTGCGGCGCTGACGCCTACTGCCGCTGTAAGGCGCCTGGTGCTCGATCGCATTCAATACCCTTCAGAAGTTTCCCCGAAATTCCCGTTGACGTGCGGTAACGGCTGGCAGCCAATGCCGCCAACGCGTTCACACGCCCATTTTGAAGTCTAGGGCGCGGTAGTGGGGCAGTCCACCTACCCGTATCTGCCCCTAGCGAAATGCCTGGCAGCGGGCAGCTGATTTTTGCTGGAAACGACGCACCCGAGGAGAATGATGGAGCAGAGCCTCGCATCCGGTTGGCTCACAGTATTCATTCAGCGAACATCCGTCAAAGGTCCAGAATGGTTTGGCATAGTTCGATGCATCGAGACGAAAGGCTTTCCGATGACTGAAGACAACACGAACGGGTTCGAGCGGAACATCCCACCCCATCCCCAGACGCCGCCATCCCATGGTTGGCAGGATTCCTCACGTCCGGACGATGGGCGCAACGGCTCGGCAGCTTACGACGACGGTTCGTACTCCAGCGGCGGATTCTACGGATCGGCGCTCCCCCCGGCGGCTCTCCCTCCGAAGCGGGACAAGAAACGCGTGGGTACGGCGACCCTGGTCAGCGGAATGCTGGTCGCTGGTCTGCTGGGCGGCACCGTGGTGGCTGGGGTCGACCGTTTACTGGGAGATCAAGGCGGCGTGCCGGCGTCGACGAACCAGCCTCAGTCGGTGGTGGTCAATGACACAGAGACGGTCAACGAGGTCACCGGCGCAGCGGTGAAGGCTTCTCCCAGTGTCGTCACCATCGCCGTGAGTGGCGCCGGCTCCGGCGGTTCGGGGTCCGGCATTGTTCTCGATAAGGAAGGGCACATCCTCACGAACACCCACGTTGTTACCCTTGGTGGCCAGGTGAGCGACGCCGCAGTGGAAATCCGTACCAGTGACGGCAGGGTGTTCCCCGCCGAGATTGTTGGCACCGACCCGCTGTCGGATCTCGCAGTGATCAAGGTCGACGCGCCCGACCTGCAGCCAGCCACGCTCGCCGACTCCGATGCGCTGAACGTCGGCGACGTGGCCATCGCCATCGGTGCGCCGCTGGGCCTCAGCGGCACAGTGACCGACGGCATCATCTCCACCCTGAACCGGACGATTAGCGTTGCGTCGTCGGCAGTCCCCGAGGAACTCTCCGATGCCCCGGCCGAAGAAGAGGGTGACGGCTTCAACTTCCTTCCCCCGGAGGGCACTGAAACACCGCCGACCCAGCCGCAGGGCTCCATCTACCTGAACGTGATCCAGACCGACGCCGCCATTAACCAAGGCAACTCGGGCGGTGCGCTGGTCGACGCCGACGGCAGCATCATTGGCGTCAACGTTGCGATCGCCTCGGCGGGATCAGCCGAAAGCACAGGCAACATTGGTGTTGGCTTCTCCATCCCGATCAACTACGCGGAGCGGGTTGCCCAGGAAATTATCGCCGATGGCAGCGCCTCGCATGGATTCCTGGGTGTATCGGTCTCGCCGTCCGCCTCCGAAAACACCGATGGTGAAACCTCCTTCTCCGTTGGCGCCGAGGTGGCCGAGGTGACTGAAGGGTCGCCGGCCGCGATTGCCGGGCTTCAGCAGGGCGACATCATCACCAGCGTCGCAGGCCAGCCGATCAGCGACCCGCGCGGCCTGACTGCTGCTGTGCGGATGCAGGCCGAGGGAGAAACCGTCCCGGTCGAATTCCAGCGCGATGGCGAGCCTCAGACGGTTGACGTGACGGTGGAGCAGGCCGAGGGCTAACCGGCGATACCAGCGAAGTCGAGCAGGGCGGTCATCCCGAGGGGAGGCCGCCCTGCTCCGTATCGGGCCGCCGCCGTCGGGCCGCCGCCGATATGGTTAGCTAGGGCTAGGGCAGATCCGAAGACGAGGAAGGCAGTAATGGACGACGCATCGCACGCAGGCCTGGACATAGTGGTCCTGGTGAAGCATGTGCCAGACGCGCAGTTTGACCGGCACATCAGTGGTCAGGACCGGACCACCGACCGAAAGGAGAGCATTCTCTCCGAATTGGACGAGTATGCTCTCGAGGCAGCACTGCAACTGGTTGAAGCGCACGGCGGCGATGCCGCGGGACACCGGATCACCGCAGTGACGATGGGCCCGTCCGGCGCGGTCAGCGCGGTCAAGAAAGCCCTCCAGATCGGGGCGCATGCGGGCGTGCACCTCTGCGACGATGCCCTCGCGGGATCCGATGCCGCGGGAACTTCCCGGGCGCTCGCTGCCGTCGTCGCCCATCTCGGCACAGTCGACCTGGTCATCACCGGGATGGCATCCACCGATGGTGAAACCTCCCTGGTGCCCGCTCAGCTGGCGGAACGCCTCGACCTGCCCCAGGTCACGTTCGCCTCATCGCTCGACCTGCAGCGGGCGGCGGGCACCTGGTCACTGACCGCACGTCGGGACGGGGACGTTTACTCGGAAACCGTTGAGGCCGCCCTGCCAGCCGTGGTGTCGGTTACTGATCAGATCAACGAGCCGCGGTACCCCAATTTCAAGGGAATCATGGCCGCCAAGAAGAAGCCCCTGACCACCCTGTCCCTCCAGGACGTGGGAGTGGACCCGGGCGACGTCGGGTTGGCTGGCGCCTGGACGTCCGTTCACGCCGCAGACCCGCGTCCTCCCCGCAGCCAGGGAACCATCATCAGCGACGACGGCGACGCCGGAATCCAGCTGGTTGATTTCCTGGCAGCGCAGAAGCTGCTCTAGGCAAGCACCCTCATGTCGTACTCGACTACCGCGAAGGGGCCAGCGTAATGGCTACAGTTCTTGTTTTGATTGATCACCCGGGTGAAGCCCTGCATAAGAGTCACCGGGAACTGCTGACGATCGCCAAAACCATTGGCGAGGCTGTTGTGGCGTTTGTTGGTGACCTGCCGGACGCCGTGGCACAAGAGTTGGGCGCCCGGGGAGTCCGCACCGTCTATCGGCCCGCGGCTCCTGACATCGGGGAGTTTCTGGTGGCCGGCAAGGTCGCTTTCCTTACCGCAGCGGTGCAGGCTGCGGAGCCGGTCGCCGTGTTGCTGGGGAACAGCGTCGAAGCCAAGGAGATCGCCGCCCGCGTCGGTATCCGGCTCTCGTCGGGGGTCATCACCGACGCCGTCTCCGTGGGTGAGGATCTGACTGTGACGAAATCGGTGTTGGCCGGGTCCTACGCGATCGAAGCGAAGGTGACCACCGGGACCCCGCTCATCACGGTGAAGGCAAACATCGTTGAGGCCAACATTGTTGAGGTCCCACCGGCGGGGGAGGGCGACGTCCCCGCCGTCGTCATGGTGGAATCCGTGACACCCGCCCACACGGCGCGGATCACTGGGCGGACGGCAAAGCCGGCCAGTGGACGGCCCGAGCTTACCGAGGCGAGAGTGATCGTGGCCGGCGGGCGGGGGGTCGACGGCGATTTCGGACCGGTCGAGGACCTGGCCGATGCGCTGGGCGGTGCTGTCGGAGCCTCCCGTGCGGCGACCGACGCAGGGTGGATTGAACACTCGGCGCAGGTGGGTCAGACCGGGAAGACCGTCTCGCCGCAGCTCTACATCTCGGCGGGAATCTCGGGAGCAATCCAGCAGAAGGCTGGCATGCAGACCGCCAAGGTCATTATTGCCATCAATAAGGACGCCGACTCGCCGGTGTTCGAGATCGCCGATTTCGGGATCGTGGGTGATCTGTTCAAGGTGCTGCCCCAGGCGACGGCCGAGATCATCAAGCGAAGGTCATAACCGACGTGCCGATCAGCTTTGGCCCGGACAACCACCGGATCACCCGTGTCCTGTGTTTCGCGGCCCACCCTGACGACATTGACTTCGGTGCCGCCGGTACGGTGGCGCAATGGACGGCGGCAGGAGTCCGGGTGGACTACTGCATTATGACCGACGGCGACGCGGGCGGGTTCGACCCCGTGCAACGCGACACGATGGTGGAGCTGCGCCGAAGTGAGCAGCGGAGTGCCGCCCGGCACGTGGGGGTAGGGGACGTCCACTATCTCGGTGAGCGTGACGGGTTCCTTGCCGTATCCGCTGACCTGGTCAAGCGGGTGGTGGAGGTGATTCGGCGGGCCCGCCCCGACGTGGTGATGTCCTTGCATCCCGAACGCAACTGGGACAGGATCCAGAAGAGCCATCCGGACCACCTCGCCTGCGGCGAGGCGGTAACCCGCGCTGTGTATCCTGCGGCGGAAAACCCTTTCGCTTTCCCCGAGCTGGAGGCGGCCGGGCTGGCCAGTCACAAAGTGGCGTGGCTTTGGCTCTACGCCGGTCCCACCCACCTCGAGAACCACTTCGTGGACATGACAGACACTGTCGACGACAAGCTCCGCGCCCTGCATTTCCACAGCAGTCAACATCCTGACGTTGACCGGATGGATGAGGTGGTGCGTCAGTTGTTGCAGGAGAACGCTGCACGGGGCGGGCTCCCGGCGGGACGCAGCGCTGAGGTTTTCCAGGTGGTACCGGTCAATTCCGACCAGACCATCGCCGGGTTCTAAGCCAGGCCGCCATCAGGCTTCGAAGGGGATCTCGGCAACAAGCGGAAGGGTAGGCCGTTCGGATCCGCCATCTGGCTCAACGGTGATGGCGAACCCCATCGCCGAGCCGAGACCCTCAACCGTGGTGACCAGGGAGTCCTCGACGTCGTCGCCAGTCATGGTATTGACGGATACCGGGCTGGAACCGTCGGTGGGAACCCGCCACATTTGGTAGACCTTCCCTGCTGGTGGAGCTGGCACCTCATTGAGTGTGATCACTGCGGCGTCCTCGTCCCGCGACAGTTTCAGCTCGGCGGTGCCGCCTGCGGGGATGGTGAAGGTGGTCGACTGAAGGTCCTGTGCCCGCAATACTTCCTGCTCCACAGAGGTGGGCTGAAGGTTCTGTGCCACACTCACACCGCCCACGGTGATCACCACCGCGGCCGCAGCCGCGACCAGCCAGCGCCCCACGGGCGTGGTCCGGCGCCGTTTGTCGCGTCGTTCGGCCAGTTCATTCGTGGCAGCGGGTTCACTGCTGTTGACGTGTGCGGCGGCGTGGGTACCCGGAGCTAGCAGTTCAACCGGTAACTGGGCCAGAATACGATCGAGGAGGGCTGGAGGCGGCGCGATGCCATCGATCACGTAGGCGCGTGCCAGAGTCTCCTGGGCGCCGCGGACTCGTTCGTCAAAGGCTTCCTGCTGTGCCGGGCTGGCACCGGAGATGTAGTTCTCGATCGAGGTCTGCTCCGTGTCGCTCAACGCATTCAGGGCGTACATTTCGGCCCACTCAATTGCCCGGCCATCAGCCAGATCCTGCTCAAAATCATTGGCTGAGTCATTAAACGTGTGGTCCTGCATCTAGTTCACCCCCAAACAGGTTTTGAGTCGGAGTAATCCATCGCGGATCCTCGATTTGATGGTTGGTATTGCGACGTCGAGCTTCTCGGCAACCTCGCGGTATGTCAGGCCGCCGTAGTAGGCGAGCTTCACCGATTCCTGCTGGGTTTCGGTGAGCGTGTCAAGGCACTTGACGACCGTCTCCGCCTCGAGTCGCTGGGTGACCGTGTCGACGACGTCGTCGTGATCGATGTCCTGCATGGCGGCACCGTAGCGCGCCTCACGGTCTGTCGAGCTCTGCTCCGACCGGACCTTGTCGACGGCCCGCCGGTGGGTCAGCGTCATCAGCCAGGCCATCGGCGACCCCATGTCGGGGCGGAAGCGGTCGGCGAGGTTCCACACCTGAAGGTAAACCTCCTGGGTGGTGTCCTCGCTGAGTTCGGGATCGATCAGGACCCGCCGCGCCAGTCCGTACACCCGTCGGGACGTCTGTGCGTAAAACGCGGCAAACGCTTCCTGATCTTTTGCGGCTACTCGGAGCAGGAGATCAGTCAGTGTTGCAGCGGCATCGGGTTCAACGGCGAATCCTCTCGCTGCTGAACCGGCTGGGGTAGCTCTGCTGGCTCGTGGCGTTTCCATATACTCCAAGCATAAAGCGCCCCGCCTGCGAATCGGTGCATGCGACCGCCCGGCGCGGATCAACTGGTCAGTGCCTCCCATATGCCTTGTCATCCCTATCACCGTCCTGATTTGTGTTCCGAGGACAGGGCCTTCACCGACCGGGTGGCTGACTTAGCGACGCGGACAGATCATGTTTTGCTGTCACTAATCATTCGGAGCAGGCTTCGCTTGGGATGGGAGCGGAAGCAAAATGTTCCCGCTGCGCGGCTAGTCGGCGGTCTCCGCGACAGCGACCAGGGAGCCTCCATCGAGGACAAACCCGTCGCCAATCCGGTCGATGAACCGGCACCGGATCCGTTCGACGGTTGCGGGGTCTGCTGGCAGGAGGTGGCGGAACACTGTGCCGTGAACCACCGACCATGCGGTTTCGCCGTCCAGGGGCACCTCAAGGGGAATGGTATCGACTCCAGCGGTGCTGAACCCGGTGCCCAGCAACCAATCGCCGAGGTTGTCAGCGGACGCCAGCCGGCTGATGTTGGCCATCTCCCGCTCGAACCGGGAGGCGCCCCGGCCGGGCGCCTCGGCGGAACATGCTTCCTCAAGCAGTTGCCGGAAGCCGGCGTGGGCACCGGCATCCCAGGTGCTGAGGGCGATCCGCCCGCCGGGCCGCAATTGCCGGGCCAGACCCGCTGTGCCCGCAGCCAGGTCAGCGAAATGGGTCAGTCCGTAGCAGCACAGCACCACGTCGTAGGGGGCGTCGGCGGTCCACCCGGTCACCTCCGCCGTGTTGAACCGAATGGTGGTCAGCGACATGGCATCGGCTTTTGCCCGCGCCAGGTCTAGCAGTACCGCGGACGGGTCAAGGGCGTCGACCACTCCATCGGGCCCCACCGATTGGGCGGCGGGGATGGTACTGGCACCGCTGCCGCAGTACACGTCGAGGACACGGTCGCCCAGCGCAATGTCGGCCGCCGCGGCGACGGCGTTCCCCATCGGATTCCACAACGCGGGAGCCAGACGTTCGAAGTCCGCGGCGCCGGGGGCGAACACTTCTTCGGCGGGGCGTGATGGCATGGAGGCTCCTTGTGCGGGTGACATTAGCGGGCGGTGCCCTCGAAGCTGTGCTGCCGCCAGGCTTCGTACAGCACAATCGACGCAGCATTGGCGAGATTCAGTGAGCGCCGGGAAGGGAGCATGGGCAACCGGACCCGTGCGGTGACGTGTGGGTCCTGTTTTACCGTCAGGGGGAGGCCCACCGATTCAGGCCCGAACAGCAGGACATCGGTGGGCCGGTAGCTAATGTCGGCGTAGGATTCCTCGCCGTCCGAGGTGAACGCAAACACCCGCGCAGGGGCGAGAGCAGCCCAGGCGCTCGATAGGTCCTGATGGACCCGTAGCACCGCCAGATCGTGGTAGTCGAGCCCGGCGCGGCGGAGCTTCGCGTCGTCGAAGCTGAACCCGAGCGGTTCCACCAGATGCAGCTCGGCCCCGGTGACCGCAGCCAGCCGGATAGCGTTGCCGGTATTGCCGGGGATCTCGGGGGTATAGAAGAGGATGCGGAACACGTGTCAATCCTAACGCCCGGCGTACTGCAGTAACCGGTCCAATACCGGTAACTGCACCACGTACGGCTGCGGTCCGCCGGCGAGGAATTTTTTGAGCTCGCGAAGCAGGGTGCCGGGGTTCGCCACATGAACGCTGGTCAACGCGGACTTATCCAGTGACGGCGGGTAGTCGACGATTGGTTCAAATGGATTGCCATCCCCGCCGTGTAACGCGAGCCAGCCCTGGACGTTGCATTCGGGGAAGAGGTCCTGGACCCGCCGGACCGATTCGATGATGCGCACGTCACCGGCGATCCTGCCGTTGTGACGCAGTGCACTGCCATCCCAACGGTAGTTCCCCGGTGGGGCCTGAAGGGAATCGATCACCGCCAAACGGTATCCCGCCAGCACCGCATGGCCGGCCTCGGTCCCAGCGTCGTCGCCGAACCGCAGACCATTGACGAGCCGGGCCGCCGGGAAGCCTGCCAGGAAGCGGTGTTCGAGCAGCGCCGCGGTGCGACGCTCGCCGTTGTACCGTGAACCACTGCCGGGGCCAAGTCGTGCGAAGAACCCGGGTTGCCGGGCTGTGCCGTGGATCTGGCTGCCAGCCAGGGTCAGGGGAATCACCGGTGGGCTTTGCGGGGAAAACGGCGGCTGATAGACCGGCTGCCGTGCAAAGGCGTCGCTATCAGCTGCCCGGTCGGGGGTGGCTGCCGAGCGGGAGGGGGCGCGGGAGGCTTCCGGTACACGCTGTGCGGCGCTTCCGCCGAGGCCCTGGTCATAGCGGCGACGACGTTCGGGGTCGGCCAGGGTCTCGTAGGCTACTGCCACGTCATGGAATAATTCTGCGCTTCCGCCTGCATCGGGGTGGGTTGACCGAGCAGCTCGGCGATAGGCGTCCTTCACCTGTTTGGCCGTCGCCCCCGGCGATAACCCCAGGACGGCGTAGTGGGTCCGGTCGGACAGGTTCGCCATGGGGGCCTTTCAGTGTCGGCGGGCAAGCGTGCTGATGAATGGTGGTGCGGCGGGCAGGCCGAGGCCCGTCAGGGCAAGACTGTAGACGGTTTTCCGGCCACCGACCAAATGACCGCTGTACCTTCAACGGCGGGGAAGGCCAATGCGTTCGGTAGCATCTTCACCATGATGATCAGTGGCGAGGATTGGTACGGCAAAGTACTCCACCGGGAGAACTACGCGGGGTCGCAGTTCACCGACTGCGACTTCACCGAACTCCAGACCACCGGGTCCACCTTCAGCAAATGTGTGTTCAGGAATGTGAAGTTCAATGTATCCACCCACACTGATGGAGCGTTCGACGGCTGCCGGTTTGAGTCCTGCAGTTTTTTCGATTCAACGTTCATCGGGTGCCGGCTGACCGGCAGTACCTTCGTAAACTCGACCCTGGTGCCGTTGAAGGTCAGCGCCGGCAACTGGTCCTATGTGTCGTTCGTGCGCGCCGACCTGACCTCCGCGGACTTTTCGGAGGTGGTGCTGACCGAAACCGACTTCACCGGCGCCAATCTCACCAAAGCCTCACTGCGGAACTGCCGGCTCTCCAACGTCGAGTGGGGTGGCTCCCGGCTCCGCGATGCCGACCTGCGCGGCAGCGAACTGGGGGAGCTTTCGATGGACAACCTGCAGTTGCGTGGCGCGGTGATCGACGTCGCGCAGGCCATGAGCATTGCCGAGGCACTGGGCGCCGTGATCCGGTGAAACTGGCGGTCGCGATCAACCCCGCGGCGGGGGCCTGATCCGCGCAGCAGGCGGGAACCATCGCGGTGGCGGAGCTCCGCGCCCGCGGCCACGACGTCGTCGTCGTGATCGGATCGTCCTATCAGCAGCTTCTCAAGCTGGCCTGATCGGCGGTGTCCAGCGGCGGGGTGGACGCCCTGATTGTGGTGGGCGGTGATGGGATGGTCCGGCTGGGCGCGACCGTGCTGGCGGGTGCTGTGGTGCCGCTCGGGATTGTGGCCACCGGCACCGGAAACGACGTCGCCCGGATGCTCAGGTTGCCGCTGCAGGATCCGCTGGCCGCAGCCAGCATCATCGACAAGGCATTGCTTGCACCGCCGCAACGTATAGATCTCGGAAGAATCCGGAGTGACGCGGATCAGGGTGTAGCCCAGTGGTTCGCTGGCGCCTGTTCAGCAGGATTCGACGCCATAGTGAACGCCCGCGCCAAACGGCGGTGGAATGATGATTACCCCCGGCGTATCGTGCGACGACGGCGTGCTCGATCTGTTGGTTGTCTCCGCAGTCTCCCGCCTCAAGCTGGTTGCAATGCTGCCCAGGCTCTTCGCTGGCACCCACGTGTCCCACCCGGCGGTACGGATCGAGCAGGTCCGATCGGTCAGGGTAGAGGTAGCCGGGGTGATGGCCTTCGCTGGCGGCAAACCGGTGGGCGCGGCACCCTTGCAGATCGACGTCGTTCCCCACGCTCGGGGAGTACTCGCGCCGGCCCTCCTATCACCCGGGGTGGGAGCAGGGAAATGAAGTGTCGGGCCGAAGCCGCTAGAATTGGCTGATGCCCGTGTACCTGGACCACGCGGCGACCACGCCTCTCTCGGCGCCCGCGCTCGCCGCACTCACCGCTGAACTGAGCCGCAACGGCAACCCTTCGTCGCTGCACGGCTCCGGTCGTCGCGCCCGCAGGGTGGTCGAGGACTCAAGGGAGTCGCTCGCCGCTGCCGCCGGAGCGCACCCCTCCGAGGTGATCTTCACCTCCGGCGGCACCGAGGGGGACAACCTCGCCGTCAAGGGTCTGTACTGGGCCCGGCGCACCGAGGATCCGCGTCGACGGAGAATCCTGTGCTCCGCCATCGAGCACCCGGCGGTGCAGGACACCGTCGAATGGCTCGCCAAACATGAGGAAGCACTGGTCACCTGGCTCCCCGTCGATGCCGAGGGAATCCTCTCCCTTGACGCGTTGCAGGCCGAGCTCGACGACGACCCCGGCTCTATCGCGTTGATCACCGTGATGTGGGCCAACAACGAGATAGGGTCCGTTCAGCCCATCGAGGCGGTCACCACAGCAGCGGCCCGGCACGGCATCCCTGTGCACTCGGATGCAGTCCAGGCCTTCGGGTCCCTCCCGGTCTCGTTTGCCCGCTCGGGCCTCGCCACCATGGCGGTCAGCGGGCACAAGATCGGCGGGCCGGTGGGTGTCGGCGCACTCTTCGTCGGCAGGGCAGTGACGCTCACCCCCGTGCAGCATGGCGGCGGTCAGGAACGCGATGTCCGGTCGGGAACCCTCGACGCGGCAGGAATCGTTGCCTTCGCTGCCGCTGCGGCCGACGTCACCAGCACCCTCGCCGGGGAATCCGCACGCATCGCCGACCTGCGGGATCGCCTGATCGGCGTCGTCGAAGCAGCAGTGCCGGAGGCGGTCCTCCGAGGGCACCACACGCTCAGGCTCCCCGGGAACGCCCACTTTACCTTTCCCGGTTGCGAAGGGGATTCGCTGCTGTTTCTGCTGGACCTGGCGGGGGTTGAATGCTCCACCGGTTCCGCCTGCACGGCTGGGGTGCCGCGGCCGTCCCACGTTCTGCTCGCGATAGGTCTGACCGAAGCGGAGGCCAGGGGGGCCCAACGTTTCTCCCTCGGGCATACCTCGACCCCCGAGGACGTTGAAGCTCTCGGAGCAGCACTGCCTGAGGCCTACCACCGGGCGCTGCAGGCCGGGATGGCCGGACATGCCTCAAGCATCCAGACAGCTGGAACAGGTTTTCGATCGTGAAGGAACACTCATGAAGGTACTCGCAGCAATGAGCGGCGGGGTGGACTCCGCCGTCGCCGCAGCCCGCGCCGTCGAGGCGGGGCACGACGTCGTCGGCGTTCATCTCGCGCTGTCCCGCATGCCCGGGACGTTGCGCACCGGCAGCAGGGGCTGTTGTACCATCGAGGATTCGCGGGACGCCTGGCGTGCCTGCGATATTCTGGGTATCCCCTACTACGTGTGGGATTTCTCCGAGCGGTTCAAGGAGGACGTGGTGGACGATTTCATCGCCGAGTACGCCGCCGGCCGCACCCCCAACCCCTGCATGCGGTGCAACGAACGGATCAAGTTCGCCGCGCTGCTGGAGAAGGCCCTCGCGCTGGGCTTCGACGCCGTGTGCACCGGCCACTACGCGAAGGTCATTGAGGACGGTGACGGTAACCGTGAGCTGCATCGCGCAGCGGATTGGGCGAAGGACCAGTCCTACGTGCTCGGCGTCCTCACCCACGAACAGTTGAAGCACTCACTGTTCCCGCTGGCGGAGACCCCGTCAAAGGCGGAGGTCCGTGCCGAAGCGGAACGCCGGGGCCTGTCGGTGGCGAACAAGCCCGACAGCCATGACATCTGCTTCATTCCCGACGGCGACACCCGGGGCTGGCTGGCCGAGCGCATCGACATGACCGAGGGGGCGATTGTCGACACCGACGGTGAGCAGGTTGGAACGCATCCGGGCGCCAACGCCTTCACCGTGGGACAGCGTCGCGGCCTGAAGCTGGGCACCCCCGCCGACGACGGCAAGCCCCGCTTCGTCCTGGAGATCCGGCCGAAAGAGAACACAGTGGTCGTCGGGCCGGAACGGATGCTGGCGGTGGACCAACTCCGCGGCATCAAAGTGTCCTGGGCGGGGCTGCCGATCGACGCCGTCGTGAACGGCATGCAGTTCGACTGCATGGCGCAGGTACGCGCCCACGGTGATCCGGTGGACGCTGTGGCCTGGCTGGAGGACGACGGCGACGGGCAGGCGGAACTCGTGGTCCGGCTGACCGAACCGATGCGCGGCGTCGCACCAGGCCAGACGGTGGTGCTGTATCAGGGAACCCGGGTGCTCGGACAGGCGACCCTTGACTCGGCACGTTCACTGGAACGCCCTGAACTTCAGCCTGCCACCTAATTATGTCGACGCTGGATTAGTCGGCGGTCTGTACCTGATGTTTGACTGGGTGCATGACTGAATCGAGCAGCGGCTACAACCCGGCGGCGAGCTCGCTCGCTGGGCAGGTACAGCCCGAGGTGATGGCTGAACTGTTATCGGTGCGGAGCAGTATCGACAATATCGACGCGACACTCGTCTACCTTCTGGCGGAGCGATTCAAGGCGACGCAGCGGGTGGGAATACTGAAGGCTGAGCACCAGTTGCCGGCCGGTGACCCTGACCGTGAGTCAGCCCAGATCACCAGGCTGCGTGCGCTGGCCGAGGAAGCGAACCTTGACCCGGCCTTCGCCGAGAAGTTCCTCAACTTCATCATCTCCGAGGTGATCCGCCACCATCAGGCGCTCTCCGAGAACCGGCGGCCAACCGAGGACAGCAGTGGAGCCTAGCTCCGCACAGGTCACCGCAACGGCTCTCGGCGACTGGCCGGGAACCGACCCGCTGGAATCGGCGAGGGTGGTGCGCGGCGAACTCGGTGACCCTCACCTGCCCCATCTGGTGTCCCTGCCGCACCGCGGGGTGGGGAGCGACGCCGTGGGGCGCACCGCCGCCATCCTGGTGGAGCTGCCGGTGGATCTGCAGCCGCACGGCTGGCGTCTGGTCGACCGGGCAGGTAAGGACCACCGCAGGGCGGTGTCGGCGCTTTCGACTGACCTCAACGTCCTCGGGGACCTGATTGGCGCTGAATCCGGGCCATCCCCGGCGTTGAAGATTCACTTTCGGGGACCGCTGTCCCTCGCAGCAAACCTGCACCTGCACAGCGGGGAACGTGCGCTGCTCGATGTGGGCGCCCGCCGTGAGATCAGGGATTCCCTGGCGGCCGGGGCAGCCGACCTCATCACCAGGATCGGCTCGGTGGCGCCGGGCGCCCTGGTGCAGGTCCAGTTGGAC
This sequence comes from Arthrobacter glycogeni, assembly GCF_054511155.1. Lineage (NCBI taxonomy): Bacteria > Bacillati > Actinomycetota > Actinomycetes > Micrococcales > Micrococcaceae > Arthrobacter > Arthrobacter glycogeni. Next base: position 149,476 of record NZ_JBTNDE010000001.1, on the reverse strand, counting down.
GAGCCCGAGATTGCCGACATCCTGGCGGGTGGCGTACCCACCGCGAGTGGCTACCGGACCCTGCGTGCGGTGCCCGATCAGGAAACCGCCGACGCCTGGGATGCTGTAGCCAACGCCGTCCGCGGTGTCGGGGCGGGGACCGTCGCGGTGTCCTTTCCCGCCGACCGCGCACCCCTGGACGTGCTGGCTACCAGCACAGTGACCGCCGCTGCACTGCCGGTGGCGGGGCTGTCCATGGCGCAATGGGAACAGCTGGCCGCGCATCTTGAAGCGGGTGGCGAACTCTGGGCGGGAATTGTGCCGAGGCCGGCCGCCGTTCCCGGGGTGTCGGCCCTGGCCGGTGCCGTGCTGACGCCGTGGCGCATGCTGGGTCTGCCCCTGAGCCGGTTGGCTCAACTGCGGCTGACCCCCGACGCCGGACTGGACGGCGTCTCACCGACCGCTGCCGCTCACGTCCTGCGCCGCCTGACCCAGGCGGCCGACGCGCTGAACCAGGAGGTGGCTGGGGCCTAGCTGCGCCGCTCCCACCGGAGGGGTATAGCCCCGGGGGGTAGGACGCCGTCGAAGTCGACCAGATGGTAGTCAAACGCTCCGGCGTACACCAGCAGTGTGCCCAGTTGCCGGTGGATTACCTTGGTCTGGATCCGGAACCGGCCGGCGTCGTCATCCCACCACTGCTCCATGTAGGCCTGGGCGCCGACGATGTCAGGGACCGGCAGGCGCAGCGGGCCGGCGAAGACGCGGGTCCGGGTCGACACCATGCGCATTCGGCCCCCGGGGGTGACCGAGCAGGTGAGGTCCGTCAGTGTCATCCGGTGCGCCCCCACGTAGTCGAGGAGTTCCCCTTGCTCTTCCGAGGTGGTGTCCTCGAAAAGACGGTCAACTCCCGGAAAGTGCAGCACCCGGCGGGCGGTCAGCGACGACCGGCCGAATGGGTCGGTGTGCGGGTAATTGACAATGTGGAAGCGGATGTCCGTTCCGTACTCGGGGAAGAATGAGTTTTCTGCGGCGGCCAGCCTGAAGAACGGGCGGACAAACCAGGCAGGGCAGCCCGCCACCTCGAAGGTGCCGCTGCCCACGCCGGCCTGGCCTGCGCCAGCGTGCAGGCCGAAATAGTCCTGGAGTTCGGGTTGCAGCCGGTCGAAGTCGGCGCCCAGGGCGCGCTGGTAAATGGACTGCATGTTAGAGGTCCCACTTTCGTCGTTCACTGAGCCAGTCGATCAGGATTCGGGCGGTAAATCTTTGGTGGGTGCGCAGTAGGGGACTGGTGGCCAGCTCCGGTTGCGCTGCGCTGGTGATCATGTAGGCGGCGAGTGTTGCCAGCCAGGCATCGATGTGGTCGGGGGCGGCTCCAGCGCTCAGCGGCGACTCCGCCAGCCAGCGGTCGACGTCGATCCCCGCGTGGTGCGGATACACCAGCAGCGCCACCCAGTCTGCCCAGGCAGGGCCGGTTGACAGAAAGTTCCAGTCGCAGAAGAGGGCCCGTGCTGGTTTCCGGCCGGCGGCGCTAATGATGATGTTGTCGGCGCGGAGGTCGTTGTGCAGGACTGAGTCACCGGTGAGGGCTTCCCTGCCGTGCGAAGCCACCTCCTGTAGGTCTCCCAGCTGTGCCGTGGTGAGCCGGGGTAGGTAGGGGGGAGCCCCGCCGTTCCGGGCGAACTGCCCGAAGACATCGGTGGCTGGCCGGTCCCCGAAGAACTCGTCGACCATTGACCCGCCGGACAGGCCGGCAGGAAGGTGCCGCAGTGCCGATTGCACCACGAGCAGCGAGTGGTGGACCGCGCCAAGGTCAGCGGCTGTCCATGGCCGGCCCGGCATGTACCCGTTGACCGCTTTAAAACTCAGCAACTGCCAGTCGATTCCCTCAACGGTGAGCCGGTCTGCGGAGCGCAGCAGCGGGATTGGAAGACCGGTGGGGAGGTTCGTCAGGACCTCCGCCTCCCGCACATAGGCAGCGAAGATGTGGCTGTCGGTCGAGGGTGCGGCCTTCGCGAACAAGGTCCGGCCCGCGCCGGAGAGGACCGCTGCGAAACCGTTGGTGAATCCGCCGCCGGCCGCCGCGGCGGACTCCACCGAAGCGTCGAGCACCGACGCGAAGTGCTGGCAGACCGCCGTGGGCAGTGCCGTCCAGGGCAGGCGGCGCGCCGTCTGCGTGTAATCCACCAGTGTTACCGGCAGCATCAGAGTCGTCCCGCCGCTTTGAGCCGGATATACATGTCAGCAAGCAGCGGCGGGAGCTCATGCGGGGCTGCATCGACCACTTCGGCGCCGAGCTGGCGGAGCTGTGCTGTGACCGCCGCCCGGTCAAGCAGCGCCCGTTCGGCCGCCGCCGCCCGGTACACATCGGCCGCCGACCGGCGCTCGCCGCGCATCTCCTCCAGTCGCGGATCGCTGACCGAGGCTACCACCACCACATGCTGAGAGGTCAGCCCGGCAAGAACCGGCAGCAGGCCCTCCTCCACCGATCCGGAATCGAGCGACGTCAGCAACACGACCAGCGACCGGTGGGACGAGATGGAACGCACCTGGCCGGGCACCCGCGACCAGTCGGCTTCAATCAGTTCGGCGTCCAGCGGAGCCATGGCCCTGACAAGGGAATTGAGCAGGTTTCCCTTTGCCGCAGAGTCGACCCGGGCGCGGGGGCGACGGTCGAAGGCCAGGAAATCCACGCGATCGCCGCCGCGTTGCGCCAGGACGGCGAGCAGCAGGGCCGCTTCCATGCTGGTGTCCAGCCGGGGTTCGTCATCGATCCGGGCGGCCGAGGTACGTGAGGTGTCCATCACGATGACAACCCGCCGGTCACGTTCGGGACGCCAGGTGCGCACCACAGTGTCCCGGCGGCGGGCTGTGGCGCGCCAGTCGATGGAGCGCACGTCGTCGCCCCGGACATAGTCGCGGAGTGAGTCGAACTCGGTGCCAGCGCCGCGGATCTGCACAGCAGCCCGACCGTCGAGCTCGCGCAACCGGCGAAGTTTGGAAGGCAGGTGTCGCTTGGAATGGAACGGGGGGAGCACCCGGAGCAGGCCCGGCGCCGGGACGCTGAGCTGCCGTGCCGCAAGCCCGAGCGGGCCGAAACTGCGGAGCGTCACGTGCTCAACGCGCAGGTGCCCACGCCGCTCGGGGAGCAGCGTGATCACGAGCTGCCGGGATTCCCCCGCGGGAACCGAGACGTGCTGGACCGCGTCGATGGCGCCTGCCGACGGCTGCCACGCTTCGCGCACGTCGGCCCGCAGCCGGCGTCGTGAGTAGTTCCGGACCGTCAGGGTGCTGGTGCAGGTTTCGGTGAGCCGGACGCTGTCGGGCAGGGTCCGGCTCAAACCGGCCCTGCGCGGAGAAGCGGCAAGCGCGAGGTCCAGCCCGGCGGCGGCCACGAGGGCGGCAGCCCAGATCATAATTGAGACCGCGCCGGGATACAGCGCCACGGGCAGTGTTCCGAGCAACGCCGCAAGCACGAACCGTCCGGTGATGGTCATCCAGGACGGCCCTAGCGGGGGACGGGGACGGTGGCGAGGATGCCCAGCAGAACGTCATCCACGTCGACGCCGTCCATCTCGGCTTCGGGCCGCATCGACACCCGGTGGCGTAACGCCGGGAGGGTGAGGGCCTTCACATCATCGGGCGTCACGAAGGTGCGCCCGGAAAGCCAGGCCCACGCCCGGGCGGTGTTCAGCAGCGCGGTGGCGCCGCGCGGGGAAACACCCAGCTGGAAAGACGGCGCGGTCCGGGTGGCCCGCACCACGTCGACAATGTAGGCGATCACCTCGGGGGCGATCGCCACCGACGCCACCGAGCGGCGGGCGTCGGCCAGGTCCTGTGCCGAAGCCACCGGGCGGACTCCCGCGGCAGCGAGGTTTCGTGGGTCGAAGCCGGTGCTGTGCCGGCGGATTACCTCGATTTCGTCGTCGCGGTCCGGCACCGAGAGGGTGAGTTTGAGGAGGAAACGGTCCAGTTGGGCCTCCGGCAGGGGATAGGTCCCCTCATATTCAACGGGGTTCTGGGTGGCAGCGACAATGAACGGGTCGGGAAGGGCACGAGAGACTCCGTCGACCGACACCTGCCGTTCCTCCATCGCCTCCAGCAGGGACGCCTGGGTTTTGGGCGGTGTCCGGTTGATCTCGTCAGCCAGGAGGATATTGGTGAACACCGGGCCCTCCCTGAAGGTGAACTCCGAGCTCTGTGCCTCATAGATGAGAGATCCTGTGACATCGCCCGGCATCAGATCCGGGGTGAACTGGACCCGCTTGGTGTCCAGGTTCAGGGCGGCGGAGAGGGTGCGTACCAGCAACGTTTTCGCCACCCCGGGGACACCCTCCAGCAGGACATGCCCGTTCGCTAGCAAGGCGATCAGCATCCCGGTCACTGCCGCATCCTGACCCACAATCACCTTGGCCACCTCCGAACGAACGTTCAGGAGGGCCTGGCGTTCCGGGCCAGCGGCTGATACCGGTGAGTCTTGGTGAGTCGGAAACTGGTGGCTCATCTCGCGTCGATCTCTTTCTCTAGGGCGGCAAGGTCTTGGCTCCACCGCACGAGGTGGGCGTCGGAAGTGGGCGCGTCGGTGCGCAGGAGTTTGTCCAGGTCAGCGGCCGGCCGGGTGGTGTGCCGCGCCGCGGCGTCCACCACCGCCGGCACTGAACTGGTGGCTGGCAGGCGAAGCCGGGAGGCGAGCCGGAGGAGCGTGGCGGCGCGAAGATTCGCGGCGGCCCGGTCAACTGACGACGAATCCTGATACAGCCGGGCCCGCCCTTCTGCCGTCTCCGCGGCGCGTACCAGCACGGGGAGCGGCTCCGCCACCAGGGCACCCAGCCGCCGTCCCCGCCACAGCACTGCCAGCAACGCGGTGCCCAGGAGCCACAGCATGACCGGGTTCACCCAGTCGGGAAGCAGAGTGAGCGGGTCGACGGGCGAGTCGCTGATGGCAAGGTCGGCCGCGGTCGGCTGATACCAGACCACGACCGGGCTGATGCCGAGGGTGCGGAGGGCAAGGGCGGCGTTACCGTCCCGATCGATGGTCTCGTTGCTGAGGATGCTTCCGTTGCCCAGCGCGACGACGGTCTGGTCGGCGGTCGTAGCATAGGAGCCCGACGGCGGACTTCCCAGCGCGGTGGCAGGCGGGAAGCAGTTGGCGTCTGCCCGGTAGGCGAAGCCCCCGGCGGTGATACTGCCGGCGGCGACAGCATCGGCAACCCCGCAGGCAGCCGGTAACGGTAGGTCCTCCGCGTCGGGAATCAGCCCCGCCTGCCGGATCTCCGGTGCCAGCGCGCCCAGCACGAGGCTGTTCGGCTCGATCAGTACCAGCCGGTCAGCCAGCCCGTCCAGGGATTCCAGCTGATCGGCGTCGAGCCAGGAATCGGGGTCGTGCAGCAGCAGGGTGGCGCCTCCCGATGTTGCTGCCGTGGCGGCCTCAAGGGATTCCGCCCGGATCACCTCCACGCCCCGCTCCCCAAGGACCTCGGCGAGGGCCATGGCTCCCGCTGGCGCGGGGTTGACCGGGGAGAGCACGCCGCCGTCCTGCCCCGACCGGCCCAGGAACCCCACCAGCACCACTGCGATCAGCAGGATCCCGAGGGCCAGCCAGGGCCCGGTGCGGCGCAGGCGGGTCGCGGCCGTCTGCCCCGCGCTTCCGCCGTCGCCGGTCACTTCGGTGCCGCTGTCTTCGGTGCCGGCATTCTGGGCGCTGATGTTTGGGGCATTCTGGGAAGCCATCAGCGGGGTGCCACCAGATCCGGTGGCGACGGGTGCGCAGCCGGGCGGGCACCAGATAGCACATCGTCGATGGCGGTGGCCCGTAGGTAGTCGGAGCCGTCTGTGGACCGGTTGCCATAGTGCACCTCGTTGAACCTGTCGGCCAGCCACGCCGTCCCATCGCCCGTCGGGCCGAAGGCCGCCCTAAGCTGGACCCCGGTCTCTGCGGCCGTACGGCCAGGCTGGCGGTCGATGATTCCCCGCTCCTCGGCGGACCGGATGACCGCCCGCAGCCGTTCGGTGAGAGCAACGTCCCACTCCTGGGATCCTGCGGCAGCGGTAGCGAGTTGCCGGTGCTCGCCAGCGGTGAGCACGGTTGTACCAGTGAACACTCCCGCCGCCGGTACGGTCCGGCTGGCATTGAGGCGGGGTTTGATCAGCCACACCGCCGCCGCAACCACTACCGCCGCACCAAGGACCAGCACGAGGGTGCCGGGACCGGCCTCCAGAGGCCGGAGCCCGGCGAAGATGGACCCCAGCCATTCGAGGATGGCCGTGGCGATGCGCTCCAGAAAGTTGGGTCCGGCTTCCTGGTACCGCCCCTCGGCCAGTTCGTCGACGAGCCATCGATGTGCTTCGTCGTCGTCGGGCACCACAGCGCTGTGACTGACGAACGGCACGGTGGTGGGAATCGCTCGGATCAGCATGGCTGCGGCCGCATCAGGCTCAGGCGCCGTGGACGGGCGGGGCTGGTGGACCGCCGGGGCGGTGCCCAAACTGCTGTCCGCCGGGGTTGGCTGACTGGCCCGGGATGGGAGTGAACCGACCGGCGTGTGCTTCCTCGTGTTCGCGGAGCAGGACGACGTCGAATCCCTCGCGCCGAATCCGTAGGTCAACATACAACAGGGCGGTCACTCCGGCCTGGAACGCGTAGCCGATGGCGCCGAAGACCGCGGTGATCAGCTGGGCGACCAGAAGGATGGGAAGTGAGGCCATCAGCTCTTCCCCCAGCGCAGCGGGGGAGTCGCTGAAGGACACGAACTGGGTGGCGAGCAAGCTCAACGGGGTGGAAATCACCGAGGTGATGATCGACACGATGATGCTGGTCAGAATGAGGATTCCGAAGGTCCGCCACCAGTTGCAGGTGGTAAGTGTCCACGACCGGCGCAGGGACGTGAGCGGTCCGGCGCTCTCGAGCATGAGCACCGCCGGAGCGAGCACGAACTTGATGCTGAGCCAGATGATCAGAGCCAGCGAGGCAAGGAACCCGAGCACGATGATCCAGATCGCGTCCTGGCCGAGCACCGCGGCGAGTAGCCCAGCGACTACCACGAGGATGGCGAGGCCGGCGACGATCATGAGCAGGAGGAGGAACCCCAGCCCAAGCAGGGGCAGGATCCGCCGGGCGGCCAGCTTCCACAGTTGCACAAAACCGGTGCGCTCGTTCAGCACAGCGCGGGCAATCGGGATGACCAGCACCCCTTGGAGGACAAGGACTCCTACGCTACTGAGCACCATAATCGCTGTGCCGACGGAAATTGCCGATGCGGCGAGTCCAGTGATTTGATCCAACGAAGGGTTGTTCGGGTCAAGCTGGGCGAGCGAGCCGACCAGTCCGACGGTCAGGAGCAGGATCAGCACTGAAATCAGCACCTGGAACAGGATTGCCGTGCCAAATGTTGCCAGCGGGTTTTTCCGGCAAGCCTGGAACGCGCCGTCGAGTATCTCGCCAAGACCCAGGGGTCGCAGCGGAATGATGCCCGGCTTGGGTGGCGCCTGGTAGCCGCGGAACTGCCCGTGCGGGACACCCTGCCAGCCAGGCTGGGCTCCCCATTGGGGGGCCGGGGGAGGCTGCTGTCCCCACTGTGCCGGCTGGCCCCATTGGGCATTCTGGCTGGGTGGCTGGGTGTGTGGGCCGGGTGCGCCGTCCCGCGACCGATCGGCTGGTTCACCGTCGTGCGGATTGTTGCTCATCCTGTCCCCCGGTAACTTTCGATCGTCTCGTGATCCCATCTCCTAGAACTATAGTTACCGGGAGGGTTTTCGGGGAACTCGTTTGTGGTAGGGCGCGCGGAGCCCGGGCCGCAGTACAACATTGCGGCAGCAATGGGAGACTATGGAGATATGAAGGCACGCATTCTGGTCGTAGACGACGACGAAGCACTGGCCGAGATGATCGGCATCGTACTGCGCAACGACGGATTCGATCCCGTGTTCTGTGCAGACGGTTCCCAGGCACTGGAAATCTTCAGGAGCTCCAAACCCGATCTGGTGTTGCTCGATCTGATGCTCCCCGGTATCGACGGTATCGAAGTGTGTCGGCAGATCCGCAACGAGTCCGATCTTCCCATCGTGATGTTGACGGCAAAATCCGATACCTCCGACATTGTGCGGGGGCTCGAGTCCGGGGCCGACGACTACGTGCCCAAGCCGTTCAAACCGGCAGAACTGGTGGCCCGGGTCAGGGCACGGCTCCGCCCGGGCGACCAGAAGGCGCCCGAGACCCTGCGAATTGGCGAAGTCACCATCGACGTGGCAGGGCATTCAGTAGTCCGTGCCGGCGACCGTATTTCGCTGACCCCGCTGGAGTTCGACCTGCTGGTGGCTCTGGCACGCAAACCGTGGCAGGTCTTCACCCGGGAACTGTTGCTCGAACAGGTGTGGGGGTACCGGCACGCAGCCGACACCCGGCTCGTTAACGTGCATGTGCAGAGGTTGAGGTCGAAAATTGAGCGGGATCCCGAGGCGCCAGAGATTGTGCTGACGGTCCGCGGCGTCGGATACAAGGCAGGACAGGGGTAGGTTGGAGCGCGCTTCAGCTCGGGTTCGGGGCAGGCTCAGCGACCTGACGTCGCAAGTCCGGTCCTGGATCCGGACGATGCTGTCGCGTACGGCCCGGCAGTGGCGCCGTTCGCTGCAATTCCGGACAGTGGTCTCCACCCTGCTACTCACCGCCCTAGCCTTCGCTGCCGTGGGCGCGTTCCTCTCCAATCAGATCGCCAGTGGTCTCTACGAGGAACGCTTCGAACAGTTCAAGGCTGAGTCCAGCAACGGGCTGACTGAAGTGGGGGCGATCTTCAGCAGCGCGTCGACGACCGACCGTGATTCGACCGCGCTGCTGGTCCGGGACACCTTGCCCAGCCTTGAGGGTGGGGGCGCCGATGCCCCCCGCCGCTTCATTTTGGCGTTTGTGCCAGGCCAGAGCACCGAGATCTACATGGCTCCGTTCGGCAGTGACGGCCTGCAAGAATCAAGCGCAATCCCGCCAGCGATGGTTGACGCCGTGCGGTCCGGAGACGACCAGTATTGGTCGGCCACCTCGTTCGTCGAGTCAGGCGAGTTGGTGCCCGGACTGGCGTTCGGCACCAAGGTGACGCTGCCGCCAGCCCAGACCGAGTACGCGCTCTACCTGATTTATGACCTGTCGTCGATGCAATCGACTCTGGATTACATCCACGGGGTGATCTGGATCGCCGGCACCCTGCTGCTGCTGATCGTTGGGGCTATCGCGTGGTTCGTGACCCGCAGTGTGGTGGGGCCGGTCAGCCACGCGGCGGTGGTTTCCGAGAAGCTGGCATCCGGTCAGTTGGAGGAACGGATGGATGTTAAGGGTGAGGACGAGGTGGCCCGATTGGGCGCGTCCTTCAATCACATGGCCGAGAATCTTCAGGACCAGATCACTCAGCTTGCCCGGCTGTCGCAGATGCAGCAGCGCTTCGTATCAGATGTTTCCCATGAGCTTCGTACCCCGCTGACCACCGTTCGAATGGCAGCCGAAGTGCTTCATGACGCCCGGGCCAACTTTGATCCCATCAATCGTCGCTCAGCGGAGATCCTTTACAACCAGGTGGAGCGGTTCCAGGCGCTCCTCGCTGATCTGCTGGAAATCTCGCGGTTCGACGCTGGTGCGGCGGTGCTCGATTCCGAGTCGGTCGACATTTTCCAGGTGGTCCGGCACGTCATTGACGGCGCTCAACCACTCGCGGACGCGTGCGGTTCCGAGCTGTCAATCGTTTCACGCGAGACTGAATGCCTGGTCGAGGGGGATCCCCGCCGGATCGACAGGATCCTGAGGAATCTGGTGGTGAACGCCCTCGAGCACGGTGAAGGGAAGCCGGTCACCATCTATATCGCTTCCAACCCGGACGCCGTAGCCGTCGCCGTCCGGGACTACGGCATCGGTATGACGCCGCTCGAGGCGTCACGGGTTTTCGACCGGTTCTGGCGAGCGGACCCAGCCCGGGCGCGCACCACCGGTGGCAGCGGACTGGGCCTGTCGATCGCCACCGAGGATGCCCGCCTGCACGGCGCCTGGCTGCAGGCCTGGGGGTCTCCCGGCAAAGGTGCCTGCTTCCGTCTGACCCTGCCGAAGGTGAGCGAGTCGGTGCTCAAGGTGTCGCCGCTGCCCCTGCCACCACGCAAGGGCGGGCTACCCGAGCGACCGGCGGTCGCGGCGTCCCCTGAGTCGGCACAGTCGAACACGATGGTCAAGGAACCCCACGATGCCCGTTAAGCGCCGATCACCGGGTCAATCCCTGGTGTTCCTCCTCTTGCCGTTGCTGCTCGTTATCAGCGGATGTTCGTCGATTCCCGTCTCGGGACCGGTCGGTGTCGTTACCGTCGGATCCGGCACCTCTGATCCGCTGATCTTCAATCCGCTGGGACCCCGCCAGGACGCAGAGCCGGAGTCGCTACTGCGATCCTTTGTCACGGCCGGGACGGGGGCCGAGGGGGACTACGAAATTGCCCGCGACTATCTTACCGAGGAATTCGCGAGGGAGTGGCAGCCCGAAGAGCGCATCATCATCTACACCTCGGATCCGCAGATCTCGACAACTCCCACTGAGGGAGTGTTTCAGATTCAGCTTGAGGTTGAGGGGACAATCAACGCCGAAGGCATCCGGACAGGTGCCGAAGCCACGACCACTGAGACTCTCACCGCGGAGCTGGTGCAAAACGCTGACGGCCAGTGGCGTATTACCGCGATTCCTGACGGCATCATGATCTCCTCGACCGAGGCGGACCTGTTGCTGGAAACCTACAGCCTGTACTTCTACAGCAGCTCCTTCGAGCACTGGGTACCGGACGTCAGGTGGTTCGTCAACCGGGCCGCTATCGCCGCGAACATCGTCGAGGCGATGCTCGAGGGCCCAGCGCCCTACCTGCAAGGATCGGTGACCAGCGCGTTCCCTGAAGGCACCACCCTCGGCGTCGAGTCCGTACCGATCGTCAACGGCACTGCAACAGTCGACCTGTCAGCTGACATTCTTCAGGACACCAGCGACCTGATCCGCCAGCAGATGCAGCAGCAGTTGCGAGTCAACCTGGCAGGACTGAACACCGTCAATTCGGTGCAGATGACGGTGGGGCAACCAGTCTTTCTCGGTGACGAAGTGCCCCATCCAAACCTCATCGTCCCGGTGGGTGACCCGCCCGTGGGCAACGAGCAGATTGTGGTGTCCGGGAACGAGTTGTTCCTCTACCAAACCGACCAAACCGTCCCGATCGACGGTGTACCGTCGGTAGCAGCCCTGGACCCCCAGGCCCCCGCGATGTCCCTGAACGAATCGGACTTCGCTTTCCTCAATGGGAACCGCACCCGGCTGTACACCACCGGGCCAGATCAGGAAATCTTGCTCGCGGTGACTGGCAGGAATCTGACTGCACCGAGCTTCGATCCGAACAATTGGGTCTGGACGGCCAGCACTCCTTCCGACGGGCAGGACTCCACTGTGTCTGCCATTCCGCCCGGTGGCACCCAGGACAATGCCGTGTCGGTGACCGCCCCGTGGCTGTCCGAGGCCGAAGTGCTGGAACTGCGAGTGTCGAGGGACGGCTCCAGGGTGCTGGTGGTGACCGAACAGGACGGCGTCAGTCGAGTGCTGCTCGCCGGTATAGTGCGCAACAATGACCGAGCGCCACAGAGTCTGGGCACCCCCCGGGAGCTTTTCGCGGGCGGCCCGGTGACCACAGCCAAGTGGGTAAACGAGGACACGGTCATTGTTGCTGCGACTTCCGCGGAGGGCGAGGTTACCGCTGAGTTTCTCGGCCTCGATGGGACGGCCGAGGCGTTGTCGCCGCTCGCCGGCATTACCCACCTCAGTGCGGGCACCGGCCCCACTGCCATCTTCGCCGCGACGCCCGAGGGGGTCAGGAACAGGGTCGGGGACACCTGGTCGGACGAGCCGGTTGAGGGCGTCCAGGATCCGGCGTTCCCCGGCTGATCGGCACCCCGGCGCCCAGGAGTGCTGGCTGGCCGTAGCCGGCTGGCTGACGTTGTCCACATACGCCAGGAATGCCCGCGTACCCGCGCGGCGAACTGGCAGAGTCGGGCCATGCACGGTTCCCGAACCCCTTCGCCGTGGGCTGGCGTCACCGACTACCTCGACACTGCCCGGCTGCGGCCGACGGTGCAGCGAGCCGCCGACGCCGTCCGCGACTTCTGGTCCCTCGTGTTCCCCGCCGACTGCGCCGTGTGCGGGGCCTCTGCGGCACCGCTGTGTCCCGGGTGCCTGAGGGAAATCCGGAAGGCCACCGTCCAACCCTTCGGTGCTGAAGGGGGTGCCCCGGCATTACCTCAGGCCCTGATGCCCGGGGTCACGGCGCCGGCATCCGGATTCGGTGACCCGCTGCCGGTGACAGCGGCGGGCCACTACCGGTCGTCGCTTGCACGATTGCTCCTGGCCTACAAAAACCACCACCGAACAGCTGTGGGTCGGCCACTGCAGACGGCACTTGCAGGCGCCCTGCACACGGCCGTCGCGGAGTTACGGGAGCGCGGCGCAGCTACCCAGATCCTCCTGGTGCCGGTGCCGGCCAAGGCATCGTCAATGCGCAGGCGCGGCTACGATCCGCTTGGACTGCTTCTCGACGGACTGGCACGGCGCGGTGAACTGCCCGCTGGATCCCGTCCCGCCCGGTTAGTGGGGTACCGGGGTGTCGCCCGGTCGGCGGCTCTGGCCCTGGCTGGCCACCGTCGTCGTCCGCAGCTTCAGAAGGGTTTGGGGCTTGCCCAGCGACGCGCCAACGTCCGGTTCACCATGACCGTGCGGAGCCGGCGGGACCCAATCCCGGGGGCGGTCTGCCTGGTCGTTGACGATGTGCTGACCACCGGGGCCACGATCGCCGAGGTGACCCGGGTCCTGCGGCTCCATGGAGCGCACGTGGCAGGGGCGGCGGTGGTCGCCGCGACCGAGCCGCCGTCGCGCACCGAATGAAACTCGCGGAAAAAAACAACCACTGGAGGATGAATATCAGGGGCGGGTGAACTAACGTGAGGTATGGGTATCTCGACGAACTTGGATATCCGTCGACAGCGGCTGGATGCACGACTCCCCGGCCGCTGTTGTGTCACCTAAGCGATTTTGGAGGACACCATGGAGTTTTTGATCAGTGGTCGAAATCTGTCAGTTTCGGACCGATTTCGGGAGTACGCCGAGGAAAAAATCGACAAGATTGAGCAGCTTGGCGACAAGGTGCAGCGGCTAGAAGCGAAAGTCACCAAGGAGCCGAGCGCGCGCAATGCGGACAGCTCACTCACCGTCGAACTCACTGTTCTGGCCAAGGGGCCTGTGATCCGGGCTGAAGCGTCAGCGGCTGACAAATTTGCAGCCTTCGACCTTGCCTATAGCAAGCTTCTTGAGAGACTCCGCCGTGCCAGAGACCGGCGGAAGGTCCACCACGGACGCCACACCCCTACGGCCGTCCGCGAAGCCACAGCTGATCTTGAACCCGCCAGCACTACCGCCCCGTTGTACCTCGAAGTGCAATCCACCGAGGCACCACCTGAGCCCAGCGGCAGCGTCGTCGACAATTATGAGATTGAAAATGACATTCCAGCGGGCGACTCGCCAGTGCTGATCCGCCGGAAGGTCTTCTCCGGCACACCGATGGCCCTCGAGGACGCGGTCGACAACATGGAACTGGTGGGACACGACTTCTACCTCTTCGTCGATTCGGCAACCGGCGCTCCCTCGGTTGCCTACCGCCGACAAGGGTGGACCTACGGCGTCATCACCCTCGACGCCCGGTGCGCCGAGGGAACCGAAGACCCGCGCGAGGAACTTCTCGCCTACCGGGCTCGGGAGGCTGCAGCCTCGATGTAGCCCGTTCTGGGGATGCACCCCAGTAGGGTCGAAGGATGACCACCGTCCTTACCCTGTCCCAGGCCCGGCGTATTGCGCTTGAGGCCCAGGGATTGGCTCGGGTAAGGCCCACCGGCCCCGCCACGGCGCGGCAGTTGGGCCTTACCTTCAATCGCCTTCACTTGCTACAGATCGATTCGGTCAACGTGCTGGCCCGCAGCCATTATCTTCCGTTGTTCGCCAGGTTAGGACCCTATGACCGGGGCCTCCTCGACCGCCTTGCCAGCACCCCGCCGCGCCGGATGGTCGAGTACTGGGCCCATGAAGCCAGCTTCATCAGACCGGACCTGTTCCCCTACCTGCTCCCGTTGCAGGAGCGGCGATGGGTCGGCGCCAGTGCGGTACCCGTTGACCTCAGGGAGTCACTTCGCGCCCGGATCCGTGCGGTGCTGGCCGTTAGCCGTCCACTGACCGCACCCCAACTGCAGCTCCGGGTGGGTCACACGGAAGCCCGGAACAGAGACCATTGGGGCTGGAATTGGAACTCGGTCAAACGCGTCCTTGAAGACATGTTCGAACGGGGACAGGTGTCGGCGGCGGAGCGCACTGTGTCGTTCGAGCGGCGGTACGCGCTGACTGAGCGTGTGCTGCCTGACTCCTCGGCCGTATCAATGAACGTGGATCCCGACGAGGCACGACTGCATTTGACCGAGTTGTCGGCCCGCGCGCTGGGCGTGGGGACCGTCAGGTGTTTTGCCGACTATTTCCGCCTGTCCCTCAAACCGACGTCGAAGGCGATCGAGGTGCTGGTCGCCAGCGGCGCCCTTGAGCCCGTCACCATTACGGGGTGGAACCGGCCCGCCTTCCGCCACGTGGCCTCGGTGCTACCCCGGAAGGCTGGGGGAAGGGCGTTGCTTAGCCCCTTCGACTCGATGATCTTCGAGCGCCGCAGGCTGTCGGAATTGTTCGGGTTCGACTATCGGATCGAGATTTACACCCCGGCCGCGAAGCGGCGCTACGGCTATTACGTGCTGCCGTTCCTGTTGCGCGACACGATGGCCGCCCGGGTTGACCTCAAAGCGGATCGCGCCGCCGGTAGGTTGCTGGTGCGCGGCAGCCACAGTGAGCCTGACGCACCAGCCGATACCGCAGTCGAGCTGGCGGCCGAGTTGCGGCTGATGGCGTCCTGGCTGGACCTCGACGCTGTGGTTGTCGAAGAATACGGTGATCTGGCTGCGGCCCTGAAGCTGGCAGTTTCCCTCCAATAGTGGGGGCTAACGCCGCTGGTTAGACAGGACAAGACGTCTCTCCCGTAGACTGAACACGCCAGATTTCGGCGCACCTTAGATTGGGAGCAAATACCAGTGCCATCACTTCTTGAACGAGTCCTCCGCACCGGCGATAAGAAGACACTCAAGAAACTCCGAAACTACGCTGACGCCATCAACGTCCTCGAAGACGAGTTTCGCGAGATGAGCGACGACGACCTCCGGGGCGAGGCCGACAAGCTGAAGCAGCGTTTCGCTGACGGGGACACTCTTGATGATCTGCTGCCTGAGGCGTTCGCCGCCGTCAGGGAGGCGTCAAGCCGCACCCTGAAGCTGAGGCAGTTCGACGTGCAGCTGATGGGTGGCGCTGCCCTGCACCTCGGCAACATCGCCGAAATGAAGACCGGCGAGGGCAAGACCCTGGTAGCCGTTGCCCCAGCGTTCCTCAATGCCCTGTCCGGCAAGGGCGTCCACATCGTCACCACCAATGATTACCTGGCCGAGTATCAATCCGAACTGATGGGACGGGTTTTCCGGTTTCTGGGAATGACCTGTGGTTGCATCCTCTCCAAGCAGGACCCCGCGGTCCGGCGAGAGCAGTACAACGCCGATGTCACCTACGGCACGAACAACGAGTTCGGGTTCGACTACCTGCGCGACAACATGGCGTGGAGCGCAGCCGAATTGGTGCAGCGCGGCCACAACTTCGCGATTGTCGATGAGGTGGACTCCATCCTTATCGATGAGGCGCGCACCCCGCTGATCATTTCCGGACAGGCCTCCGGGGACGTCAACCGGTGGTACACCGAGTTTTCCAGGGTGGTCAAGAAGCTCACCGTCGACGTCGACTATGAGGTCGACGAGAAGAAGCGCACGGTCGGAGTGCTCGAGGACGGCATCGAGAAGGTCGAAGACTACCTCGGCATCCAGAACCTTTACGAATCAGCCAACACCCCGCTGATCGGATTCCTGAACAACGCGATCAAGGCCAAGGAACTGTTCAAGAAGGACAAGGACTATGTGGTCCTCAACGGTGAGGTCATGATTGTCGATGAACACACGGGTCGCATCCTGGCCGGTCGCCGCTACAACGAAGGCATGCACCAGGCCATCGAGGCAAAAGAAGCGGTCGAGATCAAAGCCGAGAACCAGACCCTCGCCACTGTCACCCTGCAGAACTACTTCAGGCTCTACGACACGCTCTCGGGTATGACAGGTACCGCCGAGACCGAGGCCGCAGAGTTCATGGCCACGTACAAGCTCGGCGTGGTTCCGATCCCCACGAACCGGCCCATGGTGCGTGCCGACCTGTCCGACCTGATCTACAAGAACGAGATTGCCAAGTTTGACGCCGTCGTGAAGGACATCGTTGACCGTCACGAAACCGGCCAGCCGGTTCTGGTGGGTACCACCAGCGTGGAGAAAAGCGAGTATCTCTCTAAGCAACTGGCCAAGGCTGGTATCCGCCACGAGGTACTTAACGCCAAGAATCACTCGCGTGAGGCGGCCATCGTTGCCCAGGCCGGGCGCAAGGGTGCCGTCACGGTTGCCACCAACATGGCGGGTCGCGGCACCGACATCATGCTTGGTGGCAACGCCGAGTTCAATGCCATCGTTGAGTTGGAGAAGCGGGGCCTGAGCCCGGCTGACAACCCCGACGAGTACGAGAGTCAGTGGGCCGATGCCCTGAGCGCCGCCCGGAGTTCGGTGGAATCCGAGCACAACGAGGTCAGGGAACTCGGGGGACTGTACGTCCTCGGGACCGAACGGCACGAGTCGCGCCGGATTGATAATCAGCTCCGCGGCCGTTCCGGACGGCAGGGCGACCCCGGCCGATCACGTTTCTATCTGTCCCTGACCGACGATTTGATGCGGCTCTTCAACTCGGGAGCAGCGGAACGGATCATGAACTCGTCGACCATGCCCGACGACGTCGCACTGGAATCGAAGCTCGTGTCCAAGGCGATCGAGAGCGCCCAGGGCCAGGTAGAGGGCCGGAACGCGGAGCAGCGCAAAAATGTTCTGAAGTACGACGACGTCCTGAACCGCCAGCGCGAGGCGATCTACGGCGATCGACGCCGCATCCTTGAGGGCGGCGATCTGCATGAAAAGGTCAGCTTCTTCCTCGAAGATGTGGTGACAGCGATGGTTGATGAAGCCACCGCGCAAGGGCATGGCGACGACTGGGACTACGAGCAGCTGTGGACCAACCTCCGGACGCTGTATCCGATTAGCCTGACCGTCGAGGAGGTCCTTGAGGAAGCCGGGGGTCCATCGAAGGTCACCAGGGAATTCCTGCACTCCGAGATTCTTTCCGATGCAAAGCTCGCCTATCAGACCCGCGAGAAGACCCTCGGTGAGCAGACCATGCGGGAGCTCGAGCGCCGGGTCGTCCTCTCGGTCATTGGCCGCAAGTGGCAGGAACACCTGTACGAGATGGACTATCTCAAGGAAGGCATCGGGCTTCGGGCCATGGCCCAGCGAGACCCGCTGGTCGAATACCAGCGCGAAGGATTTATCCTCTTTCAGGCGATGATGGAGGCGATCAGGGAAGAGAGCGTGGGTTTCCTGTTCAACCTTGAGGTTGAGGTGGCGGCCCCGGCACCTACCGGACTTCCAGGGGTGGTCGATGGGCGTGGGTTAGTGCAGCGCCCCACCATCAAGGCGGCAGGACTAGACGCTCCGGAGAAGCCAGCCACCCTGAACTTCTCGTCTCCCAATGCCCAGGGCGAGGTCGAGACGCGGGTGGAGCGCAGCTCCGCCGCAGCCAGGACGGCCGAGGCGCACGGAAGCAGCCGGGCAGAAGCCCGGGCCGCCGCCAAACGCAAGAAGAAGTAGTTTCTAGCCAATTTCCAATGCGGTGACCTTCCAGTGCCCGCGCCGATGCTCCAATCTGAGAGCGACGGCGCGGGCTCTATGGTTTTCACAGGTCACTGCAGAAGCCTCGTACACTTGTGCGCTCACGCGGCAGGTCCGGACTGAGAGTACTGAAACGTTGCGATGCAACAGACGGTCGGGGTGGCTGCTGGTCGACGTCCCGCGGTTCAGACTGCGGGTGAGGTTGGCGCGAAGGTGGAGCCGTTCATAACTGGGAGGGTCCAACCAGTCAGCCATTTGCTGTAGAGGACGGGATCCTCCGAGCACCTCCAGCGACGCTTGCACCACCGCGCGGACAATCCGTTGCACCTGGGCAGTAGTAGCCGCTTGCTCAGTGGGCGGATTCCCAGCTGGGCCGTCCGCGACAGGGGTCGGGCGGGGGAGCTGGATTTGGATGGTCATGATGATCCTCGCGGCGTCACCGGATAGAGGGAGGTACCCGCAGCACCTGGCCGGGAAGCAGCAGGTGGGGGTCGTCGCCGATAGTCTGGCGGTTTTCGCGGTGCCAGTGAGGCCACGCCGCAGCGATCTCGACGTCGGTGGCAAACGGCCCAAGGTGTTGAGCCGCGATAGTCCACAGCGAATCGCCCGGGGTCACCACCACCAGCGCTGGACTTGTATCAGTGGGAGGGCTGGCGGCGGGCCGGCTTTCGGGGCCGAGTAGCGGTCTGCCGTCAACAGGACCCGGGACAGGTTTCCACTGAGGGCTAACCGCTGTTGGGTCCTGATCCGGTTTTGCTTCCGAAGCGCCCGTGGCGTCATCGGGGGCCGGCTGAGACACGGCGATGGCCGGGTGGCCGGACATTCCGTGGGCCGTCGCTGCCGGGACCCCGCCGACGAGTTGGAGCCCCACGACTGCCGCGGCTAGCCGTTTCATGAATACGGGGGTGAGGATTCCCATCCACCGGGCGGCCCGTTGCTGGCCCATCCGATCGAGCACTTCGCTAATGAAGGCTAGCGCCAAGGCAATCGACCACCAGCCGACTACAGCGATGCCTGCCGCCGAGGCTGCCAAACCAAGCAGTCCCTCCATCCGCTGATAGCCGGTGAGTGGGCCAGCGCTGGCCAGGATCAACTGGCCGGATACGAGGAGCAGGATTCCGAGCAGGCCTATCAACACTGCCAACGATGTTGCGTGTAAGCCGTTCATAGCCTCTCCAATGGGCGGATTGTCGAAGGTTCAGTTTGACGCGATATAGACCATTTGATGCATTTTAAGCTCTTTAGAGTTTCTTTATAGACCAGGGGTCTCTTTGATGTCTATACCTTGACCGGTAGTCGGCACGCGTTTAGGCTGGCGCGGTGCGATGGGATGCTTTGTTCGAAGACCTCGAGGCGCAGTTTGCCGCGGCAGACCTGCTGGCTGCGGAGAGTCGGATCGCCGAGCAATCACGGCTGGAGCTTGCGGCAGTGACTCTGCTGGACCGGCTGAGGGGACAAGAGGGAGCCGCGCTCCGGGTCCGGGTGCGAAGTGGAGCAACCTTTACCGGAAGTCTGCGCCAGATGGGATCGGAGTGGCTGGTGCTGGAAATCGGGCTAGGTGCGGCTCTCATCCCGCTTGACGCTCTGAGAGCCATTGAGGGCGTGGGGCGCCGGGCGGCCGCCGACCATTCGGTGGTGACGACCAGGCTCGGGCTGGGGTCGGTCTTTCGTGTGTTCGGCAGGAACCGGACCCTGCTCACTATCCAACTGGCTGACAACGGCGCCCGGATTGACGGCACGGTTGACCGGGTCGGAAAAGACTTCCTCGAGGTCGCATCGGTGCCGTTGGGAGAACAGCGACGGCCCCGCAACGTTGCCGGAGTGGTGCTGATTCCTTTTGCCGGTGTGGAGGCGGTGCTCTCCCGGTCCTGAACATCCTAGGGACTGCTGGTCTCCCGTGCGGCGCCGACGGACCCATCCCGGACCGCGGCAGCCGACTTCTCGTAGGCTCGGGCAATGAACTCCTCGAGGACCTGCGACTCCACCCGCCACTGTCCGCGGCCCCCAATCTGGATCGCCGGCAATTCACCGGACCGGACCAGAGCGTACGTCTGCGACGACGAAATGTTGAGTACCTCGCCGACATCTGCGAGGGTCAGGAACCGTTTATCGGCCACGTTCTTCCGCCTTCCGTTCCACTGTCCGCAGAACCTGTTCGTCTACCGGATCATCCCTTCCAATCTTGCCATTATCCGATGGGGTTTATCCGAATTATCCACAGGTTAGGGGCCATTTGGTTGGCAGGGATGTCATTTGGCGCTGTGGTGAACGAGAATTGCAGAGCCACATCAAAACTATTCACGGCTCGTGACGGTTGGGCGGCCGTGGAGTCTGTAGGAGGCCGCATGAGTTCATTGGCTGCCACCCCGGGGAAAGACGAGCCACCGGTGCGGCTCAGAAAGCCCTCGTGGAAGGACCCACGGCTTCTGGTGGGGTTGTTGCTCGTCTTTGCATCGATCGCGGCGGTGACGGCGCTCGTCGGGAACGCCGACCAAACCACTGACGTCTATGCGGCCCGGGCAGAGATCCCCATCGGGAGCGGGGTTACACCCGAAAACCTCACCATCGTCGCTGTCCGGCTCGGCGACCTCCAACCGGCCTATCTGCGTGTCGCTGAAGGTATTCCGGAGAATCTGGTGGCTATCAATCTGCTGCGGGCGGGTGAACTGGTGCCCCGGGCCTCGCTTGGCGCTGCGGATGCGCTGAACCGCAAACCGATCGGTCTTGCCGTGGACGACCCCCTGCCCACCGGCACCACCACCGGTTCGCGGGTCGATGTCTGGGTTTCCCTTGAGGGCGAGGATGGTACCTTCGAGCCTCCCACTCAGCTACTCGAAGCGGCCGAGATATCCGAACTCAGGATGTCCGAATCGGCGTTGGGCGGGGGCAGCGGGTCAACCTTGGTCCACGTTCTGGTCGGCGACGAACGGTTACCCGAACTCCTGGATGCGCTGCTGAACGAGGCGAGGATTGCCATTGTCCTCAACCCCGGCGGCTCCGCGTGAGCCTTCCCGTGGTGACCGGCGGGCAAGCGGCCCGCGACTGCATCACGAGGCTGGAAAGGCTGAGGGGGCCTGTCACAGTGGTTCGCTGGTGCGCCGACCTCGCCGAGGTGATTGCGGTATGCCAAACGGGACTCGCCCGCGCCGCCATCGTCTCAGCGGATGCCGGGGAACTCACGGCCGCCCTGATCGAACGGTTCAGGACCGCCGACGTCGCAGTGGTGGCCCTGGTGAACGACGACGAGAACCGGCAGCGTCTCGACGCGCTCGGCGTTCGCTACACAGTAGTCGACGTCGATGCGGCCACCCTCGCGTCAATTGTCGAAGCAGCCGTGGAGTTGGCCGCGGAGCGGCGACGTCTCTCACTGAACCCCGCCGTGGGAGGGGCCGGATATGCCGACCCCGCAGTGGCGCTCGACGCTGGATTGGTGGACCCGGCCGAACCCGGCGACGCAGGTCAGCTGTCCCCCGGGGCCGGGGAGATTACCGCGGTCTGGGGGCCGACTGGCTCGCCGGGACGGACCACCGTGGCAGTGAATCTCGCCGCTGAACTTGCAGCCAATGGTCGGTCGGTGCTGCTCATCGACGCCGACACCTACGGCGCCAGCGTCGCGGCGTTCCTGGGCCTCCTTGATGAGTCGGCCGGACTGGCTCATGCCTGTCGGCTAGCCGACCAGGGTTCCCTCGACCTAGCTGGGCTCCACCGCAGTATCACCCGGGTCGCGGTGAGGGGCTCCCGCCTGGGCGTCCTGACCGGGGTGACCCGAGCCGACCGGTGGACCGAACTGCGGCCCGCGGCCCTGACCCGAGTCCTTGAGCTGTCCCGCCAACTCGTCGACATGACAATCGTTGATTGTGGATTTTGCCTTGAAGCCGATGAGGAGCTGAGCTTTGACACGGTAGCCCCGCGCCGGAACGCTGCAACCCTGTATTGTCTGGACGCGGCAGACACGGTTTTCGCTGTAGGGGCCGCCGACGCCGTCGGAATGCCCCGTCTGATCCGAGCGCTCGCCGACCTTGAGGCAGCCCTTCCAGCAGCCACACCACGGGTAGTCCTGAACAAGGTACGGGCGGCGGCGGTCGGGCGCGGACCCGAGCGGCAGCTCCGTGAAGCGTGGGACCGGTTTGGTCCGTCCCAGCCAGTCGAGGCTTTCCTGCCCGCGGACTTCACCGCCGCTGATTCGGCGCTGCTCGGAGGATCAGTGCTACTGGAAACAGCGCCCCGTTCACCACTACGCACCGCCATCGCGGCACTGGCCGGTGTACCGATTGAACAATCGCGGCGCGGCCGCGTTGGAGCAGTCCACAACGAAGTGAAGTTTTCCCGCAACGGCGTTAGGCTCATGGGTAAAGGGCCGCAAGGGAGCGGCCTTTAATTTCGTTTATGGAGGCGTTTTCATGTCGTCTGGATCCAGCACGACGGACCAGTCAAGTTCCGACACTTCAACCGGTGAGTTCATCAGTCACTATTATGAACATCTCGCTGAAGAGGACGCCAAGGCACATACCGCTGAAGCGCTCGAAGAGCGTGCTTTGAGGCATCGCGGGCTCGCCGAAAACCGCCCGTCCGGCGAGGCAGCAGTCGACATCTTCGATCAGTCCGATGCCAGTGTCATCATGATCGTCACCGATGACATGCCCTTCCTGGTGGACTCGGTGACTGCCGAACTCGTCCGCCATCAGGTGGCGATCCGCCTCGTCATGCACCCCACCTTTATCGCCACCCGCGACCGGGAGAGCGCTGCGCTTCACAAACTGCGGCGGGTGCCGTCCACCGCAGGGGTGTCAAGTGGCGACACGGCGGCCCTCCCCAACATCTCCCATCTCATCGCCGACGGGGACGTGGCAACCCACATCGAGTCCTGGATCGCCGTCGAGGTTGGACGGATCCTCGACGACACCCGGCGCCAGGAGATCATCGCGGGACTGAGCAGCATTCTCAGCGACGTCCGCGCCGCCGTGGAGGATTGGCCGGCCATGCGCAGCAAGGTCAGGGAAATCGCGGCGTCCCTAGACACGGTTCCGGGCAGTGCCGAGATCCCGGATCTTGACCAGGCGCGCGAGTTGCTGACCTGGCTTGACGCAGGCAATTTCACCTTCCTCGGGTTCAAGGAATACGACCTGGTGACCGACGACGACGGCCAGGATGTGCTCAGAATTGCTGACGGAAACGGCCTTGGCCTGTTGCGGCACCCAGTGGGCGGTCGCCAGGTCCAGCAGCTGACCAGTGCAGGGAAGGCCAAGGCCCGCGAGAAGCGTGCCCTCGTCATCACCAAGGCAAACTCCAGATCGACGGTTCACCGTGCGGCTTACCTCGACTACATTGGCGTGAAACGTTTCGACGCGCAAGGAGACGTCAACGGGGAGCGGCGGTTCATCGGGTTGTTTGCGACGAGCGCCTACACGGGCTCGGTGCGGGGAGTCCCCATTGTGCGCGACAAGGTCAACGCCGTCCTGCTGCAGTGCGGATTCCCCTCCGACTCGCATTCGGGTAAGGACCTGCTGTCCATCCTTGAGACCTACCCCCGCGACGAACTGTTCCAGATCGAGGTCCAGGACCTGATTACCACAGCCATGGGCATCCTGCGGCTCCAGGAGCGACGCCGGACGCGGCTGTTCCTGCGACCAGACATTTACGGCCGCTTCATGTCAGCACTCGTCTTTCTTCCCCGCGACCGCTACACCACCGGGGTGCGGCTTCGGATTGAGCAGGAACTCAGGCAGACCTTCAAAGCCGAGTCGATCGACTACGAGGCGAGAATCAGCGAGTCGGCTCTCGCGCGACTGTTCTTCCGCATCCGGCTGCCCCGGGGCGTGGAGGTGGCCCAGGTGGAACCTGCCGAGCTTGAACAGCGCCTCGTCGGTGCTGCCCGATCGTGGTCCGAAGGTATCGATGAGGTGGTGCGCAGCCGATTCGATCGGCAGACTGCCGAAGCCGTATCCGGCCTATGGGCTGAAGCGTTTCCCGCCAGCTACCGGGTCGACTACGAGGTCGAGGATGCGCTCAAGGATATTGAACGGTTTGAGCGCTGCGAAAAGAATTCCCCGACGGCTCCGGTCATGCACGTCTACGTGCCGGAGGGTGCTGGCGAGCACCTGGAAGAGGACGCCCGACTGAAGCTCTACCTGACCGAGCCCAAAAGTCTAAGCCAGATCCTCCCTTTCCTGCACAACCTTGGGCTGGAGGTGCTTGACGAACGACCCTTCGAGATCGAGCGGTCCGATGGCAAGGAGTTTTTCCTCTACGACCTGGGCCTCAAATACCCGGC
This sequence comes from Arthrobacter glycogeni, assembly GCF_054511155.1. Lineage (NCBI taxonomy): Bacteria > Bacillati > Actinomycetota > Actinomycetes > Micrococcales > Micrococcaceae > Arthrobacter > Arthrobacter glycogeni. Next base: position 125,309 of record NZ_JBTNDE010000001.1, on the reverse strand, counting down.
CGGTATTGACCCGGTGAGCACCGGACGCCTGTTGGAGGAATCGTTCGCCGCCGCGGTGGCCGGGTCCTCAGAATCTGATCCCTTCGACCGGTTGGTGCTCCGTGAGAACCTGCGGTGGCGCCAGGTAGTGATTCTGCGCAGCTACGCCAAGTACATGCGGCAGATGGGCAACACCAACTCCTACGGGTTCGTCGCCGACACGCTGCTGGCTAACGCCGCGGTCGCCCGCGCCCTGGTAATGCTTTTCGAGGCACGGTTTGACCCGGACCTAGGCGACGAGGACCGCGTCTCCCGCACCGACGGTGCACGGCAAGCAGTGGAGGCCGGGCTGGAAGAAGTCCCGACTCTCGACGCCGATCGGGTGCTGCGCACCTTCGGTAACCTGATCGGCGCGACGCTCAGGACCAACTTCTTCCAGGACAAGCGTCATGTGAGTTTCAAGTTCGACACGTCAGCCATCGACGGAGCCCCCCACCCGCGTCCCAAGTACGAAATCTGGGTGTACTCACCGCAGGTCGAAGGTGTCCACTTGCGGTTCGGCAAGGTTGCCCGTGGAGGGCTCCGCTGGTCGGACCGTCGGGAAGATTTCCGAACCGAAGTGCTCGGTCTCGTCAAGGCGCAGACGGTCAAGAACGCTGTCATCGTTCCGACGGGTGCGAAGGGCGGCTTCTTCGCCAAACAACTGCCCAATCCCGTGGTGGACCGTGCTGCCTGGTTGGCCGAGGGGCAGGCGAGTTATCGCACCTTTATCAGGGCGCTGCTCGACATCACCGACAATCTGGTGACCGGCGACGACGGCGAAACGGTCGTTCCGCCGCCCCGGGTGGTGCGTCACGATGGTGATGATAGCTACCTGGTGGTGGCCGCCGACAAGGGCACGGCAGCATTCTCGGACATTGCGAACGAACTCTCAGCCGAATATGGATTCTGGTTGGGGGATGCGTTCGCCTCCGGAGGCTCGGTGGGCTACGACCACAAGGCGATGGGCATCACCGCCCGCGGCGCCTGGGAATCGGTGAAGCGGCACTTCAGCGAGTTCGGCGTCGACACGCAGTCCGAGGACTTCACTGTGGTGGGCGTCGGCGATATGAGCGGCGACGTCTTCGGTAACGGGATGCTGTTGTCCGAACACATTCGTCTCGTCGCGGCGTTCGACCACCGGCATATCTTCCTCGATCCGACCCCCGAGGCGGGGGCGTCCTACGCCGAGCGGCGCCGGTTGTTCGACCTGCCACGATCGAGCTGGGAAGACTACGACGCCTCCCTGATCAGTGCGGGCGGCGGAATCTACCCGCGGCAGGCGAAGACCGTCCCGATCTCAGTGCAGGTTCGCATGGCCCTTGGCCTCGCCGAGGGTGTCACCACCCTGAGCCCACCCGAACTGCTCCGCGCCATCCTTTCCGCGCCGGTGGATCTGCTCTACAACGGTGGCATCGGCACCTACGTCAAGGCGTCTTCGGAGACCCATGCGGAGGTGGGGGACAAGGCTAACGACGCCATCCGGGTCAACGGTAACCAACTGCGCGCCAAGGTGGTCGGCGAAGGCGGAAACCTCGGGATGACCCAGCTGGGCCGGATCGAGGCAGCCCTTGGCGGTGTCATCCTCAATACCGATGCGATCGACAATTCGGCTGGCGTCGACTGTTCCGACCACGAGGTAAACATCAAGATCTTCGTTGACCGGATGGTCACAACCGGGGCGCTGCCCGCCGGGGAACGTGCCGGGTTCCTGCACTCGATGACTGACGAGGTGGGCCGGCTGGTCCTGAAGGACAACGTCGACCAGAACGTCCTGCTCCTGAACGATCGTCGCCGTGTGCTCGAATGGAGTCCCAGTTTTGAACGGCTGATGGACTGGCTCGAGACCAATGCCGACCTGAACCGGGAGCTCGAAGCGCTGCCCACCACGGAGGAGCTGCGGGCCCGGGTCGAGTCCGGCCAGGGACTTACCTCGCCTGAACTGTCAGTCTTGGCGGCCTACGTCAAGATCGAACTGACGAAGGCCCTGACCAGCAGTGACCTGACCGACGACCCGTGGTTTGGCAAGACCCTCAGGGAGTATTTCCCGCGGCAACTGGCCGAACGCTTCGACAGCCAGCTCGACACCCACCCGCTGCGTCGGGAAATCATCTCGACGGTGATCGCCAACGACATGATCAACATGGGCGGCATCACCTTCGCCTTCCGGGTCATGGAGGAAACATCGGTTACGGGGCCGGTGATTGCCCGGGCGTTTGTCGCGTTACGGGAAATCTACGACCTCGACGAACTGGTGGCAGCGCTGGGCGAGCTCCCCGCGAGTTTCCCCACCGATCGGTGGTCAGCGGTCCACCTAGATATGCGCCGGCTCCTGGACCGGGCAGTCCGCTGGTTCGTCAACAATGTTGGCCAGGGAACCTCAGTGGCTGAGGACGTCGCGACGTTCAAACCGTTGATGGATCCCCTGCGCACCCACCTGGTGGACTACGTCCGCGGCAGTGACAGGGAACGTGTCCAGCAATGGTTTGCCCGTGCCGAGGAGTGGGGTCTGCCCGACGATATCGCGCGCCACTGGGCTGAACAGTTTGAGTCGTTCGGGCTGCTGGACATCGCGTTGATCACCCAGCAGATCAACGAACCTGTCGAGCGCATCGCCGTGGTCTACTACGCCGTCTACGACCGGTTCGCAGTGGACAACCTGTTGGAACGGATCACCACCCTCCCGCGCAGGGACAGGTGGCAGGCGCTTGCCCGGGCTGCGCTGCGTGATGACCTGTACTCGACTATCGCCGATATGACGGTGTCGGTGATGAAGGCCTCGTCCACCATGGTGGGTGCCGAGGCGGGGGACCGGCTGCACGCCTGGGAGCAGCAAAACGCAGAAATGCTTGAGCGCGCCCGGCACATGTTCATCGAGGTCAACCGCCTGGAACGCGACGACATGGCATCCCTGTCGGTTGCACTCCGGCTCCTCCGGTCTATTGTGCGACGGTAGGGCGGGAAGCACGTGGCAATTTTCACCGATCCGATCCGGGAGTATGCCCATTTCAGGCCGGGCGACGCGGAGTGGCTGCATCTTCTGGTAGGGGACTGGCAGATGGTCGCCGACCTGGCGTTCGCCGACCTGGCGCTGTGGTTTCCTCTTGACGACGGCGGCTATGTGGCCTTGGCCCACGCCCGGCCGTCCACCTCCCACACTGTTTTCCATACCGACTTTGTGGGGGAGCAGATCAGAGCCGACCTGCTTCCGCTCGTCGACAAGGCGTGGGGTAGCCAGCAGATGGAGCGCTCGGGGGACACGAACTGGACCACCGAAATGGCCATGCGTGTGGAAGCCGTTCCGATGGTGCGCAACGGCCGGACCCTCGCCGTGGTCACGTCCCACATGGATCTGTCCAGCTCGCGGATGCCCTCCCGGCTGGAGCTGACCTATCGCCAGTGCGCGCATGACCTTCTTCGAATGGGTACGCTGGGGCTGTGGCCGGATTTCGCTACCCCGACGGGTTCCCGCCGCGGGGCGCCCCGGGTTGGCGATGGATTGATCCGGCTGGATGTTGAAGGCGTGATCCAGTATGCGAGCCCCAACGGCGTGTCGGCGTTCAGGCGGCTTGGCGACGTTGAAACGCTGGAGGGGAGATCCCTCGCTGAGGTGGTTACCTCGTTGCTCACTGATCGGCGGATGGTCGACGAGACGCTCCCACTGGTGGTCACCGGCAGGATGCCCTGGCGGACGGAAATCGAATCCCGGGGTGTCAGTCTTTCCCTGCGTGCCATCCCGCTGCGCGATGAAAAGGATCGATTCGGGGCGCTGGTGCTGTGTCGTGACGTCTCTGAACTTCGGCGCAGGGAAATGGAGCTGGTGTCCAAGGACGCCACCATCCGCGAGATCCATCATCGGGTGAAGAACAACCTGCAGACTGTTGCTGCGTTGCTGCGGATGCAGTCGCGCCGCATGGTGAGCGACGAAGCCAAGCAGGGCCTGGAGCAGGCTATGCGCCGGGTCGGCACGATAGCTCTCGTGCATGAAACCCTGTCGCAGGGCCTGTCGCAGAGCGTCGATTTTGACGAGCTCATTGCCCGGCAGTTCCGCCTGTCGGCAGAAGTGGCGTCGCCGACGCACGTGGTGCGCACCGAACGCGCAGGGTCCTTCGGCGAACTGCCCAGCGACTTCGCTACACCGCTGGCCCTGGTCATCAATGAGCTGGTGACCAACGCCGTCGAGCATGGGTTGTCGGAGCGAACAGGGACCGTGTGGCTCCTCGCCAATCGGCGAATGGGTGACGACGGCGATGAGATCCTCAACGTGACTGTGGCCGACGACGGCGTGGGGCTGCCCGCCGGAAACCACAAGGAGGGCCTGGGACTCCAGATCGTCAGGACCCTGGTGACCAGCGAGTTGGATGGAACCATCGAGTGGGCTCCCCGCGATGGCGGCGGCACGGCGGTCACCATCGAGTTGGGACTGCACGACAACCGCTCATAGCAGCGGATCGCCACCCGGGGGCAGCGATCCGCTGGATTAGTCTGTGAGCCGGGCGATGCCGGAGGGGCCCGGTGCCTGGGGGCTCAGCTAGGAAGCACGACGTGCGCGTGCGGCGCGGCGCTTGAGAGCACGGCGTTCATCTTCGCTCAAACCGCCCCACACCCCGGCGTCCTGGCCTGATTCGATTGCCCACTGAAGGCAGGTGTCAACCACCTGGCAGCGACGGCAGACGCTTTTGGCTTCCTCGATCTGAAGAAGGGCAGGCCCGGTATTCCCGACCGGGAAAAACAGCTCCGGGTCTTTGTCCAGGCATGCAGCGCGGCTACGCCAATCCATGTATGATCACTTTCTCCTTCGGCCCGCCGCGATTGTGAAAACATTCACGAACGGCCACATAGTAAAGGGGCCCGTACGGCCCCCGATGTCTTCTTCCTCAAGGCTGTCACGTTAAATGCGTGCAAACAAGAGGTAACAAGCTGTAGATTGTGCGATGCGGTGAGTTATGCGTCACAGGGTTGAGCTTCTGGAGCGTCATTTGTGCTGCACGGCTGTTATTTGTGACGATGTCGGGTGCCCTGCAATGTGTCAAGACCGACGACGGTTGATCCCTTCGGTCAGGATTCCAGCAGGCCGAGCAGATACTGCCCGTAGCCGCTCTTCAGGTAGGGTACGGCGCAATCCTTCAGTTGCTCATCGGAGAGGAATCCTTGCCGCCAGGCAATTTCCTCAGGGCAGCCGATGGACAACCCTTGGCGCTTTTGCACGGTACGGATGAAATCCGATGCGTCGGTCAGGGAATCGAAGGTCCCCGTATCCAGCCAGGCGGTCCCCCGGGGCAGAATCTCGACGTGCAATTTGCCGCGCGAGAGGTACTCCATGTTCACATCGGTGATCTCGAGTTCCCCCCGGGCGGACGGCCGAAGCGACGCAGCAATGTCCAGCACCGAGTTGTCGTAGAAGTACAGGCCGGGAACCGCGTAGTTGCTCTTGGGGTGTAGGGGTTTTTCCTCGAGTGACACGGCACGCCGATCGTCGTCGAACTCGATGACGCCATACGCCGAAGGGTTTGCGACCCAATAGCCGAAGACCGCGCCGCCGTCGATGTCTTTGAACCGCTTGAGTTGGGTACCCATGCCCGGACCGTAAAAAATATTGTCGCCGAGCACCAGCGCCACTGATTCCGACCCAACATGATCCGCGCCAAGGATGAACGCCTGCGCCAGTCCGTCGGGCCGGGGTTGCTGGACGTAGGTCAGAGAGATGCCGAACCTTGAGCCGTCGCCGAGTAGGTTCTTGAAATGTTCGGCATCGTGGGGGGTGGTCACCACGAGGATGTCGTGGATTCCGGCGAGGATCAGCGTCGAGAGTGGGTAGTAAATCATCGGCTTGTCGTAGACGGGGACCAGTTGCTTGCTGACCCCCAGCGTGATGGGGTGAAGCCGTGATCCTGTGCCGCCTGCCAGAATGATTCCCTTCATCACCGTATGGTAACCGCAGCGGGATCGGGTTGGCGCCGATTCCTAGGATATCGGCGCGGCTTGCGGATACATTATCCCTATGCGCAGATCATTGGTGACCGGGGGCGCCGGTTTTATAGGGTCCAACTTTGTCCGCCACCTCCTGTCGGAGACCGATGACTCGGTCACCGTTCTTGACAAGCTGACCTACGCGGGCAGTCATTCAGCGCTGGAGGGACTTGACCCACAGCGAGTGTCGATCGTCAGGGGGGATATTGTCGATGCTTCACTGGTCGATCGGTTCGTTGGGGACCACGACCTGGTAGTGCATTTTGCTGCAGAGACTCACAATGACAACTCACTAAGAGACCCGGGTCCTTTTCTGCAGAGCAACATCGTTGGCACCTACACGCTGCTGGAAGCAGTCCGGAAACATGGAACCCGCTTCCATCATGTCTCGACCGACGAGGTGTATGGCGACCTGGAACTGGATGACCCCAGCCGGTTCACCGAGACAACCGCCTACAATCCGTCCAGCCCCTACTCGTCGACCAAAGCGGGGTCGGACCTGCTGGTGCGGGCCTGGGTGAGATCCTTTGGGGTGCGTGCCACGATCAGTAATTGTTCAAACAACTACGGCCCGTACCAACACATCGAGAAGTTCATCCCACGACAGATCACCAATGTCCTGACCGGGCGGCGCCCCCGGTTGTACGGGGATGGGCAGAACATCCGGGACTGGATCCACACTGAAGACCATTCGTCAGCGGTGCTCGCAGTCATCGAGCGCGGGGAAATCGGCGAGACCTATCTCGTTGGGGCCGACGGTGAGCGAAGCAATATCGACATCATGCGGATTCTGCTTACGCTGCTGGGCCAGCCGGAGACGGCTTTCGACCTGGTCCGCGATCGGGTGGGACACGATCGTCGGTACGCGATTGATTCATCAAGGATTCGATCCGAGCTGGGCTGGACTCCCCGGTTCGTCGATCTTGAGGCGGGTCTCGCTGACACGGTCGAGTGGTACAGGGATCATGCGGCGTGGTGGACACCGGGGAAAGAGGCAGTGGAGGCCCTTTACGGGGCCGCAGGCCAATGAGCGATCCGCGGATCGACAGCACGCCCATTCCAGGTCTCCTACTCGTTTCGTTGCCCGTGCATGGGGACGCCCGCGGCTGGTTCAAGGAGAACTGGCAGCGGGAGAAGATGGTCAGGATTGGCCTGCCCGATTTCGGTCCGGTGCAGCACAATATTTCCTTCAACTCGGCGGTTGGCACCACCCGCGGGATCCACGCCGAACCGTGGGACAAATACATCACCGTGGCGTCCGGAAGGGTGTTCGGGGCGTGGGTCGACCTCCGGGAGGGTGCGGGATTTGGTGCGGTATTCTCCGCCGAACTCGATGTGGGGCAGGCGGTCTTCGTACCGCGTGGCGTGGGCAATGCGTTCCAGACACTCGACCCCGGGACCGTCTACAGCTATCTGGTGAACGATCATTGGAGCCCCCATGCCACGGACCAGTATGTGCTGGTGAACCTGGCCGACGAGACGCTGAACATTGCCTGGCCGATTCCCCTTGAAGAGGCCGAGGTGTCAGCAAAGGATCGAGACCACCCCGGACTCGGGAGAGTTGCACCCATGCCGCCGCCCACCGTTCTGGTGCTGGGCGCCGACGGTCAACTTGGTCGCGCCCTCCGAACTGCCCTGCCCGACGCCGAATTTGCTACCCGCCAGACCTTTGACCTGACCGACGACGCTTCGTACCGCAGGGACTGGAGCCGCTGCTCGGTCATCATTAACGCTGCCGCGTACACAGATGTTGACCGCGCGGAGACCACAGCCGGTCGTCGACAGGCCTGGGCCGTCAACGCCGCCGGGCCAGCGCGGTTGGCGGAGATCGCGGCAGCGCATCGGATCACCTTGGTGCATGTCTCCACCGACTACGTTTTCGACGGCGCAGAGGCTCCCTATGCAGAGGGTGCACAGCTCAGCCCGCTTGGCGTGTACGGCCAGTCCAAAGCGGCTGGCGACCTGGCGGTGCAAACTGCTGCTGGTCGTTTCTACCTCATTCGCACCAGCTGGGTGATTGGTGAGGGGAAGAACTTCGTCGCGACCATGGCGTCCCTGGCCGCCCGGGACATTTCCGCTACCGTAGTCAAGGATCAAACAGGGCGCCTCACTCTTGCCGACGACCTGGCAGCGGCGATCCTCCATCTCCTCGAATCCAGAGCGTCATTCGGAACCTACAACGTGACTAACTCAGGAACTCCCACCACCTGGGCGGACCTCGCCCGCGCCGTTTACGAACGGGAGGGGAAGGATCCAGGCTTGATCGTTGACGTGTCAGCCGCTGACTACTTCAGGGGTCGGACGGCCGCCCCCCGGCCGGACAACAGCGTGCTCGATCTGACTAAACTGGAGTCATCCGGGTTTCGGGCGAGAGACTGGAAGGACGCTCTCGCGCAGTACCTGGTCCAGGCAAGCGACTAAGCGGAACGGATGGTGTGATGCAGCAGGCCCGGCTCGACGAACCAAACCAGACCGAATGGGCGCTGAGCCAGTGACCCCCACCACGAGCCGCCCGGCACCGGAGCCGGTGACCGGCGGTCACCGGCCGGTAGGGGCCGTGGTCATCGCGGCAATTCTGCTGCTCGAAGCTCTCGGCCTGCTCGCCGCAGCAGGATGGTATCTCTTCGGCCTGCTGAACAGCACCCCCACTTCGCTGGGTGGGGCCATTTTCACCATGGTTTTCCTGGTGGTGTTGGCGTTCTGGCTGCTTGCCGTCGGGTACAAGCTCCTCGCTGGGTACCGCTGGACCCGTTCGGCGGTCCTGGTGTTCCAACTGTTCATGATAGTGATCGCTGTGCCCACGTTGGCGGCTGGCATCATCGGGGTGGGTCTAGCCTTACTGCTGCCCGCTGCGGCAGCGGTGCTGCTCCTCTTTACGAAGCCGGTCCTTGCCCACACCTCACGCACCGCTGACAGTGCGTCAGTGCTATAGCCGGGCACCGAGCCCCTGGACTGGACCGGGCTAGACCCCAACCGCAACCTGCAGCTCAAGCGGCTCGCCAGCATGAATCAGGAACCCGCGGCCAGGGTGGGGCAGGGCGTCGCAGTCCAGTCGAACGCCGAAAAACTCGCCGTCGGTTGGCTGGTGTGGGGCGAGGACCATTCCCGTCCGGGCCGACCGGGCATGAGCCGCCAATGGGACCTTCGTCTGGATCGACGGGCTAGCCAGTGCGGTAAGGACGAGGCGGTGGCCCGCCGTGAACAATTCGTTGAGATAGCGCTGGGCTTCCACGGAGAGCTGGTCGGCGTCGTCCACCAGCAGCACGGAGTCGGCTGGTGGCACGCCAACGGAACCCGCGCCCCCTAGATCCTTCCAGTAGGCGTCAGGGTTGGCCCCCGGCCCCGGGCGTAAACAGACCATGCCGATCGGGGCAGCCGCCGCAATTCGCCCGATCAGGGTGGTGCGGCCTGAACCCGGGCCGCCAATCACCAGGAAAACCGAGCGCATGGACAGCTCCAGAAACACTACGCCCAGCTCGTCTCCACCAACACCGATTGGCACCCGCAACGGTGGGCCGCGCGTAGCAGCACCGGCGACGTCGGAGCCGGAAACCACAGCAGGGAGAGGTAAAACCCTGAACGGGGACCGCGCTGGCCGCATCACGCTGACGGGGCTGGGGCCCGAAGCCTCGTCGCGTCCCAGCGCCACCTGTCCGACGGCGCCCGCCGCCCTGCCGATCGGGCCGTGAGCCAGGCAGCGCCCCGGGAGCGCCTCAAGCGGCGGCAGCCTGGGCCACGTCAGGAGCAGCTCGTGGCCCGCACCCAGGGGAAAGTACAAGCGGTTCGGCAGGAGGGGAAACACTTGCCCCGTGGTCAACTCACGTGCACCCGAGATCAGTAGCGTGGTTCCGGCTGGAGCGCCATCACGAGCAAGATCATGCGCTAGCCCCTCCGCCCACGCCCAACGGCTGGTTCGAAGCGAGCCCACCCAGCGCCCCCACCCAGAAATGACAACTGTCACCGCTGGGCCCGCACGAGACCGGTTACCGTGGTCCTGGCCGTCGGAGAGTCGGACGGCAATGTGCTCGTTCAGGCGCGCAAGCACACGGGCCGCCCGTTTGAGCTCATGTGCCCCGACGTAGGCGCCCACCTGCGGCGCAGCGGCCGCCCAGCTGAGGCTGCCGTCGCCGTCGAGCAGATAAAGGTGCTGGTCAGGCAGCCGCCGCACCAGCTGATCGACCAGGTACACCAGGGCGTCGGGAGTGCCACCGGCCGGGTGACCGATCAAGGCAAGGTGCGAATGTTCCTGGGGACACCACAGAAGCGGGCGCTGGGACTGCTCCTCGGGGAGGTCAAGGAGCCCCAGTCGGACCGTCCCCGAAGGGCAGACAGCGCTCTCGGGTGGAGGTAGTGTCTCGGGGAGCGGTGGAAGGACCGGGTAGTGCAGAGGCTCGGTGAGTTCCCTGGCCGCAGCATGGGCTGCGACAGCAGCCAACTGTTCAACCATCCAGGTCCCGTCCATCGGGTTGCTGTGGCCGGCCACGCGACCGGCGGACGGCGCCTGTCTGCTCAGGTGCGCTGCCAGGTCGACGACGCCCGCATCCATCCCGACATCCTTCTTCTCGGGGTAGGGTGATGCCACCTGAAACGCGGTGGGAGGCCCGGTGCCCAACCTCAGAAAGGCACGACCGGGCGCATCAACGGGGATGGCAGCAGCCGCTGCCGATCCGATGATGTCGTGCGACTCGAGGGCGGACCCAACCCGCAAAGCAATGCTGGCCGTCACATTGGCCCGGATGTCGGGGCCGAGTGCTCCCTGCGGACGCTGGGTCGCCATGACGAGATGGATGCCTAGCGAGCGTCCCAGCGTCGCGATACGGATCAAATCCCGCGCAGCATCGGGAACGTCATCTACCAACATCCGGAACTCGTCGATGACCACCACGAGACGAGGTAGTACCTGCGTCTGGGCGGCCCGCCACTCGACAATATCGCTGACCAGATGCGCGGCGAAGAGGCGCTCCCGCCGTCGTACTTCAGCAAGAAGCGATACGAGGGCCCGGGTAACAGCTGCAGAGGAGAGGTCAGTCAGCAGACCCACTGAATGCGGCAGGTCGGTGAGGGGCCGCAGTGCGGATCCGCCTTTGAAATCAATGAGGAGGAAATTTACTTCGGTGGGACCGTGGTGGAGGGCAATGGACAGGATGAGGGTCCGGAGGAGCTCCGACTTACCCGAACCCGTGGTGCCGGCGATGACCAGGTGGGGGCCGTCGGAGACCAGGTCGAATAGCAGCGTGCCGTTCAGACCCCGACCGATTGGTGCGCGGAGGCCCGGATCCGGGCGGGCCCAGGCCCGCATCACGAGCTCGGGCGTTGACGGCACCAGCTGGGTCAGACTGACACGACCGACCAGGACAGGGGAGCCAGTATCGTTCCCGGAGTCACCCACGCCCGCCGAAGGAACAGATCGACCACCCAGAGCGCGGGCAATCCGACTGAACGATCGGGTGCTCACGAGGTCCGGTCGGAAGCTGAGCTGCTGTCCGGCACCCCGGAGCTCGGCCCGGCCACGGCGGAGATCGACGCCCAGCCGTACCTCTCCCGGGTCCGGCGGGAGCTCACCTGCGGGACGGCACCCGAACCGGAAGACGCCCGTCGACCCTGTCAGCGGCAGAGTGACTTCAGCAAAGGACCCGAAGAGCAGTATTGCTACCGGGCCGGCTGCGCGGGAAGGTCCTCCCAGCGCAGCCACCGTCCCGGCCAGGATGACGCCCGGCAGGAAACGGGCCTCGGCAGGCACCTCGCCGGGCGACCCCACACAGACTGCGCCACCCGGAGCCTCGCTGAGTTGCAGGAGCAACGACCGGGCAAGACCGAGCACCTGGGCTCCCGACCCTGACACGCAGACCTCGGGTGGCTGGAATCGAGTGCTGCGGGTACCGATCTCGATGATTACCGGAACGGCGTTCAGGAGCGGGCGGGTCCAGGTGGGATCCGGTGGTTTGAGGACAAGATGGGCGGGTTGGGCTCCCTCTCCCAGCCGCAGATAGCTGGGCGGACCCACCTCCTCAGAACGGTCGATGGGGTCGACGATTAGCGGCGCGAAGGCGGCCAGCGCCCGTGACCCGGCGTCGTGAACCGCGCGCACCCTCCGGCGGCGGTCCTCCTCCGAGGCATGGGCAACCGCAGCGGTGAAATCGCGGCGGGCACGCCGCCTGGTAACCAGGGGTGCCAGGCCGACCCCCGCTGACAGCAGGCTGAACCCCAGATAGCCCCACGTCCCGGTGGTGAGGGCAAGCCCGATGCCGAGGGCCAGCGGAAACAGTGCCGCAGCCAGCATCGGCGGGGTGGCCAGCGGGGGAGTTGGCCGCGCCACCTCGAGGGGATCAGTCAGGTGCAGAACCGGGCCGGCAGGCGATGGCTGCTCCAATAAGGCAACACGGCAACGGCTTCCGCCAACCTGGATGGAGGACAGGAAAGAGATCCGGGCGGCGTTAATCCGCGAGCCGTCGACCCAGGTTCCGTTGGCTGAGGTGTTGTCGAGAAGGGTGACACTATTCGTTTCAACTGTGAGAAAGGCATGAATCTTGGAGACCTCGGGATCATCGAGCACAATGTCGGTGCCCGACCGGCCGAGCGAATACGTGCCGCGTCGCAGTGCCGTCAACTGCCCCGCGTCCGGTCCTGAGCAGACAACGAAGGTGAGACCGAGAAAACGACTCGCGGCCCGTTGGTGCCCTGCGGGCCGGGTCCCGCCCGCGACAATCACCGAGCCGTTCACCAGCGGCGCCACGCCGAAGGTGAGCGAGTCCAGGGGGCCGCCGGCTACGGTGTACTGTCCGGGGCCGTAGTCACTCTGCAGGGTGTCTATCAGTTCCAGAGGTGAACTGACGAGGGAGGTATCAACAACCAGCTCAACTGCGGGCCGTCCAGGTCCCACCGGGAGGCCCGGGGCCCAGACCAGGGTCAGATGAAGCAGCATGTGGTGATCCTTCGGCGACGGTTTACTATCTGTGCGACCGAGGCTATCCGCAGGCTGGTCTGCGGGTTGCTTCGGGAACGGGAATGTGGACAATCCCAGATCAGGCGTTTTTCCCCGAGTGCCTATAGGCTTGACTACTGGGTCCGGCTGGACATGTTCACTACCTGTTACTAGAGAAGGTCACTGTTTCGTGAAGATTGCTGTTATTGCCCTGGGGAAAATCGGGCTTCCGCTCGCCGTGCAGTTCGCGTCCAAGGGTCACGAGGTGGTCGGCGTGGATGTCAACGCGCAGGTGGTTGAGTTGGTGAACCAGGCGGTTGAGCCGTTCCCTGGTGAAGCTCATCTGCAGGAGAAACTTTCGGAACTGATTCCGTCGGGGAAGTTGCGGGCCACCACCGATTACGCAGACGCGGTGCCCGGTGCCGACGCTGTGGTGCTGGTGGTTCCGCTGTTCGTCGACGAGGACGCGAAGCCTGATTTCGGCTGGATGGATGCCGCGACGACTGAGCTGGCGAAGCACCTGACGCCCGGCACGCTGGTGTCGTTTGAGACGACGCTTCCCGTTGGCACGACCCGGACGCGGTGGAAGCCGATGCTTGAGGCGGGTTCCGGCCTGGTCGAAGGCAGGGATTTCCATTTGGTGTTCTCCCCAGAGCGGGTACTGACCGGTCGTGTCTTCGAGGACTTGAGGAAGTACCCGAAGCTGGTGGGCGGGCTGTCCCCGGCAGGGGCTGCTAGGGCTGTCGAGTTCTACGAGGCCGTCCTTGACTTCGATGACCGTCCCGATCTGGTCCGGGGGAACGGCGTCTGGGATTTGGGTTCCGCTGAGGCGTCGGAGCTGTCCAAGTTGGCTGAAACGACGTACCGCGACGTGAACATTGGGTTGGCCAATCAGTTTGCCCGGTTCGCGGCGACGACCGGGATCGACATTTATCAGGTGATCGACGCGTCGAACTCGCAGCCGTACAGCCACATCCACCAGCCGGGTATCGCTGTGGGCGGTCACTGCATTCCGGTATACCCGCGGTTGTACCTGTGGAATGACCCTGACGCGACTGTGGTCCGTGCCGCGCGTGAGGCGAACGCCGGCATGCCGGATTACACGATCGGCCTCCTGGAGGGCGCGTATGGCGACCTCGAGGGTGCACGGGTGGTGGTGCTCGGCGCCGCGTACCGCGGTGAGGTGAAAGAGACGGCGTTTTCCGGCGTGTTCGCCACTGTTGATGCGTTGAAGGCCCGCGGGGCTACCGCGCTGGTCCATGACCCGATGTACACGGACGACGAACTGGAGCGCCTGGGCTTCGAGGCATACCACCTGGGAGAGCCGATTGATGCTGCGGTGGTGCAGGCCAACCACCAGTCGTACGCAGCGTTGGGTCCGGCGGACCTTCCCGGGGTGAAGGCCTTCATTGATGGGCGTCGGGTCAGCTCGGCCGAACACTGGGACGGTGTCCTGTACCGGGTCATCGGTAGGGCCTAACCTATTGGCAACTGCGCTTCACGACGGAAGAAGGACTCAATGACTTTCATAGCGGATGGTGCTGACGTCTCAGCGCGGGCCACCCTGGGTGAGGGGACCAAGGTCTGGCACCTGGCGCAGGTGCGCGAGGACGCGGTCCTCGGCGAGAACTGCATTGTGGGCCGGGGTGCGTACATCGGCACGGGTGTCCGGATCGGCGCGAATTCGAAGATTCAGAATTACGCGCTGGTCTACGAGCCGGCGTCGTTGGGTCGGGGGGTTTTCATCGGCCCGGCGGTGGTGCTGACCAATGACACGTACCCGCGGTCGGTGTCGCCGGACGGTGAGCTCAAGAGCGCCCATGACTGGACGCCGGTCGGCGTCACCATCGGCGATGGCGCGTCAATCGGTGCCCGCGCGGTCTGTGTGGCCCCGGTGACCATCGGCGAGTGGGCTACGGTAGCGGCCGGTGCCGTCGTGACCAAGGATGTCCCGGCGTATGCCCTGATGGTGGGGGTCCCGGCGAAACGGGTCGGCTGGGTCGGTAAGGCTGGCCACCCGTTGCGTCAGGAAGCAGATTCCTGGGTGTGCCCGGCCACCGGGGAAAAGTATGTCGAAGCGGGTTCAACACTGAAACCAGTAGGGGTAGAGGCATGAGTAGAGGGTTTATTCCGGCGGCAAAGCCGATTGTAGGGGACGACGAGCGGGCAGCAGTTGATGCGGTGCTGCTCTCGGGGATGCTGGCGCAGGGCGCCGAGGTGGCGTCCTTCGAAACTGAGTTTTCCGCCGTACTTCTCGATGGTCGGGCAGCGGTGGCAGTGAACTCGGGGACGTCCGGGCTGCACTTGGGGTTGCTCGCCGCGGGGGTGGGTCCGGGGGATGAGGTGATCGTGCCTTCGTTCACGTTCGCCGCGACAGCGAACTCGGTCGCCCTGACGGGTGCGACACCGGTCTTCGCTGACATTGAACTGGACCATTACTGCCTGGACATCGCCCATGTGGAGTCGCTGATCACCGAGCGGACCAAGGGCATCATGCCGGTGCACCTTTACGGGCACCCGGCGAACATTATTGCGTTCCGTGCGTTGGCAGATAAGCACTCGATTGGGTTGTTCGAAGACGCCGCGCAAGCCCACGGTGCGGGCCTGGATGGTCGCAAGGTGGGCACGTTCGGGGACTTCGCGATGTTCTCGCTGTATCCGACGAAAAACATGACCTCCGGTGAGGGTGGCATGGTGTCGACCGGCGACGGAACCATAGAACGTAACCTTCGGCTGCTGCGGAATCAGGGGATGGAACGACAGTACGAGAACGAGCTGGTGGGTTTCAACGCCCGGATGACCAACCTGCACGCTGCCATTGGGCGGGTCCAGTTGACCAAGGTGATCGGCTGGACCGCTCAGCGCAAGGCCAACGCGGCGTTCCTGGACGCCAACCTCACCGGGGTCGCCACCCCGGTGGTGGCTCCTGGTGCCGAGCACGTCTACCACCAGTACACGGTGCGGGTCGACGGCGGCGCCGCTGCCCGGGACAAGCTCGCCGCGGCGTTGAAGGAGGACTACCAGATCGGATCGGGAGTGTATTACCCGATCCCAAACCATCGGTTGCCCTCCTTCATGCGCGAAGAGGATCTTCCCAATACGGAAATCGCTGCCCAGGAGGTGTTGTCCCTGCCAGTGCACCCGTCGCTGGACCAGGAAGATCTTGAGCGGATTGTCGCAGCGGTCAACGCGTTGACCACGGCGGGGGCCTGAGCATGGCGGATCTGAAAGTCGGCTTGATCGGGCTCGGCATGATGGGCCGTCACCACGCCCGGGTGATCCGGGAAGTCGACGGCCTGGAACTGGTCGCCGTCGCTGACGCGTTCGGCGACCCGCACGGCGTCGCCGGATCCCTACCGGTGTGCGGGTCAGTCGCTGAACTCATCGCCCAGGGCATCGACATGGCAGTTTGCGCGGTGCCGACCGGGTTGCACGAGGAAGTCGGGTTGGCCTTGGCTGCTGCGGGTATCCACACCATGGTTGAGAAGCCCATCGCGTCGACCATCGACGGCGGACAGCGCCTCGTTGAGGCCTTTGAAGAAGCGAACCTGGTCGGTGCCGTGGGGCATATCGAACGGTTTAACCCGGCACTGCAGTCCCTGCGGGCCAGGATCGAAAACGGGGACCTCGGCGACGTTTACCAGATCGCCACCCGACGTCAGGGCCCGTTCCCGTCCCGGATTGCCGACGTCGGCGTCGTGAAGGACCTCGGCACCCACGATATCGATCTCACCGCCTGGCTGGCGCAATCACCCTTCGCCTCGGTGTCAGCGTTGACCAGCACCCGGTCCGGTCGCCCGCACGAAGACATGGTCACCGCGTCCTGCCAGCTGGAAAACGGTGTCATCACCTCCCACCTAGTGAACTGGCTTTCACCGATGAAGGAACGCCTCACCGTAGTCACCGGAGAAAAGGGCGCGTTCGTCGCTGACACCCTGACTGCAGACCTGACGTTCTTCGAGAACGGCACCATCAATACCGAATGGGAAGCCGTCTCCAACTTCAGGGGAGTGTCCGAAGGCAACATCACCCGCCTCGCCCTGACCAAACGCGAACCTCTCAGGTCCGAACACGAGGCTTTCAGGGACGCAGTGCTAGGCAACTCGAACACCATCGTCACCATGCGCGAAGGCCTCAACACCCTCAGAGTGGCCGAAGCCATCATCGAATCGGCCCGTGCCGGCTCAACGATAAAGCTTTAGGGATGCCTCATCGAATTCTTGTTGCGACGCGCATCTATGCCCCGGAGACGGGGGCTGCCGCTTTTCGGCTGGCAGCCATGGTGAAAGCCCTGGAAGGACGGGGCCACCACGTCACCGTGCTGACCACCTCGTCGCCGGGCGGTAAAAAGTCCTCACCGACCGTCAGCCGCTGGCCGGTCCTGCGGGACAAGGCAGGGGCGGTACGCGGCTATGTGCAGTACGCCAGCTTCGACATTCCCCTGTTTTTCAGACTGCTGACGGCCCCAGCCTTCGATCTGGTGGTCGTGGAGCCGCCGCCGACTACGGGCGTGGTCGTCCGGGTAGCCACGGCTCTGCGGCGCAAGCCCTTCGTCTATTTTGCCGCCGACGTCAGCTCGGTAGCTGCCGAGGGGATTGGGGTCTCGCCAGCAGTAGTTCGGGTGCTTCGCGCTGTCGAGCGCTGGACCCTGTCCAGGGCGCGCCGTATCCTAACGGTGTCTGAGGGGGTTTCAACCGCTGTTGCCTCCCTAGTGGGGTCTTCCGAGCGGATCGTGAACGTGGGAACCGGAGTCGACACCGACCAGTTCACTATTGACGGGCCAGCCGGCTCCGACACCGGGCGCTACTTCGTCTACGCCGGCACCATGTCCGAGATTCAGGGTGCCGGCGTGTTCGTCGACGGATTCATCAGGATTGCTGACGAATTTCCCGACGTCCGGCTGGTGATGCTGGGCCAGGGTGTGGAACTCGATGCTTTGCGGACCCGCGCCCAGGAGGCATCAGCCCCCATCGAATTCAGGGGCAATGTCAACGGCGGACAGGTGTCCGCCGCGCTGCGGGGGAGCGTCGCGGGCCTCGCCTCGGTGCGTCCGGCGCGCGGCTACGACTTCGCCTTCGCGACGAAAGCCCTGGTCAGCCTCAGCTGCGGTACGCCAGTCATCTACGCGGGTGTCGGACCGCTGAAGGACATCATTACCGGCGAACATCTTGGGGTCAGCGTCGAGTGGGACGCCGCTGCGGTCGCTGCGGCAATGCGGGATGCACTCGCCTGGCCGCGGCAGGCAGCCGAACGCCAGCGCATTTCCCGGTGGGTTGAAGAAAACTATTCGCTGACCAGCGTGGGCGAGAAGGCTGCGACAGTCATTGAGGCTGCCGCCCGCGACTGACCAACCGGTCGGGCGGTCTTACCGGGTGGTCAGCGCATGAAGGACGGCAGTGGCAGCAGCGCCTGTGCCATAGGGGACCGCTGACGTTGGTTCAGGCTGGGGGCGTTGCACGACGTCTGCAAGGGTGTCGAGGTGCTCGGATACGAGGACATTCCAGCCCAGCTCAACCGTTTCGACCCATTCGGTTTCCGGCCGGATCGTTGTGCACGGCACCCGCAACAGGAAAGCTTCCTTCTGCAGTCCGCCCGAGTCGGTAATCACGCCCGCACTGTTCATCACCGCGTTGATCAACCCTGGGTAGGCCAAGGGCTGGCCCACCCGGATCGCTCCGGTCTCCAGCTCGATACCGTGAGCAGCCGCCAGATCCACCAGCCTCGGGTGGGCAAGAAGAAGTACGGGTTTGTCCAACCGGGACAGGGAGGTGATGATCTGCTGCAGCCGCCCCAGATCATCGGTATTGTCCGGGCGGTGGATAGTGCTGACGTAATACCCGGCCGGGAGCAGCCCGGCTGGAAGCGGTTCATCCCGGGCCAACAGCGAATCCCGGGTTTTGAAGAGGACATCGGTCATCACATCGCCCACGAGCACGCTTTTGTCAGCCAGCCCCTCAGCGGCCAGATGACCCATCGCGACTTCGGTCGGCGCCAGCAGCGTATCGGAGGCGTGGTCGGTCAGGACCCGGTTGTGTTCTTCGGGCATCCGGCGGTTGAAGGACCGCAGGCCCGCTTCAAGATGGGCTACCGGGATGTGCAGCTTCACGGCGGCTAGCGCGGCAGCGAGGGTGGAATTCGTATCCCCATAGACCAGCACCATGTCGGGGCGCTCCCGCTCGAAGATCTCCTCTAACCCCGCCAGCATGGTTCCGGTCTGCTGACCGTGCTTACCGGACCCGACACCCAGGTTGTAATCGGGTGCAGGAATGGCGAGGTCCTGGAAGAACACGTCCGACATCAGCGAGTCGTAGTGCTGGCCGGTGTGGACTATGAGGTGCTCTGCCCGGCCCTTCATGGCTGCGGCAATGGGAGCGAGCTTCACGAACTGTGGGCGTGCGCCAACGACGCTGAGGATACGCATGGGTTCCACTTTAGCTGTTGCGCTTGTTGCCTAAATACAAGCCGCAACCCGATTCTCCGGTAATCTTGTGCAGGCAGAGCGCCGAGTAGCTGGCGTTGCCCCCAACAATTCAGGAGTGTTTGTGAACGTTGACCTCGTTGTCGTAGGGTCGGGCTTCTTTGGCCTGACCATTGCTGAACGGGCGGCCACCGAGCTCGGCCTGAAGGTGGCGGTCCTCGACCGTCGCCACCACATTGGCGGTAACGCGTATAGCGAGAAGGAAGCGCAGACCGGCATCGAGGTGCACCGCTACGGTGCGCACCTGTTCCACACCTCCAACGAGCGGGTCTGGGACTACGTCAGCCGGTTTACCGAGTTCACCAATTACGTCCACAAGGTGTACTCAAGCCACAAGGGCGAGGTGTACCCGATGCCCATCAACCTGGGCACGATCAACCAGTTCTTCAGGGCCTCCTACGGTCCCGCCGAAGCACGTGCCCTGATCCAGGAGCAGGCCGGGGAGCTCGCCGGAACAGACCCGCAGAACCTCAACGACAAGGGCATTCAGCTCATCGGCCGGCCGCTCTACGAGGCCTTCATCAAGCACTACACAGGCAAGCAATGGCAGACCGATCCCCGTGACCTGCCAGCGGAGATCATTTCCCGGCTCCCCGTCCGCTACACCTACGACAACCGGTACTTCAACGACAAGTACGAGGGTCTGCCCGTGGACGGATACACGGCCTGGATCGAGCGGATGGCCGACCATCCCAACATCACCGTGCAGCTCAACACAGATTTTTTTGACGACAACCACAAGTTCTCCCGCGCCGCCACCCTGGGCCAGGTCCCCGTCGTGTACACCGGGCCGGTGGACCGCTACTTCGACTACGCCGAGGGTGACCTATCCTGGCGGACCATCGACCTAAAGGAGGAAGTTCTCCCCGTTGAGGACTTCCAGGGCTGTTCAGTCATGAACTACCCCGATGAGGATACCGCCTACACACGGATCCATGAATTCCGCCACTTCCACCCCGAACGGGACTACACCAAGGACGCCACGGTCATCATGCGCGAGTTCTCCCGGTTCGCGGAGAAGGAGGATGAGCCGTACTACCCGGTCAACACCAGCGAGGACCGGTCCAAGCTGAGCGCCTACCGTGACCTGGCGAAGGGCGAGAAGTCGGTCCTGTTCGGCGGTCGCCTCGGCACCTACAAGTACCTTGACATGCATATGGCCATCGGGTCGGCCCTGTCGATGTTTGACAACAAACTCAAGCCGCACTTCACTGACGGCGCCACGCTCGAAAGCGGAGGAGTGGACGCATGAGCAACCCCGCCACTATCGCCAAAGACCACGCCACCGAGATGAACTGGCAAACCCTGCAGCGCGTCGTCCTGCCTAACCAAAGCGACCTTGACACGGCTCCGCTTTACCTGGACACGGGAAGCGCGCTCAGCGTGCAGCTCAACACGATGGATGGCAGCGTTTCTAGCCAGGGCGGGGGATCGTCGCGCGGCGGCGATTCGAAGGAAATCCATGCGGAGGACTTCAAGTCCCGGCGCTCGACCCTGGTGCGGTCCGGTGAGCGAGTCTCCTTCGGCACCTATTTCAACGCTTTTCCCGCCAGTTACTGGCGCCGCTGGACCACCGTCCAGTCCGTCAGGCTCAGCGTTGCGACCACCGGCGACGGCGGGATCAGCGTGTACAAGTCGAACGCACGAGGTTCTCTTCAGCACGTCGAGACCAAGCGGGTCACCGACTCTACTGTGACCACCTTTGACCTGTCCCTCGCACCCTTCGGCGACGGTGGCTGGTACTGGTTCGATCTGGTAGCAGGCTCGGGCCGCCTGATCCTGGACGAGGCCGAGTGGCAGGCGCCCCACTCCGTCGAGAGCCAGGGGTCGATCACCCTGGAGATTACCACCCTGAACAAGCCCGACTTCTGCCTGAACAACCTGTCGATTCTGGCCAACCACCCTGATTCGCTTGCCCCTCTAAAGGAAATCCTCGTCGTGGATCAGGGCACTCAGAAGGTTGCGGACCAGCCAGGATTCGCGGAGGTGGAAGCGGCCCTCCACGGCAAGCTGCGGATCATCAACCAGGCCAACCTGGGCGGCTCGGGCGGTTTTGCCCGCGGCATGTATGAGGCAGTCGAAAATGGTAGCGATTACGCCTTACTGCTCGATGACGACGTCGTCATCGAGCCGGAGAGCATTGCCCGGCTGCTGACGTTCGCCGATCACTGCAAAACCCCGACCATCGTCGGCGGACACATGTTCGACCTTTACAACCGGACCGTCTTGCACACCTTCGGCGAGACGGTGAACCCGTGGCGGTTCCAGCCGGACCAACCGGTGGCTGGACAGGTCCTGGGCCACGACTTCGTCCGGTCCAATCTTCGCCACACCCCGTGGCTGCATCGACGCGTCGACGTCGATTACAACGGCTGGTGGATGTGCCTAATCCCGACGGCAGTCATCAGGGACATCGGCCTGTCCCTGCCCGTGTTCATCAAATGGGACGACGCCGAATACGGACTGCGAGCCAAGGCTGCTGGCTACCCGACGGTGTCGATGCCGGGTTCAGCGGTCTGGCATGTGTCCTGGATCGACAAGGACGACCTGGTGGGCTGGCAGGCCTATTTCCATACCCGTAACCGGATGATCACAGCATTGATCCACAGCCCGTATGAGCGCGGTGGTCGCGTGGTGCGTGAATCCGGGTACATGGACATCAAGCACCTGATCTCCATGCAGTACTACACGGCGCGCGGCAGGATCATGGCCCTCCAGGACATCCTCAAGGGCCCGGAGCAGCTTCATGACGTCCTTCCTACGAAGCTCACCGATATCCGGGCGATGACCAAGGACTTCCCCGATTCCCAGGTCAAGACTGACCCCGATGCTTTCCCCGGCGCACGGATGGACAAGCCACCACGGCAGGGGCAGGGCTTCCGGGCGCCTTCTTACGCCACCCTGGTGCCTTGGGCTGCGAAGACTCTTTTCCGCCAGCTCAGCAAGCCGGTCCAGGATTCAAGCAGGGAACGCCCGCAGGCCTTTGTCGCCCACCAGGACAACAAGTGGTGGCGGATGTCGCAGTACGACAGTGCTGTGGTGTCCAACGCCGAGGGCAGTGGTGCCTCCTGGTACCAGCGCGATCCCAAAAAGTTGCGCGCGATGCTCGCCGAGGCGGGCCGACTCAACGCCGAAATCCTTCGGAGCTGGCCGCAACTTAGCGCCCGGTACAAGGCAGCTGCCGAGGAGATCACGTCCTTCGAGGCCTGGAAAAAGACCTTTGAAGAAAACTCCGAGAAGAGTGGATAGCGGTTGAGCACCAGTGAACTCACCACACCCGGCCTGGGTGCTGGTCTGCGCGACGTCCTGCGGTCCCGCTTCCTCCTGAAGCTTCTGGTTGCCAAGGAACTCAAGGTCAGGTACCGCGGTTCGGTGTTGGGAATCCTCTGGTCCTACGTCAAGCCGGGAGTGCAGTTCCTGGTGTTTTGGTTTGCGCTTGGGGTCTTCCTCGGGATGAACCGGAACACCGAAAACTATGCCATCTACCTGTTCTCGGGCATTGTCCTGATCAACTTCTTCAACGAGGCGCTCGGCAACGCTTCCCGCTCAGTGGTGGGCAACGGCGGTTTGATCAAGAAGATCTATCTGCCCCGGGAGCTGTTCCCGGTCGCCTCGGTCTGGGTATCGGCGGTACATTTCCTGCCGCAACTCCTGGTGCTGTTGGTTGCTTGCCTCGTCGCCGGGTGGACCCCCGGCATCTTTCAGCTCATCGCGGCATTGGCTGGTTTCGTGATCGTGGCATTGCTGGCTACCGGCCTCGGCTTGTTCTTTGGTGCCGCCAACGTGTACTTCAGGGACAGCGAGAACTTCGTCGACATGTTACTGATGATCGCCACCTGGGCTTCGCCAGTGCTCTACACCTGGATCATGGTCCGGGACGGACTGGCGACGGCGTTCTCCGCCGGAACGGCATCGGTACTCCTCGTGGTCTATCAGGCAAATCCGCTGACGATTGCCGTCGAGCTGTTCCATTTCGCCTTCTGGCTTCCGACGACGTCGGAAATCACCGACGCGACCATCGCCGTCCCGTCCGACCTGCTCGATATGTGGCTTCCGATCGGATTGGTCACCGCCCTTCTGGTTACTGTTCTGGGGCAATGGACCTTCCGGCGGCTCGAAGGCCGCTTTGCCCAGGAGTTGTGACCCGTGACCACCGCCATTGAAGTTAGAGGGATTTCGAAGCAGTTTGTGCTGCGCCATACCCGTTCCATCAAGGAAGCGTTTGTCTGGCTGGTCAAGGGGCGCAAGGGTGACCTCTCCCAAAAATTCCATGCCCTCGACAACGTATCGCTTGTGGTTCGCCAGGGTGAGTCAGTGGCTCTGCTGGGGCTTAACGGATCGGGCAAATCGACCCTGCTGAAGCACATCTCTGGGGTTATGCTGCCCGATAGCGGTACCGTGCGGACCCGGGGACGGGTGGCGGGCCTCATCGAGGTGGGTGCCGGTTTCCATCCTGACCTCAGCGGACGCGACAACGTGTACCTAAACGGTGCCATCCTCGGTATGACCGAACAGCAGATCGACGACCTGTTCGAATCGATTGTCGACTTTTCGGAGATCGGTCAGTTCATCGACACCGAGGTGAAATTTTACTCGTCGGGGATGTACCTGCGCCTCGCTTTCTCCGTCGCCGTGCACACCAATCCTGAGGTCTTCCTGGTCGACGAGATTCTTGCCGTCGGTGACGAGCCCTTCCAGAAGAAGTGTCTCGCCAAGATCAAGGAACTGGCTGCCGCGGGTAAGACCCTCGTCGTCGTTAGTCATGATCTCGACCTCGTGGTGCAGGTCTGCTCGCGGGGGGTGCTGCTTGAACACGGACGCATTGTCATGGATGCCCCGGTAGCCGACGTGGTGTCGAGGATGCGTGCCTAAGGGGGTCCTTCTCGGTTCGTTCGCGGTCGCCATAGGCCGAGGTGGGCGGGTGGTGCAACGCGACGAACGCCGGGAGGAACATTGCGCGTTTGAGTTTCTTACTGCCCCGCCGGCTTGAGTGTTCTCCCATAATAGAAGTCCCAGGCCGGCGGGTCACGGGTGCGACGCCGTCAGGACCCGGGCCTCCACGGGTTCCCCGGTCTGCGTGTGACGTCGTCCGGTTGTCAGCGCAGAGCTGAAAGGTGTTCGGCCCGTGTCGGCATCATGATCTGATTGAATGCGGCGAACATGGACGCAGAGAGCCCGATCAGCGGCTCGGGGTGGATCTGCGTGCCGGGATCGACCGGCCGACACGCCTGTGACAAGAACGTGCTAGGAAAAGGTGACGGCGTAACGGGTCTACCGGCAGGCAATGATTTCGTACAGCCTCGCCTTCCCTTCGCGGTCGATTAATTTGACTCCCGGGGCAGTGGCAAGGTTGTCCAGACCAGGGAACGGATGGGATCCGGCATGCACCTCAACATCGCCGAATTCGAGGGCATAGAATGCGCCCAGTTCCTGCACGGCACGGCATACCTCAGGCTGTACCGCAGCCTCATCCAGCTGGTTCATCAGCAGTTCGGCGTCGCCGGCCGCGCGACTTGAGGCATGGGTCAGAAGAACATTTCGATCTCCAAGCGCGTACGCAAGAGAGGCTCCGGTCCACGGATTCCCGACCACGACCGCGCCCTCGGGAACTGACTGGTCCAGCCGCTCAATGAGGGTAAGTTCGTCATTGGTGATCAATTCCGAGTTGCGGTCTAGGACGTACTCCTTGCGGGCTTTCGCCTGGGCATTCTCGATAGCCTCACCCTGACCGAGGAATCCGATAGTAGTGCAACCAATGACGATCACCAGCCAGGCGGCCACCTGCTGGGTCCGCCAGTTCGTCGTCCGTCGAACGATGGCCGAGAGAATGGCGGTTCCGCCCAATACCGCCAAGGGGATGGCAGCGACGGGTAGCAGGGCGGCTAGCCGGTTGCTGTCGTTATACCAGAGGCCGCTGAAGAAGTTGCGCAGATCGCCCTTTTCAACGCTGGCAACATTGACGTACAGCAGGGCACTAGCTGCGTAGATGCCGAGCACCCACCAGTACTTGCGGTTATTGATAGTTGCCGCAAGGCCTATAAGGGTTAGCACCAGCATGATCCAGTTGATTTGACCGCGCATAGGTGCAACGGCGAGAGCCTCACCGACGGCGTGAGTGGTACTCAGGAATGGTGCCCACAGAGAGTTTTGCAGCGACGGGCGAAAGGAAATCCAGAAGTAGTAGGTAAACGCCACGTAAGCCATGAACAAAGCTGGGCGAGCGAGGTGGCGGTACCATGGGGCGCCACGGCGGACCAATTGCCGGGTGGTGCGCCATAGCACCAGGCCAGCCAGGGGGACGGCGAAGAGGAAGAGGGCGATCATGGTGCTCGGGTGGGAGAGGGCTATCGCCGGCAGAACGGCCAGCAGCCCGATTCCCGCCAGAAACCGGCCATTCAAAGGATCCTGGACCACACCCAGCATGGTGCCGGCAAGCCCTATTCCCACGGGGAGAAGGGCAATCGAGAGGAGATACGGGTACAGGACGCCGAAGTCCACCATTAGGTAGGGGAAGGTGGGGTACGCGGCCGCCAGGGCCCCGGTCAACAGGATCGGCAGGGGCTTTTCCCCGGCAATACGGGTGACCATAAATAGGGCCGACAGTGGCCAGACGACGGCGCCAATAGCGATATTCGTAGCGTTCACTGCAACAGCAATCGGAGCACCGCTGGTGAGGGCCACCAGGGTGATGAGGTCATGCCACGCCGCAGGGTAGAAGCTGAACCCCGTTCCGCCGTTGGTGAGGTTACCCAATGTCAGGGAAGACCCGGATCCGGTGTCGAGAATGTAGCGTAGCGAGTTCAGGTGGAAAATGTTGTCGTAGGACTGGGAGATATTCTCTGGACCGACAAACATTTCGGCGAACCGAGCCCCGATGATCAACGCGGGAACGGCAACGGCCAAGGCGCATAGGCCAGCGGTCAGTAGCCCAGCCCTGGTGGGGCGATACACGAGGACTAGTTCCCGACCCCGGGAACGCTGCCAGAGGAATCGAATCAGCAGTCCGCCGGCGGCAGTCACCAGGGTCATCCCGATCAGGACCGCGGGAGACCAAGGAATGGAAAGGAAAGGGGCCAGGATCGCGCCAACGGAGGCCAGGGAAACAGAAATTGGTGCCGCGAGGGTCACCGAGGTGAGCCCGCGGGCACCGCAGGCCCTTGCCACCAAAAATCCCGGCACCGTCAGGATGACCACTGCCATCAGGATGATGGGGGCCGCCTGCCACCAACTCATCAGTACTTCACCTTTTTCTGGGTCATCGCAGTTATGTCCGGGGAGCGGTAAGCCGTTCCACGACGGCCCGAATCACCGTTTCGTCTGTTGCGCTGCTCAGCTCCGGCGCCGCAATATGGGAGTTCCGCTTGAACTGGGAGACTTCGGCCTCTGTGAGCGCGGACAGGGTCCTCGCGAGGTCGTCGGCCGTGAAGCCCCGGGTCACTGCGCCAAGCCGATGGTCCCTTATCAGTCTAGACGTCTCGGGTGACGGGCTGAACACGATCGCCAACCGTGCCTGGACGAAGTCGAAAAACTTGTTCGGGAGCATCAGTGCGTGGTTGGTGGTTCGTGGCGGGAGGCTGAACACTCCCACGTCGTACCCGTTGAGGGTGGCAGGTAACTCATCAGGGGACACCGCGTCGTGGAAAGTGATCCGGTCAAGTGTGCCGGCAGCGGCACGCAGTGAGTCCCAGTACCTGCCACCGTCGCGTGCCTTGACCAAATAGAGGTCAAGGCTGAAACGCTCATCAAGCATCTTAACGGCTTCGATCATTCCCTCAAGATTCCGTCCGGGGACCGCTGCACCGCTGTGCACCAGGCGGATCAGCCCGGGCACCATGGCCGACGGCTCCAGTTCACGCAGCGGGCCGGCGTTGCGCACCACCTCCACCGGGCAGCCGAACCGCTCCGTATACAGGCGGGCGATGGAGTCGTTGACAGTGAGGACCGCGGCGGAGAGAGGCAAATAGGTCCGGCACACCCAGGTCATGTAGGGCTTCACCAGCAACTTCCAGGAGAGCACATGGGACCGCTCCTCGGGTGCCCACTCATGCATGTCACCGAGGACTGGAGCCGTCCCAGCGACAGCGTGGGCCAATGGCAGCGCGCGCGCCTCGTTGGCCACCACCAAATCGAATCGCGTCTCCCCGATGAGCTCACGCGCCTGTCGGACGGCAGGCGCCTGTTGACCAGCAGTATTGAAACGCCGCAGGGCCAGACCAATCACACCCTTAACCGTCTGGGGTAGGGAGGGAAGAGCCGAGTCAACCTCAAGGTGGGTGGTCGACCCGGGCGGGGCCGAACCATAGCTCGCCGTCGTGACCGTTCCACATTCGGCAAGGACTTTCACCTGTCGCAGCACCCTGGAATCAGCGTTGATATCCGAAAAGGAGATGCAGAGGATGCGGAGGGTCATGAGCGCTAGCCTAGCGGTTCGGCCGGGCTTCCCGGACCGGTGCGGCGGCGTGCCCCCTGTGGTGAAGCTGAGGATCGGGTCGAGGAAGATATGGAATACTTACCCCTGTGAGTCGCTCCTGGGTCGTCATACCAATGTATAACGAAGCCACCGTAGTTGGTGGTGTGATCAAGGGACTGCTCCCACATTTCCCCCACGTCGTGTGCGTCGATGACGGGAGCACTGACGGGTCTCCGGAGGCAGCAGCAGCGGCGGGTGCCGTCGTCGTTCTTCACCCCTTCAACTTGGGGCAGGGCGCAGCCCTCCAGACCGGTCTTGAGTACGCGTTGCAGGATCCCGCGCTGGACGCGGTCATCACATTCGACGCCGACAACCAGCACCGTGTGCAGGATGCACAGGAAATGCTCGCCCGAGTACGTTCCGGCGAGCTGGAAGTGGTCTTGGGATCACGATTCCTCGACGGGCGCACCAAAATCTCACCGCTCAAGCGCCTCGTGTTGCGCACCGTAGCGTTCCAGTCGAGGATGTCGACGGGCCTCGAACTAACTGACGCCCACAACGGCCTCCGGGTGATCAACGCTGACGTCGCCCGGCGGATTCACCTGAAGCAGAACCGGATGGCCCACGCGTCCGAATTGATCCACCAGTTGGCCGAGATCAAACCACGGCTCGCTGAGCACCCCGTCGAGATCATCTATACCGACTATTCGAAGGCCAAAGGCCAGTCCCTCCTTAACGGCGTCAACATCCTTGCCGACCTCTTCTTCAGGTGAACCCCATGCTCCTTATCGTCCAGTTCGTCTTAGTCCTCGCTGTGATCCTCGGCTCACTGGTCCTGATGAGGGGTGGCGCGAACGCCAGCCATCTGGCGATCCGCAGGATCCTCCTGCTGGGCTTCGCTCTGGTCGCGGTCCTGTCCATCTTCCTGCCAGGGCTCCTAACCGGCCTGGCGAACCTGTTCGGCATCGGCCGGGGGACTGACCTAGTCCTGTACGGGTTTATCGTCTGCTTCATGGTCTTCATGGCGTCCTCCGCCCAGCGCAACCGTCACATGGAGGACTCACTGACCAGGCTGGCCCGCAGGGTCGCGTTGGATGAAACACCTCACGTCTGGGAGTCGGAAACCGGTGCGCAGAGCTTGCCCGGAGCCCCATCGGACGACCCTCCGCAGACCCAACTAAGCTAATCTTGCGGGAGCCATGAAATCACTTATCAGCATTAACCGCCAGCTTTTGGCGGTCCTGCCACCCAGCGCGCGCAGGTTCCTCTTGCGCTACGCAATCCTTTCCTCCCTGCTATCACTCATTGATGTGGTCGCCTTGGGACTACTTGCCATCGTGATGTCGAGCATCATCACCGGTACCCCGGTCAACCTCGGGCCGTTCGGACAGATCGATGAAGTGAGCCACTACATTGCCGTCTTGGCAGTGTTTTGCACTTTGGTCATCATCAAGAGTGGGCTAAATATCCTCTTGCTGCGGTATGCGACCTCTCGTTTCGCCTCCCACGAAGTAGCAATTGGTGATCGGCTGCTAGCTGCTTACATGAGGGCTCCCTGGGTTGACCGTCTGAAGCGGAACTCGGCTGAGCTCGTTCGTTCAGTGGATTCAGGGGTGTCCCTAACCGTCTCCGGGGTACTGATGCCGTCGATGGGGTTGGCGGGCGAGATTGTCTCGGTGATCGCAGTTGTGAGCGTGCTGTTCGTCAGTAATTGGATCACAGCGGTAACAGCAATCATCTACCTGGGCCTGATCGCGCTCCTGCTCTCGCGCGGCATCTCCAAGCGTGCTGTGGCCAACGGGCGACGCAACCGTCAGTTCTCGTTCAGGACCGTCCGTCTTCTAACTGAAGCGGTTGGCGCGCTGAAGGAAGTCACCCTCCGCGGCGCCTCTCCGGACGTCGAGAAAGCGGTCCACAACAACCGCATTCATTCGTCAAAAGCTAGGGCGCTGGCGATTTTCCTCGGCCAAGTACCGCGCTTCGTCCTTGAAGCCGGGCTGATCGGTGGCTTTATGCTGGTGGGTGCGGTGGGACTGGTCACTAGCCCATCCAGCGTCGATCCGGTCACCAATGCCCTGGCGGCTGTCGCGCTGTTCGGTGTCGCCGGCTTCAGGATTATCCCGTCGCTGACGCGGTTCCAGGCCATCCTGTCCATGGTGCACTCCAACTCTCCCTTCGCTGAACAGGTGCTTTCTGACATCAAAGAGGCTGAGGCTAGCGCTAAGGACCAGGAAGAACCAGATCAATCGGAGCTTCCTGAAGGGGTGCCCGACGTGGTGCTGACAGATGTGTCGTTCACCTACCCCGGGGCGGATATACCTGCACTCAACGGCGTGACCATGACGATTCCATCCGGCTCGCGGGTAGCCGTAGTGGGATCGTCGGGCGCAGGCAAGTCCACGCTGATCGATCTACTGCTGGGGCTTTTGCTGCCCAGCTCCGGCCAAGTATTGGTAGGGGGAGTCCCAATGCGGGCTGTTCTTCATTCCTGGCGATCCCGAGTCGGCTACGTGCCGCAGGAGGTGTCACTCTTTGATGCTTCGATCGCCCAGAACGTGGCCCTGACCTGGGATCCCGATCAGGTAGATGCGGATCGCGTTCGGCGAGCATTGGAACGAGCGCAAATGCTTGAGACGGTCGAGAGACGCCCCGACGGCATTCTTGGCGCTGTTGGTGAACGAGGAATGGCGCTGTCCGGTGGGCAGCGCCAGCGCCTCGGCATCGCCCGTGGGCTGTACGCCGATCCCGCGGTACTTGTGATGGACGAGGCCACCAGCGCACTCGATACGGCGACCGAGGCCGCCGTCACCCAGGCCGTCCGCAATCTCATTGGAAGCGTTACCACCATTACGGTCGCCCACCGCCTGTCGACAATCCGGGACAGCGACGTGGTCTTCTTCTTCGCGGATGGCAAGCTGGCCGCCCAGGGAACCTTCGCCGAAGTCATAGCGCAGATGCCAGACTTTGCCGAGCAGGCCGCCCTGGCGGGACTGACCTAGTTTTCACAGCCCCCAGACCGCAATCCAACTAATTCTGGAGTAAAACCATGACCGAGGGAAACCTTCCCGGAGCTCGTCCGCGCATTCTCGTGCTGTCCTTCTCACCTATCCACCGGGATCCCCGGGTCCTGCGACAGATTCAGTTTTTCAGCGAGTTCGCCGATGTGCTTTCCTGCGGTTATGGTGCCGCTCCTGAGGGAGTGGTCGAGCACGTTGAAATTCCCAGCGATTACAAACCGTGGCGGCCGGACTTCAAGAAGGTAGCTATACTTCTCGGCGCCCGGTTCCACGAACGACTGTACTTCGACTCCGACCGAGTCAAATATGTCCTGCGGAACATCCCCGCAGGCAGCGTCGACGTGATTGTCGCCAACGACGCCCTAGCAGTGCCGGCCGCGGTCGCACTCCGGCCCCGCAAGGGTATCCACGCTGACTTGCACGAGTATGCGCCACGCCAGGGCGAGGACAAGCTGCAATGGAAGCTTCTAGTCGGTCCGCTGATGGATTGGGCCTGCCGAAAGTACGTCACGAAGGCTGACTCGGTGTCGACGGTCGCCAAGGGTATCGCAGAAGAATACGCTTCCGTCTACGGCATTGCCCAGCCGGCAGTCGTTCCTAACGCGTCGTACTACGACGCCCGCTACAATCCTTCTCCGGTAGGAGTGCCTCTCAGGTTGATCCACGCTGGTGCAGCTGGCCGTGGCCGCAAGATCGAAACCATGATCGACGCCGTCGCCCGCGCCAACGAGTTGAAACCTGGCAGCGTGACCTTTGACGTCGTCCTGGTCCCCGGAGATCAAGACTACATCGACGAATTGGCAGTTAAAGCGGCGGCCGTACCCGGTGGCGTCATCAGGATGCTGCCCCCGGTGAAATTCGAGGAGATCGTTGGGCTGCTGCATGGCTACGACATTGGCTTCTACCTTTGCCCTCCAGTAAACTTCAACATGCTCCACGCCCTGCCTAACAAGCTCTTCGAATTCGTTCAGGCTCGGCTTGCAGTGCTCATCGGCCCGTCACCGGAAATGAAGCGCGTTGTCGAGGAACACGGGTTCGGCGTGGTGTCGAAGGATTTCGACGCCGAATCTGCGGCCCGCGTTCTGATCGATTTGACGCCCCAGCAGGTCGACAAGATGAAGCAGGCATCTCATCTGGCCGCCCGGACCCTCAGCGCCGAGAATGTTGCTGCACCGTGGATTGCGGCGGTCAAGAAGCTGGCCGGCGTCTCCTGACTGGGTGAATGGTTTATCGGCTGGAGCACAGCTGTAAACGGGCTCAGGCTCCGTTCCCTTCGACTTGAAGGGGAACGGAGCCTGAATTAGATGGGAGCCGAGATTAGTTCAACTGGGTGCCGGCAAGCGTGAGTGAGGTCCAACCATGGCCGAACTGGGCCCAGGTGTCCCATCCTCCACCGGATTTGAGAGGGTAGTAGTGAATTGTGCCGTCGTAACGTTTCGCGATGATGCCCCGGCTGTCCGAGCCAGCGAAACCGCCGACACTGTCCATGGTGTGAGCGGACTGCCAGCCGGTACCGACAAAGCGCCGGGATTCATACTGGAATCCACCTGCGCCGGAGCCACGGTAAAGGACCAATTTGGCGGCGGCATTCCGGGCCAATAGATCTTGGCGACCGTCGCCATCGTAGTCGGTCATCACTACTGACATGCTGCCGAAGCCGTGGCCTATCTGGCGGGGAAAATCGAGGTTCCCATTGTTCGACTGGGACCAGTAGTGAATGGACCCATCAGAGCGTGTCCCGACGATAGCCGGCCGGGCGCCCCGCAGCCATGGTCCCACGGTGATTTTCATGCCGCTCCAGCCCGAGGCGGCAAGGATCTGCGGAGAGTTGAACCCGCCGCTTGCTTTACCGAGGTAAACGCTAAGGCGACCGTTGGTCCACTGCGCGAGGATATCGACGACGCCGTCGCCGTTCCAGTCCACTGAGTGGATGGACCGGGTGTTTGACCAGCCGAACCCAATCTGGATCTTTGAGGACACATCACCGCGTCCCGTGGCCGGGTAGTTGAAGAGTCTGCCGGTGCGGTCGATGGCGATGATATCGGCTGCGGATCTGATAGAAGGCCCGGTGGGACGTGGCGGTGCTGGCGGTGCTGGCGGCGCCAGTGGTGCTGGCGGAGCGGCGTTGCGGGTGAAAGTCTGCAACGCAGCGGCTGTGCCGTTCCAAACGTTCCAGTCGCCCACGACCGGGCCCTCGCTGGTGTACTGCCACAGGCTGTAGTCGTTCCAGCCGGCGGGGAGGGTGCCCGCGCCGATGTTGTTGTAGGCGGCAATGTGCAGGGGGTGGTTGGTGAAGGCTGTCGAGTTGCCCGTGCACTTGTTCCACCAATCGGTGGTGGTGTAGATCATCGGCACCCGGCCGGTGCGGTTCAGCATGGTGTTGGAGAAGTCCCTGATCCAATTGACCATTTGGGTGGTGCTCATGTTGTAGCAGGAGTTGCCGAGCGAGGGATACGGGTTGTACTCGACGTCGAGCAGTGGGGGAAGGGTTTTACCGTCCGCCGCCCAGCCGCCGCCGTTGTTGATGAAATAGTTGGCCTGTTCGGCGCCCGAGGAGATACTCGGAATGGCGAAGTGATAGGCACCGCGCACCATGCCGGTGTTGGCGGACCCGGTGTACTGCTGGTTGAAGTAAGGGTTCCGGTAGCTCATGGCTTCGGTGGCTTTAGTATAGGCGAAGCGGGAGCCCTGGTTCCAGACGGCCGACCAGTTGACGTTGCCCTGGTGGCTGCTGACGTCGACGCCGACGATGCCCTGGGGGCGCCAGGTGTTCACTGCCGCCGCAGATGCTTCACTAGGCGAGGATTCACTCGGCGAGGACTGGTCCTGAAGTTCCCGGGCGGTGGGGACCTGGGGGTCGCCCGACTCGGCGATGCGTTCCACACCTTGGCCAAGCGTGGCACCGTGGGGGCCGATCAACTCGGCAAGAGCCCCCGGGTCTGCAGCCAGCTCAGCAGCAGTAAGTTCCTCCGGGGCGGCCACCGCGGGCGCAACAGATTCGGCCGGCTGAGGTGCTGGGACCGGTACTGCAGTCTCCCGGGGCGGATCGACAGTCGCGGGCTCAGCCGGGACTGGCGTCGTCGGGACCGTGGGCGACGGCTCGGTCGGCACTGGGCCAACCGGGATTGGCTCGGCCGGAGCCGAGACGGCTGGCACCGGTGGTTCGACCTGTGGAGCGGCCACGGCAGGCAATGATCCGGCGGCGAGGGCGGCCGTCAGGAGCACGGCGGAAAGGACAGAGGAAGCGCGAGAGTGAGTCACAGAAAATTCTCCGATTAATGCGAGCCCGAGGCGAGAGGGAGGGCGTCGTCCCCTTGAGACTAACCCACTGTGGCTAATGTGACTACAGGTAAAGATGTTGCTGTTGGGTGAATCCTTATCCACAGGTGGGTCACCAGGGGGTGGGCGTGGAACGCCGCATCCCCTAGGGTGTAGTGCATTCACCGGTTACACCCACGGTCTCGGGCATCCCGGCCTATGACCGGGCGCCCTGATTTCAGGGAGTCTTATGGACGCCGTACGCATGATCGAGGATGAGGTACGCGAGCTCATCCGCCGGCACGGACTTGATCCCGCCCGGCAGGGCGGCGAGGTGTTGCGGCTGGTTGAAGCTGCAGTCAACGACTACGACGAACGCTCACTTCTCGGCACGTTGCCGCAACTGGGGCAGCTCGATCTGGTGCGAAAACACGTGTTTGACGCGGTGGCGGGATTCGGGCCGCTGCAGCCGCTGCTGGATGATCCCACCATCGAGGAGGTCTGGATCAATTCTCCAGCGGAAATTTATGTGGCACGCTCGGGCGAGTCCGAACTAACATCGTTGACCCTCTCAGAACAACAAATCCATGACCTTGTCGAGCGGATGCTGAAGTCTTCCGGCAGGCGACTGGATCTTTCCTCACCCTTCGTTGACGCGGCCCTTCCTGACGGATCTCGACTCCACGTGGTGATCCCTGACGTGACCCGGCGCCATTGGTCGGTAAACATCCGGAAGTTCATCGCGAAGGCAACCCGTCTGGAACACCTGGTCGAGCTGGGAACGCTCTCGCCTCAGGCGGCCCGCTTTCTTGATGCGGCGGTGGCGAGCGGGTTGAACATTCTGGTATCCGGGGCGACCCAGGCCGGCAACCCGACCAAATGCTAAACAACCGTCACCGAGACAGACAACCACTTCGTTTTCAGTTCCAGACTTGGCGAGCCTAAGCTGAGCTGTGTAGCTATGATTCACGTCAAAGACGATATTGGTCGGGTGGGGGGTTGACACTGAAGCAATTCTTGAAGGACTACTGGTCTGCGCTGGCTATCCTGGCGGGCATAGTCAGTCTCTACCTTGGAGCGTTAGCCATAGACCTCGTATGGGCGTTCTGGTTGGTGTGCGTAGCATCCTTGCTGTGGGCCTTCGTCAAACCATCGGCTCGACTAATAAAGAATGTAGTAAATCGGTACCGGAATTATGGGAAGTTACTGCGGCGAGCAGCTACTGCAGAAGTGCGCGAAAAGCTCCTTAGGATTGAAGTAAAACAACTGCAGCGAGATTTGCCCGAGGAATACAAAAAGGGGCTCGAAGAAGGAGCTTCTCGCGTCGTCGGAGCTCAGCTTGGCCAGGGTCTTGAACCTCTGCCTCGAATATCGTCCATCACCCTGATACAGGGATGTATCGGCTTTGCCGCTCATTTTAATGCAAAGGCAACTCCAATAGTTGGAAGTTGGTTCACCGTAGAGGTGGTCGGTACAGGTGAGAGCAAAGGTGCAGTAAAGGTGGTCGAGGTACGTGAATCTGAAAAGGTCGCGTTACTTCAATGCTGCGAGGAAGTGACTCCGGAGTTCTGGGAGAAGCTGAGACTCCGAGTCAATGAGGATCCGGATCCCCCTAGATCGGTCCGCCTTGCTGTCTATCAACTTAGTTCGAGCAATTCAAATAGCTCTTTAGGAGGTAAATAAATGCCAGTTGATGCCCGAGTTGCGCGGATACTTACAGAAAAAACCATCGCGCTTAATGTCGGTTCGACAGACAGCGTTAGCGTCGGAGATGTTGTCGTTATCTCTGAACGCATTACAGTCACCGATCCGATCACGCATGAAGACCTTGGTGAGGTTGACGTAGAAAGACTTAATGGCGAGGTAGTGTCTGTCAAGCCGCGAATTAGCGTTGTGAAGGTGACGTCCACTTACACGAGCAGCGGCACACGCTTCCTGAAATCGATCACGGAGGATCCCGATCTCGAGGATTACAGGACTGTGCACATCCGGCCGTCTGATTATGCTGAGGTTTCCAAGAAACCTGTAGACCCGTGGTCTAGCGAACCGCCCTTCTGATTACGCAGGGACGCCGCGTTAGCGGCGTCCCCTTTACTTGAAATAGCAACATAACTCGGAACCCTAACTGAGTCGTTTCGGCCCATATTGTTGACTCATTGTGACGCGAACAAACCCAGCACGGTGGCGGGTCCCTTTTCCTACAGAGTCTGAACAATCACCGTGGCAAGTAACGCAGCGCCCGGAGGACGCGTAGCGTCCGAGGACGAACGGTTGCGCGGCAGCTAGTGACATCGGTGTAATTCGTGTGGCAAGATAAATCTTGTAGTAACCCGGCAGGACCAACTCAGGGCCGGAAGATCATATATTAGGGAAGCCTTCCTGAGAGGCTGAGCTACGTGGTAGGCCGCGTACCCATCATGCTCGAGGTATAAACACACACAGGGCCCTTCCGGAGCGAGACCGGATGTTGGAGCCACTGTCTCAACTCATTCATTTCCCCCGGTAGTGGACTTCAACGATTCCTTGTCGGTCTCGTCCCTGGGGTTCTCATGCCATCCACGTCCATCTCGCCATCCCTCCGCAGCCCTAGAGTGCCCAATGCTGGGTGGTCTTTCACCCTTTACCCTGACGCGGGAGAGGGTGGAGGGTGCTTTGTTAGCGCGAACAGGCCGGAGCGGAGCTATGTCGCCAAGGGTGCCGCAGCAGATCCCGAAAGGGCAGCCAAGGAGGCCGGTCGGCGCGCACGTGCGAAACTCCGTCGATATTGCGCAGCCAATCGGCTCAATCGGCTCGGGACACTGACGTATGCGGGTGTTGGCCTTCATGACCCGAAGCAGCTCCCTCTGGACATTGCGGAGTTTTTTCGCAACCTCAGGGAGTGCACGGGTGGGAAGCCTTTCCCCTACGTGTGGGTGCCGGAGTGGCACAAGACAAACCACGGCTTGCATGTGCATTTTGCGGTAGGTCGGTACATTCGCCGCAATCTCATATCGACGGCTTGGGGGCGAGGGCACGTTCACATCAAGCTTCTTGGCGGGCTCGGTGTCGGCTCCGATAATCTCGCCGAGGCTCGGCATGCTGCCGGATATCTTTCCAAATACGTTTCAAAGACCTTCACCGATCCGGGATCTAGGGTTTTCGGGCTCCATAGATACGACGTAGCCCAAGGCTTCCAACCGCATGGGATGACTTTGACTGGTCTCTCATCCGCTGAGGTTATGGCTCAAGCTAGCGATTACATGGGTAAGCCGCCCGGCATCGAATGGTCATCGGCGTCAGTCGAAGAATGGGCCGGGCCTCCCGCCGTTTGGGCACAGTGGGGTGCCTGATGGTCGAAATCGACTTGGTTGCTGCCTGGGTAAAGGCGACGTGTGAAGCTCAGGGAATTACGGAGAAAGTCACCGATGTTGTGGCGCTGCGGGAAGTCGGCGTCTTGTTGAGTGCAGGGATGGGCCGTGTGCGCGCGCAAGGCGCGCCAGCGCCGAGCACGTGAGCGGGCCGCCATGCTGCCCTACTGACGCCAATCAGGCACGACCCGATCCGGATCTAACCCGTGGCGACCTACTTTCGTGGCCGGCAGAATTGTGGCCTGATTCAAGACGGCTTTGACGATTGCGACCTGCCGGGAAAGGTTCAGCCCTTCCCATTGCGCGCGGAGTTCGTTGCCGTGTCCGATGTAGTCAGCCACTGCGTCACGTCGGGTGAGCCGTGCAAAAGTCCTTCGATTCGTCTCCAGGCGGTCTTGAATTCGTTTTCTTGCCGTGGACCACTCTGTGCGGGAGATTTCACCGTCGGCCCACATGCTGGTGAGGTCGTCTAAACGGTTGGTGTCTGTCTGGATTGCATCGGCTACTGTCCGGGCTTCGTCTTGGTCAGTGCCTCCGTCATTGAGGGTTTCATGCATCAGCGGGGAGTCGAGCCGATAGAGGACCGCTTCAGCAATAAACTTTTCCAACATTTCGGCGTAGATGTAGACACCACCGCAACCCCGGGTATCCGGTCCGGTGCGGCAGCCATAACGGCGGATTTCACCACGAGGCGCTGAGTTCAGCCGTGAGCCGCACTTGCCACACACCAATAGTCCAGTCAACAGATAACGGCGCGCACTTCGATTGGTCCGGCGCGCCGGGTCCAACAATAAACGTTGCAATCTATCGCCTTGATCCGGAGTAATAATGGGCTCCCAATCTGCTCGGCCGATGACTTGGCCCTGGTGCACACGCATTCCCCAGTAACGCGGGTTCGTTAGTAACGCTCGCACCGTGTTGGTCCGCCACGCTTTACCGCCAACCGTCCGCACCTCGTTGTCTTGTAACCATGTGGCCATAGAGACCAGCGTTTCACCTGCCAATGCCCGCGCAGTCAAGTCCCTGATTACTACGGCTTCCCCAGGCTCCTGGGTCGTCTTGTCTGCCTGGAATCCGAAAGCTCGCGGGCCACCCATATGTGGTTTTCCAGATTCAGCGATCTCTCGTGATTTTCGCTGGCCCCGCCGCCGTTTTGAGTCGGACTCGTTGGCCGCAACGGCCGCGAGTAATCGTGCCATGAGGAGACCGTCTCCCTTCGCCAGATCTATGTCTCCTGACAAGGTGACGACGTCCCGGACTCCCGCGAAAGTGCAGGTATCCACGAACCGCTCTAGTTCTATCGGCCGGCGGTGTAACCGGTCCATGTGCCAAACGATTACTCCGTCCCGGCGTCCCTCTGAAATGTCCAGTAGCATCCGCTCGTATGCCGGACGCTTCTTACCCGTGTAAGCGGAAAGGTCGTCGTCAACGTACTCCTCGGCCACCAGCCAACCCCGCCGCTCTGCCTCGGCGCGGCAGTCCTGAATCTGACGTTTGACCCCCAGCTCCTCACGGCTCCGATCCTGGGATATCCGGGCGTAGATTGCTATGGCGGATCGCGTTTGGTTCATGGGGGTACATTAGCGCTAAGTCGGCAAGACGACGCTGCTGAACTGCCTTGGTGCGAGTATCGGTTCGAGGGAACGGGTGGTAACCGTCGAGGAGATCTTCGAGCTTCAACTGCCCCTCAGGGATGTGGTCGGGATGCAGTGCCGGCCACCCAACCTTGAAGGGCAGGGGGAGATCCCCTTGCGGAGGCTAGTGAAGGAAGCACTCAGGATGCGACCGGATCGGTTGATTGTGGGCGAGGTCCGGGAGGCGGAAAGCCTTGACATGCTCGTAGCGCTCAATTCGGGGCTACCGGGCATGTGCAGCGTTCACGCCAATAATGCCCATGACGCGGTGACGAAGATTTGCACCCTCCCGCTCCTCGCCGGGGACAATATCTCCAGCGCTTTTATGGTGCCGACTGTCGCGTCCTGCATCGACCTCGTGATCCACTGCGAACGCCTCCGCGATGGTCGACGACGGGTCACCGAAATTCTGTCCCTGGGCAGACGGGTGGAGAACGGGATCATCGAATCCTCGACCATCTTCCGGCGGATCGACGGTGACCTGGCGGTCACAGCAACGGCGATGCCTGCTGCGGAAAAGTTTGCCAACGCCGGATTTCAGGTTGCCCGCCTTCTGGAGGCGGTCCCGTGACCGCCGTCGTCGGAGCGGTGCTCGGTACTGGTCTGTTCTTGATCTGGTGGTCCTGTTGGGCGCAACCCGCCAGGGGCACGCGCGCCCACCGGAGGAGCCGACGGGTCGAAGAACTGCTGCTGCGTGCCGGCATCGAAGCAGTGTCGGCCGGCGGCCTCGTGGCATCCTCCCTCGGCGTCGGAGCGCTGGTCTTCCTAGCAGTTCTGATTGTCACCGGGTCTCCTCCCATCGCTGGCTGTTTCTGCCTATTTGGCACTCTTGTCCCCTTGGGTATTGTCAGGTGGCGGGCCCATCGTCGGGCGGAGTCCCTGCGCGAACTCTGGCCCGACGTCGTGGATCACCTACGATCAGCCATTCGCGCAGGCCTGTCCTTGCCGGAAGCGATCAGCCAGTTGGGTGAGAAGGGTCCAGCGGAGCTGCGGCAGGCCTTCACTACCTTCGGGATCGACTATCGGGCGGGTGCACGGTTCGATGATGCGCTCGGACGGCTGAAGGCGAGGCTGGCCGACCCCGTGGCAGACCGCATCATCGAGGCGCTGAGGATGACTCGTGAGGTAGGAGGCTCCGACCTGGGACGTCTGTTGGGGACACTCGCCGAGTTTCTTCGGGACAGCGCGCGTACCCGAAGCGAACTTGTGGCCCGCCAATCCTGGACCATCAATGCTGCGCGCCTCGCCGTTGCCGCTCCCTGGCTGGTGTTGATGCTCCTTGCCACCCGTCCGGAAGCGGTCAGGGCCTACAACACTCCCATGGGGGCCGCAGTGCTGGTGGGCGGTCTGGTGGTTTCGGTGGTTTGTTACCGGTTGATGCTCAGGATCGGGGCGCTTCCTGAGGACGAGCGGGTGTTGCGGTGATTGACGTTCAGGCGCTCGCGATGCTGATTGGTGCGTCCCTCGGAGTCGGTCTCTGGCTGGTGCTCGTTCGGGTTCCCGTTTTGCGGCCGACCCGCTTCGTGGACCGCGTTGCACCGCAGTTGCGATCGGTGGATGTCCGATCCCGGCTGCTGGACAGTCCACCGGGGGCGCTCACCCCCTTCGGTCCGCTCGAGCGGATCGTTCGGCCCGTGATGAACGACGTCGTTCGCTGGCTGGGCCGGTTCAATCCGGCGTCGGCGGTGCTGGCGAGGCGGCTGGCGCAGGCCGGGAAACACCAGCAGGTGATCGACTTCCGCGGTGAGCAAATTCTCTGGGCTGCGCTGGGCCTCAGCGTGTCCGCCAGCCTCATGGTAATACTCGCGGTCTCCGGCAGTATCGAACCAATACCAGCGATGCTGGTGGTGGTCGGTTGCACGGTGGGCAGCTACGCGCTCCGCGACTACGTCCTGGCCGTGCAGATCAAGCGCCGCGAGGCGAGAATGCTGGCCGAGTTCCCGAGCCTCGCCGAGCTGATGGCGCTCGCCGTCAGCGCGGGCGAGAGCGCCTCGGGTGCGCTCGAACGGATCTGCCGCACCGGAAACGGTGAACTTGCCCGTGAATTTGAGCGGGTGCTCGCCGAGACCAGGGCGGGAATGCCCCTGATGACAGCGCTTCAGGAATTCTCCAGCCGCACCCGGCTCACGCCATTGGTGCGTTTTGTCGA
This sequence comes from Arthrobacter glycogeni, assembly GCF_054511155.1. NCBI lineage: Bacteria > Bacillati > Actinomycetota > Actinomycetes > Micrococcales > Micrococcaceae > Arthrobacter > Arthrobacter glycogeni. Next base: position 84,106 of record NZ_JBTNDE010000001.1, on the reverse strand, counting down.
TGGCATCACCGTTGCCGTCCAACGGGGCACCCCGCTGGCCGATGTCCTCCGCGCGCAGGCGCAGGATGTTCGTGACGTGGCCAAACGGGAGCTGATGGAATCCGCGGGGAAAAAAGAGATTGCGATGATGGTGCCCCTCGTATTCGGTGTGCTTCCCCTGACAGTACTTTTTGCAGTGTATCCAGGCATCGCACTGATCAGCCTGGGTCTGTGATTGTCCGGCCAGATACCAGAACCGACAGAAGAGGAACACCGTGAAATCGACCACACCCTCCCAGCGGATTCTTTCCGCAGTTCACCTGCTACTGGCGCTCGTCCTGATCCGGGTGACGAGGGCCGCGACGAGCGTTGACGACGACCCACCGGAGCGGGGGGATGTCCCCGGCTGGGTCATGATTACCCTGATGTCCGCGGTATTGGTGGCAGCGCTGCTCGCTCTCGCCGGCCCGGCGCTGGAGAACATGTTCAATGATGCGATCAGTCGCGTCAATCCCTAGGCGGCCGGTCGTGCAGGTGGATTCCTGCAAAGGAACCAGTTCCGAGCGCGGCGCAGCGGTGGTGGACTTCGCCCTGATCGGCGGACTGTTGTCGGTGATCTTCATTGCGGTCATCCAGCTCACCCTGGTGCTCCACGTTCGCAACACCCTCATCGACGCGGCGTCGTCAGGTGCACGGTACGGAACTCTGGCCGACCGATCAGCTGGTGATGCTGCACAGCGGACCGGATCCATCATTTCTGCTGCCCTCAGCGACGGCTACGCCGACGACATTTCGGTTGGCGAGGTCAGCCGCGACGGTCTGTCCATGCTGGTGGTGACTGTGCGGGCGCCGCTGCCAGTCATTGGCTTGATCGGTCCCGCGGGTGCGTTGGAGGTGACCGGCCATGCGGCGCTTCCCCGACAGCCTGCCGACGAATGACGAGGAGAGCGGGAGTGCGGTCGTCGAGTTTGTTTTCCTCGGCCTTGTCCTTTTGGTGCCAGTCATCTATTTCGTTCTGACAATTGGTCAACTCCAGGCAGGTTCCTTCGCGGTGGTCGGCGCCGCCGATCAGGCAGCGAAGATCTATGTCACTGAGGAATCAACGGCCCAGGCCGCGCCTCGGGCGCGTCAGGCCGCCCTCTTGGTGCTGGGCGACTTCGGGTTCGATCCCTCAGCCGCCGAGATCAACATCCGCTGCACCGGTGACTGCCTGACGCCCGGTTCAAGCGTGACGGTCGAGGTACGGTTGGGCATCTCCCTGCCGTTCATGCCTGCTTCCCGCGGGGCGGGGGATTCAACGGTTGCCGTCGACGCAACAGCAACTCAACTGGTGGAACGATTCAAGTGATGCGACGGCTCGTTCAGTCCCGCCGGGACAGCGAATTCCCTGACCCGGAAAACGGGCAGGTGGTGGTCATGGTGATTGGCTATGTGCTGCTGACTCTCCTGATGATCACCGTGGTGCTGGGGGCTTCGGCCGTCTACCTGGACCGGCAGAAGCTTTTGTCAGTGGCCGACGGCGCAGCCCTCACCGCCGCAGACACCTACGGACTGGCCGAACCCTTGCCGGGAGCAACCGCACCGGTGCCGGAGCTCGACCCGGGAACCGTCAGGTCCACGGTGCAGGAATACCTGGACCTGACCGGATCCGGGGCGCGGTTCGACGGCCTGACCGTGGACCCGGCAACCGGTGCGCCTGACAGCAGGACCGCACGCGTGGTGCTCACCGCCGTCGTCCACCCGCCGATAGTGAACTTCCTGGTACCCGCCGGGATACCCATCGTGGTGACGGCCGACGCCCGATCCGAGCTCACTCGCTGACCGCAGATTTGTTCCGCATCAGCAGCGCTCTTTCCGGTGAATGGCGGTAAAATGGTGACGTTGGATGAGGTGGTTCGCATGGTGGTTCGCTCGCTCCGGCGGATGGTAGTGGCAGTTGTCGCATCGCTGGCGCTTCTGTTCGGCTTCGTGACAGTCGCACCACCCGCCCAGGCAGCTCCTTTATTCGGTCACGATGTTTCCTGGCCCCAATGCCCGCCAGCAGTCGGCGGTTTCGGCCTGCCTCTGCCGCCGCTCTCAACCCAATTCGTCGTCGTCGGCTTGACCAGGGGTTTGCCGTTCACCGAGAACCCATGCCTGGCCAGTCAAGTCACCTGGACCAAGACCCACAACAAGAAGAGCCACGGCTACGCCATGGCCGGGTTTCCCACTGCCGCCCAGCTGAGCACCTATGGCACCCGGGGGCCGTGGACCAGCAATACCCGTGCGGGTCGACTCTCCAACGTGGGGTACTCCGAAGCGCGGTTTGCCATCGCCAGCATGAACCGGATCGGCTTCCGGCCACCGGTGGTGTGGATCGACGTCGAACCTCGCCCTGCTCAGCCGTGGCCCGTCAGTACCACGGCGCAGCAACGCGATAACCGGCTCGTCATCGAGGGTCTGATGCGCGGGCTACGCGATGCGGGGTTCTCCTATGGCCTCTACTCCTATACCTCGGGGTGGGCCGAGATCACTGGATCCTGGAAGCTTCCGGGGGTGCCTGTGTGGGCCACGGCCGGGCGGCTTGACTATCCGAACGAGGCGCTGGACCGGTGCCAGCAGCCGAGCTTTTCCGGCGGCCGGGTCTACCTTTCACAGTGGTACGACGACACCCGGGACTACGACCGGACCTGCGAGCCGTACGCTTTCACACCCCTGGCCATCCCCGCATCGACGCTGTCCCGCTCCACCGCAGACTTCAACGGGGACTGGAACAACGACATGCTGGCCCGTGTGACCGCGACGGGCGACCTGCGGATGTACCCCGGGAAGGGGAACGGCACTGCATGGGGTGGCGTCCGGATTGGGGCAGGGTGGCAAGGATTCAACGCTCTGGAGACGCCCGGCGACTTCAACCGCGACGGCCCTGCAGATGTACTGGCGCGCGAAACTGCCACCGGAGACCTGTGGCTGTACCGGGGCAACGGTATAGGGCGGTGGCTGCCGAGGGTCAGGGTCGGCACCGGCTGGAATGCTTTTAACAGCATCGTCGGTCCGGGAGACTTCAACGGTGATCAGACGGTCGACGTCCTCGCCCGTGAGAGGGTCACCGGATATTTGTGGCTCTACCCCCGCAATGGGACCGGGGGGTGGCTGCCGCGGGTCAGGGTTGGCACCGGCTGGAACGCGTTCAACAGTATCGTCGGTCCAGGAGACTTCAATGGCGACGGCACCGCTGACATTCTCGCCCGGGTCAGAACCACCGGCGAGCTGTGGCTCTATCCGGGCAACGGCGCGGGCGGATGGCTGCAGCGGGTTCGAGTCGGCAGCGGCTGGAACTCCCTGACGGCGGTCATGAGCGCAGGTGATTTCAACGGCGACCGCACAGCCGATGTCCTGGCACGGGACAGTCGGGGAGTTCTGTGGCTGTATCCGGGGAACGGCTCCGGCGCCTGGTTGCCCCGAGTACAGGTGGGCACTGGGTGGAATGGGTTGAACCTCATCTTCTGACCCCCACACTCGTCCCCGCAAGATCTGGCGGACAACGCCGCCTATCCCGTTGAGCTGCACAATACTTGACACCTCTTTTGGATCTGAGGAACCTTCTCGGTAAGCGCTCGATCCTCCACTCCAAAACCCAAACCCTGGCCGAAACATAGAGGATGGAGCGGCAGAGCCTTGGCCCAGAAGGGGGCAGGCGGTGCAGCCAGTAAATGCGACCTTCAACGGGCCAACGGCGCGACGGTCCTTTGGTGTGGAGGAGGAACTCATCCTCCTCGACGAGCACACCGGGCGACCAGCCCCGCTCGCACCGCTGATCCTCTCCGGCGTGGTGTCGTTCGATGACGACGTCAGCGAGCTGTCGTTGGAGCTGCAGCAGCAACAGCTGGAAGTCATCAGCCGGCCGTATACCGAACTGCGTGATCTCGCGGCTGCAATTCACCGCGGCCGACGCCAGGCGGACCGGGCGGCCCGGCGGGTCGGCGCCCGCGTCGCCGCGCTCGCCACCAGCGTCCACCCGTCAACACTCCGGCTGGCGCCGGACGGACGGTATGCCCGGATGAGGGAACTCTATGGGCTGGCGCTCGCGGACCACCTGACCTGCGGGTTCCATGTGCACGTCTCGATCGAGTCGGCAGAGGAGGGAGTTGCCGTCCTGGATCGGATCCGGGTGTGGCTGCCCGTCCTGTTGGCCCTCAGCACCAATTCACCGTTCTGGAACGGGTTTGATAGCGGCTACGCCAGTTACCGCTACCCGATGAACCTCCGCTGGCCCACCTCGGGAACCTACGAGCCGTTCGGATCCGTGCAGGCGTACCAGGAAATGGTGCAGACCCGGCTGAACGATGGGGTCATCCTCGACGAAGGCATGCTTTACCTCGACGCGCGGCTGGCCCGCAGACATCCCACAGTCGAGATCCGCGCCTGCGATGTCTGCCTCTACAGTGCCGACGCCGTCCTGATCGCGGCGCTGACACGGGCGCTCGTCGAAGAGGAGGTCCGCAGCTGGCACAGGGGAGAGCCAGCCCCGGCCGCCACGGCGGCGGATCTGCGGGCAGCCAGCTGGACGGCGAGCAGATACGGGCTTCGGGGGCCGCTCGTGAATCCGCTGCTGGGTGGGCTCTGCGATGCGGCGGAAGCCGTGCATCTCCTGCTCGATCGGGTCCTGCCCTCGTTGCGCGATTACGACGACGAAGCGACGGTACGCCGACAACTGCGCGAGATCGAGCGCCGGGGAACCGGGGCGGACCAGCAGCGAGCGCTGATGCGGCACGGCCCCACCGCCGTCGTCGACGACGCCGTGGACCGCACGCAGCTCAGTCCGCTCGGGTGGCCGGAGCCCCCACGGCCGCCGTCAGCGTCATGACGTAGGCTGGTTCTATCATGGCAAATATCGATTTTCCCGCAGAAATCCGCGCGCTCCGCACCAAGTACGCCAACATCGAACAGGTAGCTGATATCGAAGCGATCCGCACCGACATTGCGGAGCTCAGCGAACAGGCCGGCGAACCCAACCTGTGGGACGACCCTGCCGCCGCGCAGAAAATCACCTCCAGACTCTCCCACCGCCAGTCGGCGCTGGAACGCCTGGAAACGCTTCACTCCCGGATTGAAGATCTGGAAGTTCTGGTTGAACTGGCGCAGGACGAGGATGACGAGGCGTCCCGCGAGGAATCCGTCAGGGAGCTCACCTCGCTGAGCGCCTCACTGGACCGGCTGGAGGTCGTCACCCTGCTGGCGGGCGAGTACGACGAGCGCGAGGCAGTGGTGAGCATCCGCTCCGGCGCGGGCGGCGTGGACGCGGCGGACTTTGCCGAAATGCTGCTCAGGATGTATCTGCGCTGGGCCGAACGCCACGGTTACCCCACGCAGGTTCTCGACACCTCCTACGCCGAGGAAGCGGGGCTGAAGTCCGCCACGTTTGAGGTGAAGGCACCCTATGCATTCGGCACCCTCTCAGTGGAGGCCGGGACTCATCGGCTGGTCCGGATCAGTCCCTTCGACAATCAGGGCCGCCGCCAGACGTCCTTCGCCGCGGTCGAGGTCATCCCGCTCATCGAGCAGACCGATTCGGTGGAGATCCCGGACAACGAAATCCGGGTTGACGTGTTCAGATCCTCAGGGCCCGGCGGCCAGTCGGTGAACACCACCGACTCGGCGGTCCGGCTGACCCACATTCCCACCGGCATTGTGGTGTCGATGCAGAACGAGAAGTCCCAGCTCCAAAACCGTGCGGCGGCACTCAGGGTTCTTCAGTCCCGTCTGCTTCTACAGATGCAGGAACAGGAAAACGCCGAGAAGAAGGCCATGGCCGGTGATGTGAAGGCGTCCTGGGGTGACCAGATGCGCTCGTACGTCCTCAACCCGTACCAGATGGTCAAGGACCTTCGCACCGAACACGAGGTCGGAAACACCTCGGCCGTGTTCGACGGCGAGATCGATGACTTCATCGACGCCGGCATCCGCTGGCGGGCCAACAACCGGGCAGCACCAGCAGAATAGGCGCACACGCCGGGCACTGGGGGCGGCCAAGGGATCAGCGACACACCGCAGCGGTGAGCCGGCAACGCGCAGCGGCGTCGCTATAGTCTAGTGGCCGGTACCTTCTTCCCCCCAGCAAATGCCCGTGCACTGGCAGCACCATATGGGCGCAGAGTAGTCATGATTAGATTCGACACCGTCACCAAGGTCTACAGCAACAATTCACGACCAGCACTCGACGCGGTCAGCCTCGAAGTGGATCGTGGGGAGTTCGTTTTCCTGGTCGGGGCCTCAGGGTCCGGTAAGTCAACATTTATCCGTCTGGTCCTCAAAGAGGACCGGGTGTCGCGTGGCGCCGTCTACGTCGCCGGCCAGAACGTTGCCAACATTCCAAGCTGGCGGGTGCCAAAGCTGCGCCGCGGAATTGGTGTGGTCTTCCAGGACTTCCGGCTGCTGCCCAACAAGACGGTCTTCGCCAATGTTGCCTTCGCCATGCAGGTGATTGGAAAAAGCCGGGCAGTGATCAGGGAAACAGTCCCCGACGTGCTGCATACGGTGGGCCTCGAGGGCAAGAACAACAGGATGCCTCACGAACTTTCCGGCGGCGAGCAGCAGCGCGTGGCGATCGCCCGCGCCATTGTGAACCGGCCGGGAATCCTGTTGGCGGACGAGCCAACCGGAAACCTCGACCCCACCACGTCGATGGGCATTATGAAGGTCCTCGACCGCATCAACTCGAACGGCACCACAGTGGTGATGGCCACTCACGACGACGACATCGTGAACACGATGCGTAAACGGGTGGTTGAACTCCACAACGGTTCGGTAGTGCGCGACGACGCCCAGGGCATCTACATCGGCGAAACCGAGGTGACCGCGCCGTGAGGTTCGCGTTCGTTCTTGGAGAGTTGGGATCCGGTCTCCGCCGGAACCTGGCGATGGTCATTTCCATTGTTCTGGTCACCTTCATTTCACTGACCTTCGTCGGGGCCGCAGGGTTGCTGCAGCTGCAGATCAACCAAATGAAGGGTTACTGGTACGACCGCGTCCAGGTGGCTGTATTCCTGTGCGTCGACAATTCGACGTCACCCAGCTGTGCCGCTGGACCCGTCACCGAGGACCAGCGTGACGACATCCAGGCCATCCTCGAATCCAATTCCTTCAGCGAGTACGTCTCGAGTGTCGAATACGAATCCCAGAACCAGGCACTGGGTCATTTCCAGGACCAGTTCGCCAACTCGCCTATTGTCGATTCGGTTACCGCAGACCAGCTGCCCGAATCCTTCAGAGTCAATCTGGTCGACCCCGAGAAGTACGAGGTCATCAACGAAGCGTTCTCCTCGACTCCCGGTGTTGACGTGGTCAGTGATCAGCGTGAGCTGTTGGAGCGTCTTTTCACGTACATGAACGTCGCATCCGCGATTGCGTTGACCATAGCGGGTGTGATGCTGCTGTGTGCTGTGCTGCTGGTCGCGACCACCATCCGGCTCTCGGCCTTCAGTAGGCGCCGGGAGACCGGAATCATGCGGCTGGTCGGGGCGAGCAAGGCTGTGATCCAGCTCCCGTTTGTGCTGGAGGGAGTGATCGCCGCAGTGGTTGGTGGTCTTCTCGCGACCGGCACGTTATGGGCGATAGCTCACTTCGCGCTCAATGGTGTGCTCGCCGAGATGTATCCGGAAACGGCGTTCATCTCATCAACCGAGGTTCTTCTTCTGGCGCCGCTGCTGATTCTCCTGGGGGGAGTTCTTGCCGGGGTGTCCTCCCTCCTAACCCTCAGACGCTACTTGAGGGTTTAGAGTGATGACCAGGAAAGAAAGAGAGCATATGCCTGCCGTCAATTCTTGGTCGTTCAAACCGGCCAATCAATCAGCCGCGACCAAGGTCGTGGCGGGTACTTCGGTGGCAGTGATTGTTGCTTTGGCTTTGGGTTTCAGCGCTCCGGTGTTTGCCGACGAATTAGATAACCGCCAGAGCGCTCTCGAGCAGGAAATTCAGGACGTCCAGCAGTCAATCGAATACCTTGACGCCGACATTTCCGAGACTATCGCCCAGTTACGCGTCTATCAGGGACAGTTGCCTGGCGCCCAGCAGTCACTGGCCGACGCCCAGGGGCGGGTCGAGACAGCCACCAGCCAGGTCACGGCTCTGACCCAGCGCGTTGATCTGGCGCAGGAAACCAAGAACAAGATCAACGAACAGATCGAACTCGACCGGGAAGCCATGGGTGAAACCCGTGAGGTGATCGGGCAGATCGCCACCCAGGCCTACAAGAACGGGGGAGTGCCCTCCAACTTGTCCCTGCTGTTCGGGTCAGAAGGTACTGAGAGCCTCACCAATTCGATCGACATGGTGGATCAGGCGCTCCGCAGCCAGAACGCAGCCATGGATCAGCTTTCCCAGCAAAATGCAACGAATGTCAATTCCGAAGCTCGTCTTGCCGCAGTTGAAGCCGAGATCCTCGATCTGAAATCGCAGGCAGAGCAAGCCCTTGCCGCGGAGCAGATGGCCCGCGATGAGGCAGCCACCGAAAAGGACAAGGTTGACACTCTTGTCGCTGACACCTCAGAGCTATCCGATCAGCTTCAGGAGCAGAAGCCGGTGATCGAGGCCAAGCTCTCCGAGGTGGAAGCCGCACATGAGAAGGTCACCGCCGACATCGCTGCCCGCCAGGCGCGGCTCATCGAAGAGGCCCGTAAGAAGGAAGAAGCGCGGCTCAAAGCCGAGGCCGAGGAGCGTGCCCGTATTGAGAACGAACGCCGGGCGCAGGCGGCAGCCGATGCGGCTGCGGCAGCCACCGCCGCGGCAGCAGCGGCAGCGGCTGCCGCGCAGCAGCCAGCCCCTGAGCCGGTTAAACCCGAACCGATCATCCCCGCAGCGGTAGCCCCGGTCACCCCGATCCAGTCGGGCAGCCCGTCGGCGTTCGGGTTGCAGGCACCGGTGAGCGGCCCCATCTCATCGGGTTTCGGCTGGCGGGCGACGCCGGTTGGCACCATCGACTTCGACGGGTCCGGCGGCTACACGCATACCGGACTCGATTACGGTGTGGGGTGCGGCACCCCGCTCTACGCCCCCGCCGCGGGCGAGGTATGGTTCGCCGATTCCAATGCACTCCCCGGCGCGGGAACCCGTATCGTCATCAACCATGGAGTGATAAAGGGCAACGCGCTGGCGACCAACTACTACCACCTCGCCAGCTTCACGGTGTCCCAGGGACAAAAGGTGAGCGCCGGTCAGCTGATCGGCCACACGGGCACCACCGGTAACTCCACCGGGTGCCACCTGCACTTTGAAACCGTCCTCAATGGCAGTCTGGTTGACCCGCTGGGTCTGCTGTAGCGACCGACGTCGTAGACTGGAGGGACCATTCTCCGTTCCGCAGGCCTGAGCCGTGGAGCTGAATCACCCGAAAAAAAGGAGTTGTACCGTGCCCAAGGAAAGTGGCCGACAGGTAGTGGCCACCAATCGGAAGGCCCGGCACGATTACGAGGTCCTGGATACCTATGAGGCCGGCATCGCGCTGATGGGTACCGAAGTGAAGTCACTGCGGGCGGGGCGCGCATCACTGGTGGACGGATTTGCCATCTTCTACAACGACGAACTGTGGCTCGAAGGCATCCACATCCCCGAATACACGCAGGGCAGCTGGACCAACCACGCGGCCCGGCGGCGCCGCAAGCTGCTGCTGCATCGGGACGAGCTCACCCGCATCTCGCAGCGGATCCGGGAGAGCGGATTCACTCTGGTGCCGCTGCAGCTCTACTTCCTGAACGGTCGGGCTAAGGTCGAAATCGCCGTCGCACGGGGTAAGCGGGACTACGACAAGCGTCAGACCTTGAGGGAAAAGCAAGACAACCGCGAAGCGCTGCGCGATATGCGCGACAAGAACCGGGGCACCTGAGGTATGACTGACGTCTTCTGGGATGCCCAGGATCCGCGCGAGGACACTGAGGAGTTGGAACTGCGGTACCGGCGCCCCTGGTGGGTGACGGTGGTTGCCTTAGTCGATCTGCTCATCCTGCTGGCGATCGTGCCGGTGGGAATTTTCGCGCTGATCCCCTTTTTCTTCCTGATCTACCTGTATCTGGCTCAGGTGATCATCTGGGTGGCGCCACTGCTGGTGCTGATGAACCTGGTGGTGTTCTGGTGGAGCTTCACACGAAAGCAGGCGGCAACCACCGCCCTGGCCGCCGTCGGCCTCGCGTTCGTGGCAGTGTCTTTCGTGGTAGTGACACTGTGGCAATCACCTATCGTCATGTTCGGGATCACCGTCTAGGGATTTCGCGGACCATCCAGCCGGGACCACGAACCGTGCCCCAGTGCGATATACTGGGAGACCCGGGGCAATCCGGGAAGTATTACTTGATAACTACACACGGGGATGACAGGTTTCGACGATGTTAGTCGCGACAGGGGAAGCGGGCCGAGGATCTACAAGGTTATCTCGTTAACGCTCCTTGTAAAAATATAAGTGCCGAACAAAAACGCACTGACTTCGCTCTCGCTGCCTAGGCAGTAAGACCAAGTCCGTCAGCCCGGGAATGCTCTCGTCCCGGATCCTGGCGTCATTTAGAGGGCCACTGCTCCTGAAGCTCGTTACAGGCTTCGGGGGGACTCTTATGTAACTGAGCTTGGCAGTCACCTGTTTGCAAGATGGCTGAAGCTGAGAAAAACCGACGCAAACTGCGCCCGGAGAAGCCCTGACTACACTGCATCGGACGCGGGTTCAATTCCCGCCATCTCCACGGAAAGCCTTTCACGGCGGAACGTCCTTCCCCTTTGGGGGAGGGACGTTTTGTCGTTAACTGGTGCGGGAGCATCGGGTGTCCGTCCCCGGACGTAGACTGACCAGATGAACTGGACGGACGATCCTCCATCGTGGCTTCCCCCGCTGCCGCCCCCTAACCGGGGCCGCGCGCTGGTGAACACCGGGCTGTTCCTGGTGATCGGATCCTTCATCTTCATCTTTTACATGAGTTTCATCGGTGGAACCCACACCCTGGTGACCCTGATCCCTCTGGCGCTCGGGCTGATTCTCCTGATCGTCGGAATGGTCCGCCGCAATGAGGGTCGCTGACGGTCAGCTCAGCGTTCCCACGATTGACTGCTGGATCACGACTGCCGCCGCGCCCCGCGCCCACTGGCTGAAGTCAGTGTGTTCGCGGACCAGCTGTACCGATTGTGCCTCCGGATCCCGATGGGCGGCCACCGCCGCATCCACCGCAGCTGGCACCACATCGACCAGGTCCATCCCCTCACCGGAAAGGATCATCAACTCGACCATGGTCAGGTTGGCGATCGCCGCGATCAAGGTGCCCAAGGCGGCGCCGGCACTCTCGACAACGTGCAGGGCCACCGGGTGTTTCTCGCGGGCCAGCTGCAACACCGATGCGTAGGGGTGGGCAAGGCCCGTCGCCCCTGTCACCTGGGCACAGATCCCGGGCATGGTCAGCATCGCCGTTGAACACCCCCGGTGGCCCTCGGGGCACAGCGGGCCCGAGGCGTCCAGCGGAAAATGCCCGGCAAGACCCAGCCCGGCATCCGGGGGAGCAATCACCTGGTCGTTGATGACCAGCCCGTAGCCCACGCCAGCTCCGATGGTCACTACCGCAAAATTCGGGACCCCCCGCCCCGCACCAAACCATTGCTCAGCGACGGTGAGGGCAATGACGTCGTTCTCCAGCACCACGGGTAGCCCTGTGCGTTGCTGCACGAGCTGGGCCAGGGGAACATCACGCCAGTTGAGGAAGGGTGCCCGCTGAACCGTTCCGGATGCGGTGGGTGATCCCACCTTGCCGCCCAAGCTGATCCCGATGCCGCTGAAGCTGGTCGCCGGGCCCAGATCGCCCACCACGGCACAGACGACGTCGACGACGTCATCCACCAGATGGCTGGCCAGCGGTCGCGTCGCCGAAGCGTTCACCCGGCAGCGCAGGTCTACCGAGACGGCGCTTGCGGCATCACCGGTCAGTTTGATGCCCACGAACCGGTGGGAGTCGGAGCAGACGTTCAGGGGTTTCGTGGGGCGGCCCACCGCCCCCACCTGCACATCAGAGCCTTCCTGCAGGATGCCGGCCGCGAGCAGAGGCTTGCTCAGGCGGGTGAGGCTGGCGGCAGATAGCCCGAGCTTCCGTGCCAGCTCACTCCGCGAGATGGGGCCACGGATCAGCACCTCGCGGGCAATGGCACGGGTGGGACTATCGGCGGCGAGCGCTCGGACTGCCTTCACTGGACTCCGTCCCCGAATATTTTTCCTGTGATACCAAAGTCAATTTACTATCGATGATCGACGTCCGCCATGCGTCAAACGGGTCAGCTGCGATGCTTGACACTACAATTACTTTTGCAGTAAAAATAACTAATGCAGTCTACTACGGTCTTTCATTTCACCAACGGCGGTACCAGCGTTGTTGTCGACACCACGGCTGCGGGCCTGCCAGCCATCCTGTACTGGGGTAGCGAACTGGGCGAGACCGGCAGCCTCGACGACTTTGCCGCAGCATCCAGGCCGCAGAGGGTTTCGGGCGGTCTTGACTCGCCGCCGCGATTGACGTTGACTCCGCAGGAATCGTTTGGGTGGCAGGGCACCCCGGGAATCATAGGGCACCGCGCCGGCAGGGCCCTCTTTCCGCGCTTGGCTACGACGGCCAGTTCGACGTCGACCGCTGAATTTCGTTTCTCGGCAGCCGATCCCCACGGCGGCCTTCGCCTGGAAGGCACTCTCACCCTGACCGACGCGGGATTGCTCAGGCAGCGGTTACGGCTGACGAATGTGGGGGACACCCCCTACGAGGTGGACGCCCTGCTGGCGGTGTTCCCGGTTCCATCAGACGCTGTGGAAATCCTTGACACCACCGGACGCCACCTGAGGGAGCGCAGCCCGCAACGGCACGCCCTGACCACCGGTACCTACCGGCGTGAGAGCAGGCGAGGCCGGCCCGGACTCGACGCGACGCTCCTGCTGGCCGCGGGGGAGGCATCAGTCGGGTTCGAATCCGGCGTGGTTCACGCCGTGCATGCTGCCTGGAGTGGAAACCACCAGCTCCTGGTGGAGAAGACACCCACCGGTGAGACCTTCATCGCCGCCGGAGAGCTGCTCCTGCCGCAGGAAATTGTGCTTCAGCCGGGCGACTCCTATGCTGCACCGGATGCTTTGGCCTCGTGGGGCAACGGCCTCAACGAGCTCGCACAGCGGTTCCACCAGGAGCAACGGAGCCGGCCCTCCCACCCGGTGCGGGAGCGACCTGTGACGCTGAATACCTGGGAAGCCATCTACTTTGACCACAACCTCGAGCGGCTCACCCAGTTGGCTGACCGGGCGGCTGCGGTGGGGATCGAACGGTTCGTGCTCGACGACGGCTGGTTTAGGGGACGCCGCGACGACACGGCAGGCCTGGGGGACTGGTTTGTCGACGACGACGTGTGGCCCGACGGACTGGCTCCGATCATCGACCATGTGCGCGTTCTCGGGATGGAATTTGGGCTGTGGTTCGAACCGGAAATGGTTAACCCGGACTCCGATCTGGCCCGGCGGCACCCCGACTGGATGCTGCAGGCCGACGGACGACTGCCGCCGTCGGCCCGCCAGCAGCAGGTGCTGAATCTGGCCATCCCCGAGGCATGGGAATACCTCCTGGAGCGGATGGACTCCATCCTGGCGGATCACGACATCGCCTACCTCAAGTGGGACCACAACAGGGATCTGGTGGAAGCGGTCGGCGCCACCTCGGGTATGCCCGAGGTGCACCGGAACGTGGCGGCGCTGTACCGGCTGCTCGAGGAGCTCAAACGCCGCCATCCCGGCCTCGAGATTGAAAGCTGCGCCTCGGGTGGCGGGCGGGTGGACCTGGAAATCCTGGCCCGCACCGACCGCATCTGGACCAGCGACTGCATTGATCCGCTGGAGCGACTGGTCATCCAGAAGTACACCGGACTGTTGATCGCCCCTGAACTGATGGGGATGCACATCGGCGGGCCGGTCTCCCACTCCACCCACCGGGCGCACTCGTTGTCGCTTCGGGCAAGCACTGCAGTGTTTGGCCACTACGGGGTCGAATGGGATATCTCCGATTTGGGGGAGCAGGACTCTGCTGACCTCACAGCGTGGATTGCCCTGCACAAACGATGGCGGAGCCTGCTGCACAGCGGCAGGGTGGTCCACGCGGACCTGCCGGACCCGGCCATGGATCTCCGTGGCACTGTGGCCAGGGACGGTTCCGCGGCGTTGTACTCCTATACCCTCACCGCATCCAGTGCCTCCTATCCGCCAGGCCGGATCCGGTTTCCGGGGCTGGAACCCACGGCGTTGTACACCCTCGCCCCGGCGGCCCCGGCACTCGAACATCCGGGTGCCGGCCAGTCCTCACTGGACTGGTACCAGGCGGCGCTGCTCGGCAGCCCGGTCATCCTGTCAGGTCGTGTTCTCGGGTCCATCGGCGTTCAGGCACCTGTGCTTTTCCCCGAACAATCAGTACTCATCGAAGTGCGGCGAACACCAGCCAAGGAGAACCCCTCGTGAGCATCGCAACGGACCAGACCCAGCCCGCCTGGTGGACGAGCGCTGTTGTCTACCAGATCTACCCCCGTAGTTTCGCCGATTCCAACGGCGACGGCGTGGGCGACCTGGGTGGGATCATCGGCAAGCTGGACTACCTGGCGGAGCTCGGCGTCGACGTGCTCTGGCTGTCCCCGGTCTACCAGTCGCCACACCACGACAATGGTTACGACATCAGCGACTACCGCCGGATCGATCCAGCGTTCGGTACCCTCAAACAATTCCGCGAGCTCCTGGAGGGTGTGCACAATCGGGGGATGAAACTGGTGATGGATCTGGTGGTCAACCACACCTCCCACGAACACGAGTGGTTCAAGGAGGCGTCCGCTTCCGTGGACAGCCCCAAGCGAGACTGGTACTGGTGGCGGGACCCCCGGGACGGGTTCGACGCCGGCAGCCCCGGTGCCGAACCGACGAACTGGGGATCGGCCTTCAGCGGGCCGGCCTGGACGCTCGACCCCCACACCGGGCAGTACTATTTGCACCTGTTCGCCCCCCAACAACCGGACCTGAACTGGGAGAACCCTCAGGTCCGCTCGGCCGTCTACGAGATGATGAACTGGTGGCTCGACCTCGGTGTTGATGGCTTCCGGATGGATGTCATCAACTACATCTCCAAGGACCCCGCTCTGCCGGACGGCGTTGTCCCGCCCGGAGTACTGTGGGGCGACGGCGGGCCGCACTTCATTTCCGGTCCACGAATCCACGACTACCTGCAGGAAATGCACCGCGAGGTGTTCGCCGGACGGTCGGCTGAGCTGATTACTGTGGGCGAGATGCCCGGTGCAACAGTCGAGGAGGCCCGCCTTTTCACCGACCCGTCCCGTCGCGAATTGGACATGATCTTCCAGTTCGAGCATGTTGGACTGGACTACGGGCCCGGCGGCAAGTGGGATTACCGTGGCCTGAATCTGGCTGACCTGAAAGTGTCCTGGAACCGGTGGCAGCAGGGCCTGGCAACGACGGGCTGGAACAGCCTCTACCTGAACAACCACGATCAGCCGCGACTGGTGTCACGGTTCGGCAATGACTCGGAGTTCAGATATGAGTCGGCCACCCTATGGGCGACCCTGCTCCACCTGCACCGGGGGACGCCCTACATTTACCAGGGCGAGGAACTCGGCATGACCAACGTGCCGTTCGCCGCCATCGAGGACTTCCGGGACCTGGAGTCGATCAACTACTTCACCGAAGCGACCACCGTTCTGGGGCTTGACCCGGAGCAGGTGCTCGCGGGCATTCGCATCATGAGCCGCGACAACGCCAGAACACCGGTCCAGTGGTCGGACGAGGCCCACGCAGGGTTCACCACCGGCGAGCCCTGGCTGGGGGTCAACCCGAACTACACCGCGATCAACGCCCAGGCGGATCGGGCGTCAGATCGATCCGTTTACGGTTACTACCAGCAGCTGATCCGGCTGCGGCACGACAACGCCGTGGTGCGCCTCGGAGGGTTCACCCCAATCCAGGAGGACCACCCCACCCTGTACGCATTCACGCGGACCCGGAACGGTGAGACGCTCACCGTCCTGGGCAACGTGTCAGGCGAGGACCTGGTCCTGCCGCAGGGGCTGGGCCGCGGGGAGCGCGTGCTGGGCAACTACCCGGTTCCGAGGTCGGACGCCACACGGGACACCATTGAGGACACCACAGAGGATGCTGGACGGCTGCGTCCGTGGGAGGCGCGGGTCCTTCGGACGGCCGGGCCATAGACGGGTTAGCTAAGCTTCAGGGATGGCCCATTATCAAGATCCCGGCCCCATCGAGTTCGACGCAGTCATCCAGCACTCAGCCGTGATTGGTGCGGCGTCGTTCGTCACCTTTCCGTACAGCGTGCCGGAAACATTTGGTGCAGGCGGGCGGGTCCCGGTCCGTGCCACGTTCGACGGCGTCGGATACCGGGGTTCGCTGGTCACCCACGGCGACGATCACCTGCTGTTGGTCCGGTCCGACGTCCAGGCACAGATCGGTAAAGCCGCCGGCGACACGGTGCGTGTGTCGCTTACCCTGGACACCAGCGAGCGGGTGGTGGAACTCGCCGATGATGTGGCGGCGGCACTGGTGGCGGGCGGTGCAGTGGACCGGTTCAGGGCTCTCGCGTACTCGCGCCAGCGCGAATACGCGCTGTGGATCGCCTCCGCGAAGCGTCCTGCCACCCGGGACGCGCGGATCGCCAGGACGCTGCAGCGGCTGGCGGAGGGCCGGGCAAACCAGAAACCGGGTTAGCGTTCGGCGGTCAGCGTTGTGCTGTAGAGATCCAGGAGGGAGGCCATGCCGCCGTCCGCCATGGCCCGGCGCTGGCGTTCGGCACCGGTGCCCCGCTCCCAGACCGTTGCCAGGCCCGCGGCAATCCACTCGGTATCACCTTCGGCTTCCACTGCGGCCGCCGTGTAGGACAGTAGCCGGTCCATCACCTCACGGGCCGGCAGCAGGTTACCGGTCTCCAGCTCAACCAGGCAGGCGGCCAGTCCGTGCCGGGCCGCCTGCCACATGGCGGCGTCCAGCAGTTCGGGGTCCGGGTTGAGGAACGGCAAGCCGGCCTTGGCCTCGCGGACAGCTGTGGACACCAGACCTCTGACCAGGGCAGCGAGAAGGACCGAATCCTGGGCTTCGAGCTGGGCGTCGCCGGCCCGCACCTCCAGCGTGGGATAGGCATCGGACAGCCGCGCCATCCAGGTCAAAACACCGCGGTCGATGATGACGCCGGTGCCCACGAGACGTTCAATGCGGCGTTCGTAGTCGGCGGCATCGGCGAAGACCGGCGGGCACCCCTGCACCGGCCACCTGCGGTAATGCACCACTCGCCAACTCGCGAAGCCGCTGTCCCGGTCCAACCAGAACGGTGAATTGCTGCTGAGCGCTATGATCACCGGAAGCCACGGCCGGATCCGGTTCAATGCCTGCACACCGGTCTCCCGGTCGGGGATCGCGACATGAACGTGCAGGCCATTCACAAACTGATCCGCCACGATCCCGCTGGCGCTGGCCTTCAGCTCGTGATAGCGCTGATGATCGGTCAGCGTCGGGTAGGCGGATTCAATCCGGGGCGCCGTCGCTGAACCGCTGGCCCGCACCCCCGCCTTCCGCGCCGCTGCCGAGATGCGTCGTCGGAAGTGGAGCAGGGATTCTTCCGCTTCGGTCAGGGTTGAACACACTGGGGTGGCAGTCTCGATCTGGCAGCTGAGGAGTTCGCGCTGAACGTCGTCGGCCTCGATGGTGGGTGATTGCTCCAAGAGGGCCTGCACCTCATTCGCCTGATAGACCGGCAACCCGGACAGCGGGTCCAGCAGGAGGTACTCTTCTTCGATCCCCAGCGTTGTCATGTGGAACCTTTGCCTAGATGGGTGCGGGCGCGGAGCATGCGGTGCTGGTAGTGATCATTGCACCCCCGAATTGCCGACGGCTAATACTGTGACTTTTCGGGGGCTCCCGGTACAGATCCGATATAGTCAAGGCTACGGCGATGGATCCCGCCGGGGTATTGCCCGAACCGCCACGCAGGGCTGATGGTTCCTTCCTTTGACACCCGATAGGGGCAGAGCATTGTGATCCGTCGGCACAGACTGGGCGAACGGTCAGCCGACCCTGCCGCACCTCAACCACACCATCGCCTAACCCTCATTGCCCTGGTCTTCGTTGGTGGAATGGGCGGAACACTCAGTCGGTTCTGGCTGGAGGGGCTCCTTCCCGCTCCGCAGGGCTGGCCACTCCCTACCCTGCTGATCAACCTGAGCGGTTCGTTTCTGCTGGGGTTGCTCCTGGAGTCCCTGCTGCGCACCGGACCGGACCAGGGGAAACGCCGCATGGTGCGGCTGCTGGCGGGCACAGGGTTTCTGGGGGGATTCACCACCTACAGCACCTTCGCGATCGAAACGATCGGGCTGGGAACCGAGGGTGACTACTGGCCGGCTGCCGGGTACGTGGCAGCCAGCCTCCTGGGGGGAATCCTGCTGAGCTTCGCGGGGATCGGACTAGCCGCAGCACTGACCCGCCGCCGAGCCAATCGGGGGTCTACCACTGGAAAGGCCGGCCGGTGAGCGTCCTGGTGGTCCTGCTGATCGGTGCGGCGGGTGGGCTCGGTGCGGTGACCCGCTTCGTACTCGACGGCGTGGTGCGGGCGCGGTTTGCCACGGCCATTCCTTGGGGGACGGTGACCATCAACGTGGTGGGTTCCGGGTTCCTGGGGCTCCTCACCGGGTTGGCCCTGGGCGGCGGGGTGTCTCTGGAGCTAGAGCTCGCCGCCGGTGTCGGGTTCCTGGGCGGGTTCACTACCTTCAGCACAGCCAGTGTCGACACGGTGAGGCTGATCCGGAGCGGGCGGGTAGGACGTGGATTGGTCCACGCCATCGGAACGGCGGTGCTCGCCCTGATCGCCGCGGCGGCAGGTATCGCTGCCGGCGCCGTCCTGGTGGGCGCCGGCCTGGCGGGTGGCTAGCGCCCGGAGGCTTCGCGCAGGCGGCAGCCTGCATGGGCCTCATGGGTTTCGATCCACAGCGCAGCGGTCAGTTCTTCACCGAAGTCGAAGGTCCTGGCGCTGCTGGAATCGCCAACCCTCACCACCAGGGGACCCCCAAAAGGTTTGCGTTCCAGAACCTGTACCGGAGCGTCGAGGTCGATGGCTTCCGCAGCGAGGAATCTGAGCAACTCAGGATTTGCGTCGCTGATCCGGGTGATGCGGCCCCGGTGCCCGTCGTCGAGCTCCCGCAGGGGATGAGCGCTCGGCACAGTAATTTTCCCGTCCGCGGTGGGGATCGGATCCCCGTGCGGGTCACGGGACGGATAGCCGAGTTTCCGGTCCAGCCGCTCAATAAAGGTGTCGGACACCGTGTGCTCCAGCAGCTCGGCCTCGTCGTGGACCTCGTCCCACCGGTACCCGAGCTCGCGTACCAGAAACGTCTCCAGGAGACGGTGACGGCGCACCATCGCCAGGGCAAGATGCAGCCCGTCGTCGGTCAGCTCAACCGCGCCGTACGGTTCGTGCTGGGCAAGGCCCAGATCCATGAGTTTGCGGACCATCTCCGAGACCGAGGAGTTGGCTACCGACAGCCGGGACGCCAGTTGCGAGGCGGTGATCGGCCGTTCCTGCCATTCGGTGAAGGAGTAGATGCCCTTGACATAGTCCTGGACGCTCGACGATCCCGCGCTGAGGGCGATAGCTGACCGGCGTACCACCTTAGGCACCACCGAATGGCTGGTGGCTGGCCGGTAGAGGGCGGACAGCCGTTAACGGTCTGGCGGTCAGGGCCATGGTGCGCCGGAGGCGGCGCCGGTTGCCCACCTGCCACAGGACGCCAGTTCGCCGCGCGAACAGGTAAACCAGGACGAAAACGAGCGACTGGGAGAGTACCACTGCGGCGCCGGTCGAGATGTCCAGGTAATAGCTGGCATAGATTCCTGCCACCGAGGCGACGGCGGTGATGGCCGCGGCGAGGATCAGCATCCGATCAAAACTGCGGGTCAGCAGGAAGGCCGTCGCCCCGGGGGTAATGAGCATGGCGACCACCAGGATGATCCCCACCGCCTGCAGGCCGACGACGACGCTCAGCGCCAGCAGGCCCAGCAACAGGGCCGACAGCAGCCGGGTATTGAGCCCGATCACATGCGCGTGGGTCCGGTCGAAGGCGAAGAGGGTGAGGTCGCGGCGTTTGTAGAGCAGGATGGCGAGCGTCAGGACACCCAGAATGACCACCTGCCACAACTCCCCATTGGTGACGCCCAGGACGTTTCCGAACAGAATGTGCATCAGGTCCACCTGGGATGGCGTTCGGGATACGATGGCCAGTCCGACGGCAAACAAGCCGGTGAACACCACCCCAATGACGGTGTCCGATTTGAGCTTAGTGGTCGATTTCACCAGCCCAATCAAGGCCACAGCACCTGCACCGAAGACGAAAGCGCCGATGGAGAACGGGATACCGATGATGTAGGCAAGGGCGACGCCGGGCAGCACCGCGTGTGAAACGGCGTCGCCCATCAGTGACCACCCCATCAGGATCAGCCAGCAGGACAGCACGGAGGCGACCACCGCCGCGCACACAGTGACGATCAGGGCCCGGGTCAGGAAGCCGTATTGGAGCGGTTCGATGATGAAGGTGAGAAGGTCCATAACGTTGTCCTAGCTTTCGTTCGCTGCTTGTCCCAGGGGAACGCTGGACGGTACGGCGGCCGGCGTCGGGCCGAACGCCAGTGCCAGCTTGTCATGTGTCAGGACGTCCTCGGGTAGCCCGTGGGCGAGGACTCGGTTGTGCAGCAGCACCGCTTCGTCGCACAGTTCCGGGATGCCTGCGAGGTCGTGCGTGGAAATCAGCGCCGTCCGTCCCTCGTCCCTCAACTCCCGGAGCAGGTCGATCAGGGTTGCCTCGCTGGTCTTGTCGACGCCGGCAAACGGTTCGTCGAGGAGCAGGAGTTGAGCGTCCTGGGCAATGCTGCGAGCCACGAAGGCCCGCTTCTTCTGCCCGCCGGACAGCTCGCCGATCTGGCGGTGGCGTTGCTGGCTCAGCCCAACCCGTTCCAGCGCCTCGTCGACGGCGTCACGGTCGGCCCGATTGGCACGGCGGGACTGCGGCATCCTGCCGTAGCGGCCCATCAGAACGACGTCGCTCACCGATAGCGGGAAGGTCCAGTCAACGTCCTCGGATTGGGGAACATAGGCCACCAGGTTGCTGCGCCGGGCGGTGCGGTGGTCCTTACCGAAGATCGCCACGGCACCGGCCTGTGGCTGGACCAGCCCCATCAGGCATTTGAAGAGCGTCGACTTGCCCGAACCGTTGACCCCGATCAGGCCGCAGATCCGCGCCCTCGCCAGGGTCAGGTTGACATCGGTCAGCGCCATCACCTCGTTGTAACTGACGGTGAGCCCGGCGACGGAGATTGCTGCGACGGGGCCGGCGTCCGTGGACGTGGGGTGTGGGGGAGCGAAGGAGGTCATGAGGTGAGCCCATCAGTAATCATGGCGATGTCGTACCGGAGGAGATCGAGGAAGGTGGGTACCGGACCGGCCGGGCCGGAGAGCGAATCGACATACAGCGGACCGGTCAGGTCGGCGCCCGTGGCCAACGCCACCTGTTCCTGGGCGGACGGGTTGACCGTCGACTCGCAGAATACTGCAGGAACGTGGTTGGCTTCGACGAAGCTGATCACTTCCCTGATCTGGCGGGGAGTTCCCTCGGCGTCCGAGTTGACCGGCCAGATAAACGCCTCGTCGAGTCCGGCGTCCCGCGCCAGGTAGGAAAAGGCTCCCTCACAGGTGACCAGGGCGGGCGTGGACGCATCGGTGAAGGCTGCCCGCAGGTCATCCAGCATGGCCTGCAATTCGGCTTTGATGCGGAGACCGTTGGCCTCGAATTCGGCGGCGTGCGCCGGGCTGAGTTCAGTCAGAGCCGCCACGATGTTGTCGACATAGACCTGCGCGGCGGCGGGTGACATCCAGGCGTGGGGGTTGGGCAGGCCCCGGTAGGCGCCGGAACGGATATCGACTGGCTCCACCCCTTGTGACAGGACAACGTGGGGGGCGTCGACCGAGAGGACGAAGCGCTCGAACCACCGCTCCAGCCCCAGTCCGTTGTCGAGAATCAGGTCGGCGTCCTGCGCGTTGACCAGGTCGGACGGGGTGGGGTCGTAACCGTGGATTTCGGCGCCGATCTTGGTGATGGACTCGACCCGCACCCGTCCTCCACCCACCTGGTCGGTGAGGTCAGCGAGCACACTGAAGGTGGTCAGGACCACGGGTCGGTCATCGTTGTCGGCAGGCCTGGCCAGCGCTGCCGGGCTGGCCCCGCAACCGGCAAGGACCAAAACCGTCAGCGTAGCGAGCGGGATCGAGAATTTCGGCATACCTAAACCTAGCGCAAAGGGGGGCCTAAAAGGTAGGGCTGCGAGGTGGTCACACCCTGGACGCCCGCCAGACATGGGTAAAGTACGGCAATTCCACCGCTGCCTCCGGGGTGAATCCCAGATGTTCGTGGAGGTACCAGTCGAGGTTGGCTTCCACCTTCGCGCGAATCACGGGGCTGGCACGCCGATAGTAGCTTCTGGATTTCGCCAGTTCCACGATGTCCGCCGTGCTCAACGTCTGCGTCCAGCGGGTAGCCAGATGTTCGGGTAGCTCGAAGTCCTCGCCGATGGTCGGCTGATGATCGGGCTTGTAGACATCCCCGGCGTGCATGATCCGGCTGAGCCGGTGCACCCACGAGAGCGAGACATCCAGCTGATTCCAGAGCAGCGCAATGCGGCCGCCTGGAACGAGGATGCGGGCCGCCTCGCTGGCCGCCGCCGCTGGATCGAGCCAGTGCCAGGCCTGGGCAATCGTGACCAGTTGGACCGACGCCGTGGCCAGCCCGGTCGCCTCGGCAGTACCCACCACGGTGGTCACCTGGGGGAGCTTGGTCCGCAGCACGTCAAGCATGTCGCGTGAGGGGTCGACGCCGGTGACGTCCAGTCCGCGCGCCACCAACTGCGCGGTAAAGAGCCCGGTGCCGGCACCGACGTCGGCCGCGGTCAGGGCTCCTGCCGTCAGGACCCAGTCGACGCTAGCTGCCGGGTAGCCGGGCCGGACCCTGTCGTATTGCTCACCGCCGTCGAGGTAGCCGCCGGCAAGGTGGATCCGCCGGGAGGCGTGCAGACGCGGGCCGCCGTGGGGCATGGTGTGGTCTCCTTCGCAGGCCGGGGCGGCCTGCGTCTAGAGCAGGTCGTCCACATCAGGGTTGAGGATTTGCAGCACATCGTTGTGCAACGTGCTGTTGGTGGCCAGCGCGTTGCCGCCGAAGGGGCCGTCAGTGCCCTCAAGGGAGGTGAAGCGTCCGCCGGCCTCGGTGATGATCGGCACCAGCGCCGCCATGTCATAGAGGTTCAGCTCGGGTTCGCAGGCGATGTCGACGGCGCCCTCTGCGACCAGGCAGTAGGACCAGAAGTCGCCGTACGCCCGGCTGCGCCAAACCGCGTCCGTCAGGGTAAGGAATTCCGGCAGGTTGCCGCGTTCCTTCCAACCCGACAGGCTTGAATAGGACAGCGAGGCATCCTCAAGCCGCGACACGTTTGACACCTTGAGCCGGGTTGCTGCGGCCAGCGATTTACCCATGTAGGCGCCGGTACCGGTGGCCGCCCACCAGCGTTTACCCAGGGCGGGGGCGCTGACCAAACCGACAACCGGCTGCCCCTCGTCAACGAGGGAAATCAGGGTGGCCCAGACCGGGACGCCTCGCACAAAGCTTTTGGTGCCGTCGATGGGGTCGATGATCCAGCGGCGTGAGCCAGCGCCGCTGCTGCCGAACTCTTCGCCGAGGACCGCGTCGCGCGGGCGGGCGCGGGAGAGTTGGCCCCGAATTGACTCTTCGGCTGCCTTGTCGGCGTCGGTGACAGGCGTGAGGTCAGGCTTGGTTTCCACCACCAGATCAAGGGCCTTGAATCGCGACATGGTCTGGTCGTCGACAGAATCGGCCATGACGTGGGCAAGGCGCAGATCATCGTTATAACTTTGGCGGTGGTTCATACCTTCAACCTATCGCCTAACGTCGCCATAGTGCGGGATTAAACACCGCAGGACACCGACGGCGGTGGGCCGCTTCGGTGTCCTGCGGGGAGCCGTCCAGTGGGACGGGCTACGTTGAGGGGTTGTCAGATAACGGTGATGTTCTCTGCCTGCGGTCCCTTGGGGCCCTGCGTGGTCTCGAAGTTGACCTTCTGGTTTTCTTCGAGCGCGCGGAATCCGCTGGAGTTGATTGCCGAGAAGTGGGCGAATACGTCCGCGCCGCCGTCGTCAGGAGCAATGAATCCAAAGCCCTTTTCAGCGTTGAACCATTTGACTGTACCTGTTGCCATTTTTCTTATTCCTTGTGTGTGAGAATCCCCCCGTGCTTCGGGGTTCTCGTTGCGATGTCAGCTTGAGGCGCAACACTGCAACTCCTTAAAGCGTATCAGGTCTACTGTTCGCCGAGCTGTTTGGCTTCCTGGGTATTTCCCTTGGGTTCGGGGGCGCTGGCACCCAGCAACCGCCGTAGGGAGGCGAGCCTGACAGGACCCGAGACCCCTGCCGATCCGTCCCGCACCCAGGGGTCCAGGCCGCACTTCACCGCGAGCCGGTCATGCCGGCAGCCTCGCGCACAATCGGCGGTGCCGGGCTCAAGGTCTGGGAACGCCTGAAGAATCCGGTCAGGATCAACATGGGCGAGGCCGAACGAGCGAATCCCGGGGGTATCGATGATCCACGTTCCTGGCAGGGAATCTCCTGCCTTCAAGGCGACCGCCGACGACGACGTGTGCCGCCCGCGCCCGGTCACGGCGTTGACCCCGCCGGTGGCACGGTTGGACCCGGTCAGCGCGTTGACCATTGTGGACTTTCCCACCCCCGAGTGGCCCAGCAGCACACTGACCTTGCCATCGAGGTGGGACCGCAGCTGACTCACTGCATCGCCGAGGAGCCGGGCGGACAGTCCGTCATCCGAGGTGCTGTCGATCCCGTCGGCATCGGTAGCGGTCCGGCTGATGATGACCGGCAGGTCCAGGTGTCGGTAGTTATCGAGCAGCTCGGTGGGGTCCCGCAGATCAGCCTTGGTGACGCAGAGGATCGGCTGGATGCCAGCGTCGTAGGCCGCTACCAGCGCCCGGTCGATGAATCCTGTCCTTGGTTCCGGGTTGGCTGCCGCCACGACGATGACCAGCTGGTCGGCGTTGGCGACCACTGCGCGCTCCACCGGATCGGTGTCGTCGGCGCTGCGACGCAGCAGGGTTCGGCGCTCCTCCACCCGGACCAGGCGTGCCAGGGCGTCCGGCCCTCCGGAGAGGTCGCCCACCAGGGCCACCAGGTCACCGGCGACCACCGGAGTCCGGCGTAGCTCCCGGGCCCGGGCGGCAATGACGATCCGCTCGTCCAGGGCGTCCTCGTCGACGACTGCTGTGTAGCGCCCACGGTCGACCGTAACGATCCTGCCGGTGACGGCGTCGTCGTAGGCGGGCCGTTCCTTGGTGCGGGGCCGGGTGCCCTTCTTGTTGGGCCGGACCCTGATATCTGATTCGTCCCACGACCTGGACCCTCCACGGTTGCCTCCAGTGGCCACGTCAGCACCCGTTGGAGGGGTCGGTCTGGCCAGTCAGTGGGTGGCCGGTCGCGGCGAGATCGGCCCACAGGTCAGGGAACTGCGGCATGGTCTTGGCGGTGGTGCCGATGTTCTCGACCTCCACCCCCGACACAGCGAGGCCGAGGATGGCGCCCGCCGTCGCCATCCGGTGGTCCTCATAAGTCCTGAAGAGTCCGTCGTGCAGTGGCGCAGGCCTGATGGCTAACCCGTCGGCGGTCTCGGTCACGTCACCGCCCAGCCGGTTGATTTCGGTGGCGAGTGCTTTCAGGCGATCGGTTTCGTGGCCGCGCAGGTGGGCGATGCCGGTGAGGACCGACGGCGAGTCAGCCAGCGCGCAGAGGGCCGCGACTGTCGGGGCCAGTTCGCTGGTATCGGCGATCGCGGCACCCCGGATGCGGGAGCCGCCAGTCACCGTCAGGGTGCCTCCGGTAAGGTTCACATCGGCGCCGAGTGTCGTCAGGATCTGTCGCCACTGGTCGCCCACCTGGGTGGTGCCCATCGGCCAGTTGGGGATTCGCACGGTGCCCGCAGTGACCAGCGCCGCGGCGAGGAACGGTCCGGCGTTGGAGAGATCCTGTTCGATCCGCACGTCGAAGGCGCTGATGGGTCCGGGGGACACCTTCCATTGGTTGGGGACAGAGTCATCAACCTCAACCCCCACCTCCCGCAGGACCTTCACCGTCATGGCGATGTGGTCGAGGCTGGGAACCGGGGGTCCCACATGTTCGAGGTGGAGTCCTTTGGTGAAGCGCGCACCGACCAGCAGCAGGGCGGAGACAAACTGCGAAGAGGCGCTCGCATCGACGACCAGCCTGCCGCCGGGGATGACCCCGGTACCGGTGACCGAGAAGGGCAACAGCGGCTCGCCGTCGTCGTCGACGATGATCCCGAGTCCGCGGAGCGCCTGGAGCACAGCGCCCATCGGTCGCTGCCGGGCGTGGGGGTCGCCGTCGAAGGATGTGGTTCCCCGCCGCAGGGCGGCGAGCGGCGGGACGAACCGCATCACGGTGCCCGCCAGCCCACAGTCAATTGACGTGTCATTGGCTACGGCGAAGTCGACGGGCGTCACCAGCAGGTCAGGGCCGAACGCGCCATCCCCAGCAACCTCGGTGCAGTCGGCGCCCAAGGCCCTGAGCGCGTTGACCATCAGGACCGAATCACGGGAGATCAGTGGCGCCCTCAGCCGCGACGGACCGTCGGCCAGTGCGGCAAGAATCAGGAACCGGTTGGTCAGTGACTTCGAGCCGGGTACCTGGACTGTCGCATCGACCGGCGAGGTCGCGCGGGGTGCCCTCCAATGCGACAGTTCCATGGGGGTCACTGTGGTGCTAGCCCACCAGGTCGGAGGCAGTCTTGCGAACCGACTTGTTGGCCTTCTTCAGCTGCTTCTCGGTGTCCCGCGCAATGGTCTTCGTGCTCTTGCGGGTGTCGTGGCTGAAGGCCTTGGCATTGCGCTTCGCGTCGGAGGCGAAGTGCTCGGCGCGCCAGGCGAGACCTGGTCGCCCGTTGGTGTCCACGGAGGCCAACAGTACGGCGCCGATCAGTGACACGTTCTTCAGAAGCTGGTTCCGTCGGCTCTTCCGTGCCTCAGCAGTGGACGAGTCGGCCGACTTGAAGTCGACAAGGGTGTTAAGGCCAGCCGTGCCGACCAGCACGAGGGCCGCCAACCGGGAGAAACGCCCGATCCCGAGTAAAGCTGCAGCGCCAACCTGCGCCGCCCCGAGCGCCTGTGCGACGACCTTCTCGTTAGCTGTTACCGATGCCGCCGAGGGAACCGCCCTGTTGATGCGGTCGAGGGTAGGACGGAGCTGGGTGCCAGCGGCCTCGGCGTTCCGCAGCCGGTCGATCCCGGCTACCACGAACGAACTGGCGAGCATTGGGCGGGCTAGTACGCGAACAAGGGTCATGATTGCCTCCTGGCTGTGGATTGATTGGGAACCTGAGTCCTAGTTTTGCACTTTTAATTTGGTAAGGCGACATGGGTAACTGGGATGCGGCCTCAAAGTGTCGTGCCAGGGGCGTTATCCCGCACCCTTGGTCGGAATAACCGGACTAGGCCATCGGTTATGCACATCAGACAGCGAATAGAACGACCAACCACGTGAACGACGGAGAGGCGGATGATGACGGCAACAGCCCCAACAGTCAGTAAGACGCCCGATTTCCAGCTGAGGGTAACACCAGTGCGGCCAGCGGGAGCCGGGCGCGTAGACTTTTCCTCAATGAATACAACAGCCGCGGCAGGCAGTGCCCCAGTCGAAGACGATCAGCTGGATGTGTCAACTGAATCGGATGCGGATCGCAAAGTCCGCTTCGAGCGCGATGCCATGCAGTATGTGGATCAGCTGTACTCGGCTGCCATGAGGATGGCACGCAACCCGGCTGATGCCGAGGACCTGGTGCAGGAGGCCTACACCAAGGCGTTCTCGGCGTTCCACCAGTACAAGCCCGGCACCAATCTGAAGGCCTGGCTGTACCGCATCCTCACCAACACGTATATCAACCTGTACCGGAAGCGTCAGCGGGAGCCGTTGCAGTCTCACTCTGACACGATCGAGGACTGGCAGCTTGCCAAAGCAGCTGAGCACACTCCCACCGGCCTGCGGTCGGCCGAGGTGGAAGCGCTGGACCATCTCCCCGATTCGGACGTCAAGCAGGCGCTGCAGGCCATCCCGGAAGAGTTCCGGCTGGCCGTGTACTTCTCCGATGTGGAGGGGTACGCGTACAAAGAAATATCGGAGATTATGAACACGCCGATTGGCACGGTCATGTCGCGGCTGCACCGGGGGCGCAAGCTGTTGCGGGAACTGCTGGCCGAATACGCTCATGATCGCGGCCTGGGTGTCGCGAAGGTGGCGGCGGGCAGTGGCGCGGCAAAGACACAGGAGAGTGGAAAATGAGCGATTGCCAGAGCCTTGGCGACTGCGCCGATTCCCGGATCGAGCGCCTGTATGACTACCTCGATGGGGCCTTATCGCATGACGACCTCGTGGAGATCAAGAACCACCTGGAGGATTGCCCCGACTGCGCCGAGGAGCACGACCTTGAGTGTGTCATCCGTTCGGTGGTGAAGCGGTCCTGCACCGAGGTGGCACCAGCCACCCTGAAGACCAGTATCCTGGACCGGATCAGCCAGCTCAAAACCGCCGAGCACTGACGCTCGGAACAAAGAAGGGAGCCCCCGCAGCCGATGATCGGCTGCGGGGGCTCCCTTCTTGCTGCTAGCCCGACTGCTCAGGCGTTGGGGCGCTTACCGTGGTTAGCGCCACCCTTCTTGCGGTCGCGCTTCTTGCGTGCTCGCTTGCTCATGGCTGCCTCCTTGCTTCTAAAGTATTTTGATCTGCCATCCAGTCTCCCACACTTCGGCGGGCTGCCCCTAAACCGCCGATGTTCCGGCCCGGGCCTTCGGTCCTAGGATGGAAGGACCCGAACTGAAGGAGTACCACGTGACCCGCGCTGTATACGTTGACTCGTTTTCCGCAGAGGACCCCCTGAACGGTCTGGTTATTGGTGACCTGGCTGCCAGCGACCCGCCCGACGGATACCGTCGGGTCACCGTCCGGGCCTCCGCTCTGAACCACCATGATCTGTGGTCCCTCAAGGGGGTGGGCCTCGGCGCGGACAAGCTGCCGATGATCCTCGGCTGCGACGCCGCGGGTGTGGACGACGACGGCAATGAGGTCCTGGTGCATGGAGTCATTTCCAGCCCCGGCTGGGAGGGGGACGAAACCCTCGACCCCCGGCGCACCCTACTGTCCGAGAAGCTGCCGGGCGCCATGGCCGACGTCGTGTGGGTGCCAGAGCGCAACCTCGTTCCCAAGCCCCCCGAGTTGAGCTTCGAGGAGGCGGCGTGCCTGCCCACCTCCTGGTTGACCGCGTACCGGATGCTGTTCACCGTCTCACCCGCCGCCCCCGGATCCACCGTCCTGGTGCAGGGGGCGGGCGGAGGTGTCGCTACCGCCCTCATCGCGATGGCCAGCGCAGCCGGTTTCCGGGTCTGGGCGACCAGCCGGAGTACGGCCAAGCAGGAACGTGCGCTGGACCTGGGCGCCGCTGCCGTGTTCGACGTCGGAGCGCGCCTGCCGGAGCGGGTCGACGTCGTCTTTGATTCGGTGGGCGACGCCACCTGGGCACACTCACTAAAGTCGTTGAAGCCTGGCGGGGCGGTGGTGACCTGCGGTGCCACCAGCGGCCCGGCTCCCAGCGCCGACCTGAACCGGGTGTTCTTCCTGCAACTGAGAGTCCTGGGCTCCACCATGGGCACCCGTGAGGAACTGATCAGGCTCACCCGGTTCCTCGTTGCCACCGGCGTGCGGCCCACAATCGATGAGGTGTTCGCCCTCGATCAGGCCGAAAAGGGTTTCCGGAAGATGCTCAACGGGGAAGTATTCGGGAAGATCGTCTTCAGACACCAACCCGGGGCTGCGGGCTAATCGTCGTCGCCGTCTTCCGACTCGCCGTCCTCCTGGTCACCGTCTTCCTGCTGCTGTTCCTGGTTCTGGTCCTCGCCATTCGTAGTGTCGCAGCCTACGAGGAAGAGGGCGGTGAGGAGGAAGGCGGCGGCTGAAACTTTTTTCATGGGGGTGGTCTTCATGTCTGCAGTGTCCGTTTCATAGTCGTTTAGCTGGATAGCGGTGTTACTCGGGCGCGGGGACTTCCAGCCATTGGAACCAGCCGCGATGGAGGACCAACCAGGCCATCAGACCATAGCCGGCCTGGCCCGGGCCGCCGCCATTGGCTGCGAGGTCGCTGCGCCATTGTTCATGGGCCTGCAGGGGAGTGAACGTGTCAACATAGACGTGCTTCCGGCGCGTGGTGACGTCGGCGAAGGCTGCCGAGAGGTCGGCGAGCCTGCGGTTCCGTTCGGCGTCGAGCCCTGGGGGAGGCCCCACCACCAGAACCTTGATGCTCATGTGGGCCGCGCCGTCGAGAATGTTGGCGAGGTTGAGCCGGCTGCGCGCTGTTGAGAGATCGAGGTCGAGGTCCCGGTCAGACAGACCAATCACCAGCCTGTTTTCGAATCCCTCACCAAACCGCCGCCCGCTTTCCTGTAGCCACCGGTTGGCGAGTGCCTCGGTGCCCTCTGTGGGCGCCGCCAGGGTGAAGGCTTGCAGCGCCACACCGTCGGGGGCGGTCCGGGCGAGGACACGGCCAAACCAGCCAAGCGCGCGGGGATCGCCAAGGCCTGCTAGCAGTTCGTCACCTACGGCTGCGAGCCGGATTCTGCGTTGTTCCACTGGTTGGTTACCTTTGTCCGCTCATTATTTTGCCATTCGTTTAGCCACTAAGATCCGAGGTTCGGACCCAGCTCAAAAAAACTAGTGGGTGGGGTGCGCCGGCACCCCACCCAACATCATACGTACCTGCCAGCCCGACAGGTGCTACCTGCGTTCGAATGCCTTCTTCACCAGGATCTCCTGCTCCACGGCGTGGCGCTTGGCCGAACCGGTCGCAGTTGACGCAGAGGCTGGACGGGATGCCAGCCGCAGCGTCCGGTCGAGATGTTCAGGAAGGTTCAAGCCAATAAACGGCCAAGGTCCCTGGTTCGCTGGTTCGTCCTGAGCCCATACAAGGTCAGCGTTCGGGTACGTGCCGACGGCTGCCTTGATCGCCTCAACTGGAAGGGGTGCGAGTTGCTCCACCCTGATAATCGCAGTCTTCTGGTCATCGGTCTTCTGACGTGAGGCCAGCAGATCGTAGTACAGGCGTCCGGACACGAGGATCACATGATCGACGTCGCTGGCGTTGGCTTCCTGCTTGTCCGGGATCACCGGAAGGAAGGTGCCGGTGGTAAAGTCCTCAACCGAGCTAGCCGCAGCCTTCAGCCGGAGCAGTTGCTTCGGAGTGAAAACGATCAGCGGCTTGCGCGGCCTGGTGTACGCCTGGCGGCGCAGGAGGTGGAAGTGGGACGCAGCGGTAGTCGGGTTGGCCACCACCATGTTGTCCTCGGCGCACATCTGCAGGAAGCGTTCAATGCGGGCCGACGAGTGGTCAGGACCCTGCCCCTCGTAGCCGTGCGGCAGCATCAGCACCAGCGACGACCGCTGGCCCCACTTCTGCTCGGCAGAGCTGATGAACTCGTCGATGATGGTCTGGGCACCGTTGACGAAGTCACCGAACTGCGCTTCCCACAGGACCAGCGCGTCAGGACGTTCCACCGAGTAGCCGTATTCGAAGCCCATCGCTGCGTATTCCGACAGCAGCGAATCATAGATCCAGAACCTTGCCTGCGCTTCGCTGAGGTCGTCAAGCGGCAACCATTCTTCGCCGGTCGCCCGGTCGTGGAACACCGCGTGCCGCTGCACGAAGGTTCCCCGGCGGGAGTCCTGGCCCGCCAGCCGGACCGGAACACCCTCCATCAGGAGAGACCCGAACGCTACCAGCTCGCCGAAACCCCAGTCGATACCGCCCTCGCGGGACATCTGTTCGCGCTTGTCGAGCAGGGCCTTCAGCTTCGGGTGCACAGTGAAGTTTTCGGGGATTGCGGTGTGGACCTTGCCGATGTGGGCGAGGGTCTCAGGAGTGATTGCTGTGCTCGCCGGAACACCCACGCCGGTATCGGACTGCTGCGACATGGGACGCTCGATGTCCGATACCGCTGCAGCGTCCTTGGTGACGATCGGGATGGGCGATGTCTGGGCGGCATGCGTCTCAGCGAAGACCCGCTCCAGGCGCTCCTGGTAGTCCCGCAGCGCCTGCTCCGCCTCATCCTGGCTGATGTCACCACGACCGATCAGAGCTTCGGTGTAAAGCTTGCGCACTGAGCGTTTCGCCTCGATGAGGTTGTACATCATGGGCTGGGTCATCGACGGATCGTCGCCCTCGTTGTGCCCACGACGGCGGTAGCACACCATGTCGATTACAACGTCCTTGTTGAACTTCTGCCGGAACTGGTAGGCGAGCTGGCCCACGCGGACCACTGCCTCCGGGTCGTCGCCATTGACGTGGAAGATCGGCGCCTGCACCATCTTCGCCACATCGGTGGAGTACACCGAGGACCGCGACGACGTGGGGGAGGTGGTGAACCCCACCTGGTTGTTCACGATGATGTGGATGGTGCCGCCGGTCCGATAGCCCCTGAGCTGGGAGAGGTTCAGCGTCTCAGCGACAACACCCTGGCCTGCGAAGGCCGCATCGCCGTGGATCTGGACGGGGAGGACAGGGAACGCGTCGCCCATGTCAAGCCGGTCCTGTTTGGCCCTGACGATGCCTTCCAGCACCGAATCCACCGCCTCCAGGTGGGAGGGGTTGGCTGCGAGGTAAATCTTGGTCTCGTTGCCGCTCTCGGACGTGAACGTGCCCTCGGTGCCGAGGTGGTACTTCACATCACCCGAACCCTGGACCGAGCGTGGGTCCTGAGTGCCCTCGAATTCGCGGAAGACCTGGCCGTAGGTTTTCCCGGCAATGTTCGTCAGCACGTTCAGGCGGCCCCGGTGCGCCATCCCAATGGCCACTTCGTCGAGGCCGTCGTCGGCGGCGTTGGAGATGATCGAATCAAGCAGCGGGATGAGCGACTCGCCACCCTCAAGGGAGAAACGCTTCTGCCCCACGAACTTGGTCTGGAGGAACGTCTCGAATGCTTCAGCAGCGTTGAGCTGGTGCAGGACGCGCATCTGCTCCTCGCGGCTGGGCTTGGAGTAGGAGTGCTCCAGTTCGTCCTGGAACCACTGTCGCTCCTCAGGGTCCTGGATGTGCATGTATTCGATGCCGGTGGTGCGGCAGTAGGCGTCGCGCAGAACGCCGAGGATGGTGCGGAACTTCAGCATCGGCTTGCCGCCGAACCCGCCGGTGGGCCACTCACGGTCCAGATCCCACAGGGTGAGGCCGTGGGTCCGCACATCGAGGTCGGCGTGCTTGCGCTGTACGTATTCAAGCGGGTTCGTGTCGGCCATCAGGTGGCCGCGAACCCGGTACGCATGGATCAGTTGCTGGATGCGGGCGACCTTGTTGATCTCGTCCATCGGGTCGACCTGAATGTCCGCGCTCCACCGGACCGGCTCGTAAGGAATCCGGAGGGCTTCGAAGATCTCGTCGTAGAAGCCTTGCTCACCGAGCAGCAGCTGGTGGATGATCCGCAGGAACTCTCCACTGCCCGCACCCTGGATGACGCGGTGGTCGTAGGTGGAGGTCAGCGTGATGGTCTTGCTGATCGCGTGCTGCGCCAGGGTTTTCTCGCTGGAGCCCTGGAACTCGGCCGGGTACTCGAGGGCGCCGGCACCGATGATGCAGGCCTGGCCCTTGGACAGGCGTGGCACCGAGTGGACGGTACCGATTCCGCCCGGGTTGGTCAGCGAGACCGTGGTGCCCGCATAGTCGTCGGCGCCGAGCTTGCCGCCGCGTGCCTTCTTGACCAGATCCTCATACGCATGCCAGAAGTCCGAGAAGTTCATCGTTTCGGCCATCTTGATGTTCGGGACCACCAGCAGGCGGGATCCGTCAGGTTTCGGCATGTCAATGGCGAGACCGAAGTTGACGTGTGCGGGCTGGACTGCGGAGGGCTTGCCGTCGACGACGTCGTAATACACGTTCTGCGAGGGGAACTGGGCCAGCGCACGAATGATGGCGTAGCCGATCAGATGGGTAAACGACACTTTTCCGCCGCGGGAACGGGCTAGATGGTTGTTAATGACCACACGGTTATCAATCAGAAGCTTCGCGGGAATCGCGCGAACACTAGTGGCGGTGGGAACCGTCAGGCTGGCGTCCATGTTGGTGGCGATCGCCTTGGCTGGCCCACGAAGGACCTTGACCGTGTCTTCGTCCATGTCGGTGCTGCGGTCGGACTTGGGAAGCTGGGCGGGTATCGGCGTCGCTGACGGCTTCTCGGTTTTGGCGTTGTCTGACGGTTTGGCCGCGGGGTTCTCGGCTTTTTCCTGGGCTGCCTTCTCCAGGGCCCGATCAGCGTTGTCCTCCGCCTCAATGGCAGCCGGGGAGTGCGTCTCCTTGGGAACCGGCGGCTTTGCCGACTCCTCAAAGCTGGCAGGGGACTCGCCGGAGGACTTGGGGGCGCTCGCTTCAGTGTTGACTACGGGGAGTTCGCGGGTGGCCGGGTTGTGGCCAAGCTCGCCGCTGCTGTTGTGGACGCCGCTGGTGTCGTTCTGCACGGCGGAGCGCGGTGCGGTGTGGCGGCCGTTTTCGGCCTCAGAGTCCTCTGCCGTGAATGAATCGAACAGCTTCCACCATTTCTTGTCAACGGAATTCCGGTCCCGCTGGAACTGCTCGTACAGCTCATCGACAAGCCACTCGTTTCCACCGAATTCTTCAGGTAGGCGGTGGTTCGGTTGTTCTGGCACTAGTAATACGCCTCTTCCGTAAGTTGCCCTGAGCCCGGTGTGGAAAGTCTGCAGCGGTGTTCAACGCGAAACAAAACTGTATACAGACCCGCTGCCAGTCTAATGACAGTCGCGGGTAACAAGCCAATCCCTTAAATGTCCTAAGTGTCAGGGAAGCACCTAGACTTTTCAGGAAGCCAATCCAGGAGCAACACCATGCGTTTTATCAATCAGCCGGCCACCGATCTCACCTATTCGGACGTGTTTTTGGTCCCGTCCGCGTCGGAGGTGGTCTCCCGTTTCGATGTGGACCTTTCCAGCGACGATCTGACCGGGACGACCATCCCTTTGGTCGTGGCCAACATGACGGCCGTGACCGGGCGGCGCATGGCGGAGACGGTGGCCCGCCGGGGTGGTCTTGCTGTCCTGCCGCAGGACATCCCCTCCGGGGTGATCGCTGAGGTAACGCACTGGGTGAAGAGCCGGCATGCCGTGTACGAGACCCCGCTCAAGCTGCAGCCAGGGAACACGGTGATCGACGCGCTGCACCTGATCAATAAACGGTCCCACGGCGCAGTGATGGTGGTTGATGAACAGAACAGCTGCATCGGGATTGTCCGGTCGTCAGACTGTGAGGGGGTTGACCGGTTTGCCTCCCTGGAATCGGTGATGCGCACCAGTTTCGTCACCTTCGAATCGTCCCGGTTCGTCGGTGATGTCGACGCCGGACTGCAGCGTGCCTTCGAGGAATTGGACGCCGCAAGCACCAGTCTCGCCCCCGTCTCCCACGCTGGTGAACTGCTGGGGGTGCTGACCCGCAAGGGTGCCCTCCGATCGACGATTTATCGGCCGGCCCTTGACCTCAATGGGTCGCTCCGGGTTGCGGCGGCAATGGGCATCAACGGCGACGTCGAAGCCAAGGCTGTCGAGTTGTTGGACGCCGGGGTGGACGTTTTGGTGGTCGACACCGCCCACGGGCACCAGCGGAAAATGCTCGACGCGTTGAAGGTTGTCCGTGCGGTCGCCAACGGGGTATCCCGTCCGGTGCCCATCGTGGCGGGTAACGTGGTGAGCGCCGGCGGTGTCCGTGATTTGGTGGCGGCGGGCGCCTCCATCGTCAAGGTCGGCGTCGGGCCCGGTGCCATGTGCACCACCCGCATGATGACCGCGGTGGGGAGGCCCCAGTTTTCGGCGGTACGGGAGTGCTCGGAGGCGGCGCGCGAACTCGGGGCGCAGGTCTGGGCCGACGGCGGAGTGCGGTACCCCCGCGATGTGGCGTTGGCGCTGGCGGCTGGCGCCAGCCAGGTGATGATCGGATCCTGGTTCGCCGGAACCTATGAGAGCCCCGGGGACCTGCAGACGGACAGCAGCGGAAGACAATATAAGGAGAGCTTCGGCATGGCCTCGGCCCGGGCGGTCCAGAACCGGACGCTGGGCGACGACGTCTTCGCACGAGCCCGGAAGGGGTTGTTCGAGGAAGGCATCTCGACGTCGAAAATGTACCTTGACTCGGCCCGCCCCGGGGTGGAGGACCTACTGGACCTGATTACCGCTGGTGTGCGCAGCTCGATGACCTATGCCGGGGCGCGGAGCCTCGCCGAGTTCAGAGAGAACGCGGTGGTGGGTGTGCAGTCGGCCGCCGGCTACGAAGAGGGCAGGCCACTTCCGCAAAGCTGGTAGCAGCGAAGCTGGTGTGCGCGGGTCCCTGATGTAAACTGGAGGTCTTATGGACAGTTCCTCTAGGGGCCGGCCTTCGATGCGTGCGCAGCGGGTTTCCGCGGCACGGTCGACGTGCGCCGGCAGACCCCGCACCAGTGCCCATCATCTCCTCGCACCAGTCATGAGCCCCGTCGAACCGGACGCCAGCGGGTCACGCGTTTCGGGTGTTCGCTCAGCCGAACCGCTATCGGAGCCTTCTAGATCGGGGTTACCCGGTTATTCGCGTCGCTTGTCCCGCGACCAGGATCGTAGTGCCCGGACGGCGGTGAGTGCCGGATGGAAATCTACTTCCTGATAGCGGGTGTCCTCCTGGTCCTCGGCACCGGATTCTTCGTCGCCGTTGAGTTCTCCCTCGTTGCTTTGGACCAAACCTACGTTCAGCGTGCCGTCGACAATGGAGACAAGGGCGCAGTGCCCCTGCTCAAGTGCCTGAAATCCCTGTCGACGCAGCTCTCGAGCTGCCAGCTCGGCATCACTCTTACTACCCTGCTGACCGGCTATGTCATGGAGCCGTCGGTTGGTCGCCTGATCCAGGGTCCGTTGACAGCGCTCGGCATCCCTGATGCGATCCTCGGGACGGTATCGCTTGTCATTGCGATGACCCTCGCCACCCTGCTCTCAATGCTCATCGGCGAACTGGTGCCGAAAAACCTCGCCATCGCCCTCCCGTTCAAGATCGGCAAGCTACTCGCGCGTCCACAACTGATCTTCACGGGAGTCTTCAAACCGGCGATCATCGTGTTGAACGGCTTCTCCAACCGCGTGCTGAATCTGTTTGGGTTGGAGGCCAAGGAGGAGATTTCCGGTGCGCGGACTCCCTCGGAGCTCTCTTCTCTGGTTCGCCGATCGGCTGAGATGGGTACTCTGGACGCCGGCACGGCCAACTTCCTGGCACGGACTTTCAGTTTCTCCGAGCGGACCGCCGCCGATGTGATGACTCCACGGATCAGGATGGAAACCATCGAATCGGATCAAAGCGTCGCAGACGTCGTCGACCTCGCCCGACGGACCGGATTCTCCCGGTTCCCGCTGATCGCCGATTCACCCGATGATATTCGTGGCGTAGTCCACGTCAAGAAAGCGGTGGCTGTGCCGCGCAGCAAGCGTGTGGGTCTTCCGGCCGGCACCATCATGACCGAAGTCCTGCGCGTTCCGGAGACGGTCCACCTGGACTCTCTGCTGGCGGAACTGCGCGAGGCAAACCTTCAGCTGGCAGTTGTGCTCGACGAGTACGGCGGAACGGCCGGCGTCGTCACCCTTGAGGACCTGGTTGAAGAAATTGTCGGCGAGGTTGCCGATGAGCACGACAAGCTGAAGCCGGGGGTGCTGCAGAGCGCCTCTGGTAACTGGTTCTTCCCCGGTCTGATGCGGCCCGACGAGGTCACCGACCAGATTCCGCACCTCTCGGTGCCTGATGAAGCCGGCTACGAAACGGTAGCCGGGTACATCATGGCCCAGCTGGGTCGGATTGCTACCCCTGGCGACCGGGTTGACGTGCCCGGTGGCGTCCTCGAGGTGGAGCGCATGGACGGTCGACGGATCGACCGGGTCAGCTTTATCCCCATGCAGCCGATTGATGAGACTGGCGGAGTCACACCCGCCGCGATGGAAGGTCAGCGATGAGCGACTGGGCTGGAATTGTCTGGCTGATTGTTCTGCTGATTGGCAATGCCTTCTTTGTGGGCGCCGAATTT
The DNA here is from genome assembly GCF_054511155.1 of Arthrobacter glycogeni. Lineage (NCBI taxonomy): Bacteria > Bacillati > Actinomycetota > Actinomycetes > Micrococcales > Micrococcaceae > Arthrobacter > Arthrobacter glycogeni. The sequence continues at coordinate 45,858 of NZ_JBTNDE010000001.1, read as the reverse complement.
GCGATCATGTCGGCGCGGCGCAGCCAGATTGAACCTCTGGCTGACGAAGGCTCGAAGCGGGCTAAAACCACACTGTGGGCGATGGAGCATGTCTCCCTGATGCTCGCCTGTGCGCAGTTGGGCATCACCGTCTGCTCGCTGCTGATCCTCCAGGTGGCCGAGCCGGCCATCCATCACCTGCTCGTGGTGCCGCTGGAATCGGTGGGTATCCCCGCGGGGCCGGCTGACATCATTGCGTTTGCGATCGCTTTGCTGATCGTGACCTTCCTACACGTGACCTTCGGCGAAATGGTCCCGAAGAACATCTCGGTCTCTGTTGCCGATAAGGCTGCGCTACTGCTGGCCCCACCACTGGTGATGATTGCCCGGATAGTGAACCCCATTATTGGGTCACTGAACTGGTTGGCAAACCATATCCTGCGAGCTATGCGGGTGGAGCCGAAGGATGAGGTGACCTCATCCTTCACCCTGGAGGAAGTCCAGTCGATCGTGCAGGAGTCCACCCGCCACGGGCTTGTCGACGACGGCTCGGGATTGATCTCGGGTGCCCTGGAGTTCTCCGGTCAGACGGCCGGCACTGTCATGGTGCCGCTTGGCGAGCTGGTCAGCGTCAGTACCAATTCCACCCCCGCCGACTTTGAGAAGGCAGTGGGGCGGACAGGTTTCTCCCGTTTTGTCTTGATGGATGAGAACGACGTCCTGACCGGTTACATGCACCTCAAGGACATCATGTCCATCTCGGAGGAGATGTATTCCAAACCGATCACCGAGAACAAGGTGCGAACCTTGGCGAACCTGAACCTTGACGACGAAATCGAGACGGCTCTGAGCACCATGCAACGCACCGGTTCGCACCTGGCTCGGGTGCTCGGTCCGGACGGGGCAACTCACGGCGTCCTGTTTCTTGAGGACGTGATCGAGCAGCTGATCGGTGAAATCCGGGATGCAACGCAGAATCAGGGCCATCGTCGTACCGGCACCAGCGTGGAAGCAGTCGCAGTGGACCACAGCTCCCAATAGCCGGCAATCCGTCGCGACATGCGAATGATTCGCGTTTGCGTTAGACTCGGCAGTAGGGAATTGAATCCGGGTTTCATCCACACGTAGATCGAGGGACACATGCGACGGCTTTCCACAACGACAGGGCTGGCCGGAGTTGCCGCGATGGCGCTTACGCTGACCGGGTGCGGGCAATCGGAGGGCGGAAACGCTGCCGCCGGCACCCCGGAGGACAGCATTCAGGTTGTCGCCTCCACAAACGTCTATGGCGATATTGCGCAGACCATTGGTGGCGGTAGTGTCTCGGTCACCTCGATTGTGGATAGCTTGTCGCAGGATCCCCATTCCTATGAGGCAACAGTCCAGGACAAGCTGGTGGTGTCCGAGGCGCAGCTCCTGATCGGGAACGGAGGCGGTTATGACCCGTTCCTGAAACGGCTGGCCGACGAGGTGGAGGTTGATCGCGAATTTGTCATCTCGGCAGTCAGCATCGCCGGCTTCGAGGAGGAGGGGGAAGGCGAGCATGAGGGCGAAACTGAGGAAGAACACGCAGCGCACGGCTCGTTCAACGAACACGTCTGGTATGACCTGGCTGCAATGGGAGCCGTCGCTGAAGAGATAGGCGCCAAACTCTCGAAAATCGACCCCGACAATGCCGAAACCTACAACACCAATGCCGAAGAATTCACGGCTGGTATCACCACGCTGACCGACCGGCTCACCGACATCAGCGGCGCCGCACCTGGCCAGACGGTTGCTATTACCGAACCGGTCCCGGTGTACCTCCTCGAAGCTGCGGGGTTGGAGAACATCACACCAGGTGACTACAGCGAGGCAATCGAGGAGGGCTCGGATGTGTCGGTAGCTGTCCTGAACGAAATGACAACCCTCATGGAAGATGAATCGCTCGCGTTCCTTGCCTATAATGAGCAAACGGAAAGTCCCCAGACCCAGACCGTTCGCGACGCGGCGGACGCGGCAGGGGTGGACATCGTCAACTTCACCGAGACGGTGCCCGATGGGGCAGACTTCCTGTCCTGGATGACCTCAAATGTGGACGGCATCGAAAGTGTCCTCAACCCCTGATCACTGGTTGATGGAAACGCCACCCCACCCTGACTTTTTGCTGGAGATGAACCAACTGGCTTCGACCCATGACACCTCCACCAGGAAGCGCACGGTCGCCGAACCGGTGGTCAGGCTGCGGTCGGCATCCCTCTCCCTTGGCGACCGAATCCTCTGGCGCGACCTCGACCTCGACATCAGGAAGGGTGAGTTCTTCGCCGTGCTCGGGCCCAACGGGTCAGGCAAAACCAGCCTCCTGAAGGTGCTGCTCGGCCTTCAGCAACTGGACTCCGGGTCGGCAACAATCAACGGATCCGAGGTGCATCGCGGCAGCCGCGAGATCGGCTACATTCCCCAGCAAAAGTCCTTTCCACCGGAAACCCCGCTCCGGGCACGCGACCTCGTCGGGCTCGGCGTCGACGGTCACCGCTGGGGCCTGCGGTGGAGGGGCAGGGACTACACCACCAGAGTCGACGCGCTGCTGGACAAGGTGGGTGCCTCCTCTTACGCCGACGCGCCGGTAGGGCGGCTGTCCGGGGGAGAGCAACAGCGGCTGCGGGCGGCGCAGGCACTCGCCACCAACCCGCAAGTACTTCTCTGCGATGAGCCGCTGCTCTCGCTGGACTTGCACCACCAGCAGGCGGTCAGCGGTCTCATCAACGATCAGTGCCGCGACAACGACTCAGCTGTCGTCTTTGTGACCCACGAGATCAACCCCGTGATCGACTACGTCGATCGGGTACTCTATCTTGCCGGCGGACAATTCAGGGTTGGCCCGCCCCATGAAGTGATGACCAGCGAGGTGCTCTCCGAGCTGTACAACAGCAACGTCGAGGTGCTGCACAGCAAGGGGCGGATCATCGTCGTCGGGCTCCCCGATGACACCACCCACCACCACGCGGAAGGACACTGACAGTGGACCTGCAGGAGATCTTCACCGCGATGTTCAATTTTGACAACTACGCTGACCTGCTTCCCCTGGTGCAGAATTCGCTGTGGGCGGGAGCCGTGCTCGGTCTGCTCGGTGGACTGATCGGCACCTTCGTGATGATGAGGGATCTCGCGTTCGCGGTGCACGGCATCGCCGAGCTGTCCTTTGCTGGCGCGGCGTTCGCGCTGCTCATCGGCGCCAACGTGATCTACGGGTCGCTGGTGGGGTCGGTGCTTGCCGCGGTGCTGCTGGGCGTCATGGGGATCAGGGCCCGGGACCGGAATTCGATCATCGGGGTGATCATGCCCTTCGGCCTCGGCCTGGGCATCCTCTTCCTTGCCCTCTACGAGGGCAGGGCAGCCAACAAGTTTGGCCTGCTGACCGGGCAGATCGTGTCGGTCGACGACGTCCAGCTTTCCCTGCTGGCCGGATGCGCGGTAGCAGTGATGGTGGCACTGCTGGCCATCTGGCGGCCGCTCACTTTTGCCAGCGCCGACGCCGACCTGGCGGAAGCGCGTGGGGTGCCAGTGCGCGGGCTGTCCATCATCTTCATGTTCCTGCTCGGCGTGTCGGTGGCGCTGTCCATCCAGGTGGTCGGCGCGCTGCTGGTGCTTGCCCTGCTGATTACGCCCGCTGCGGCGGCGCTGAAGGTGACGTCATCGCCCAGAATTGTGGTGTTGCTCAGCGTGGTCTTCGCGTGCGTCTCGGTGGTGGGAGGGATTCTCCTAGCACTGGGCGGGCGAATCCCGATCAGCCCCTACGTGACAACCATTTCCTTTCTGATCTACCTTCTCTGCCGGGGGATCAGCCGGCACCGGGGCCGTCGCACGGCGTCGATCACATCCGTCCCGGTGCTGGTGCGCCCGGTCTAACCGGAGGCCTGTTCGGCGGAGCAGGCCGGGCAGAGACCGTAGATTTCCACTGTGTGGGCGACCGCGGTGTAGCCATGTTCCTCGGCGATGCGAGCCGCCCACTTCTCGACAGCTGGCGCCTCAATCTCGACGGCTCGCCCGCAGTTCCGGCAGAGCAAATGATGGTGGTGGTGGGGTGCATCGCATCGTCGATACACGGCCTCGCCCTCGCCGTTCCGCAGGACATCGACCAGGCCATCCTCGGACATTGATTGTAGGATCCGGTAGGTAGTGGCAAGGGATACGGCGTGCCCTGCAGTATGCAGCAGGCGATGAAGTTCCTGGGTACTGACAAAATCATCGAGGTCATCGAGCGCAGCGCTGACCGCAAGACGCTGTTTGGTGACCCGCTGCTCTGAGCCTCTACGGGCTGCCGGTTCTGCTACTGGTGACACTGGTGAATCCGCTCCTGACGGCGTGGGCGTTACTGACTGTCGCGACCAAGATTACCAGCGGCCCGCCGCTGGCCCTGTTGGCTGGGGCGGTCCGGCGGTAGGCTGGCGCGATGAAGCTCACCAAGTACACTCATGCGTGTGTCCGGCTGGAGAAGGACGGCGCAGTGCTCGTCGTCGACCCTGGTTCGTTTTCCGAGGTGGAGACCGCTGTGGCCGGGGCGCACGCAGTGCTCATCACTCACCAGCATGCCGATCATTTCGACGAGGAACGCCTGATGAAGGCGCTGCGGGAGGACGCCGCGCTGGTGGTGTACGCGCCGGCGTCGGTAGCCACGGTGCTTTCTGCGCGGCTCGACGACGAACCAGGCAGGGTACACACAGCCGAGCCGGAGCAGCGCTACAGTATCGCCGGCTTCGAGGTGCAGACCTTCGGCGGCCAGCATGCGCTGATCCATCCGAGCATTCCCATGGTGGCGAACATCGGCTACTTCATCGACGGGTCGCTCTACCACCCGGGGGATTCTTTCGTCGTCCCGCATGGCGTCGACGTGTCAACGCTACTCGTTCCGGTGCATGCTCCCTGGTCCAGGACCGGCGAGGTGATCGATTTTGTGGCCTCCGTCAGGGCCGCCCGTGCCTTCCAGATCCACGATGCGCTCCTCAACGACGCCGGTCGGCAGCTCGTTGAGGGCCATGTCGCGCGCCTCGGCGGACTCTACGGTACCGAATTCCGCCATCTCGACCCGGGGGAGAGCGTGCTGCTTTAGGTCGTGGTGGAGGCTCTGGGGGACACCGTCACCGTGGCGACCTCCTCCAGCCGCGGCGAGAGGTGGTCGCCGTCGTCCACGACGCCGCGCTCCCACCAGAACCGCAGGCCGTCCGGGCCGTCCTGAAGACCCGCCAGATTGTTGTCGAACCATGGCCCCTTCAGGCCCGACCAGCGGAACGGCGGGTCGGGGACCTTGGCGGAGCGGGCCACCAGGGCTCCCACCGGGCTGGCGACGCCGTAGGACAGGATGGCGGTGAGGAAACGCATGGCTCGGGGGAGGGGGTTACGGATCGGTGAGCAGACCGCCTGGATGATGCGGCTGCCCGACGACCGCTGCACCTCGGAGACGTACGAGAAGTGCACGTCGCCGGAGAGGAAGGTGACAGTTTCGGGTGCGGGGCCGCGCTTGCCGTCCGCCACCTCGACGGCCATCCCGGCCACGGCCCTGAAGCTCCGCTGGAAGGCTCCCCAGTGCTCGAGGTCGACCGTGCGCCGCATCTTCTCGCCGATCCTCGCGCCGACCTTGCCCCAGGCGCCGTTGGAGAGCGCTTCGTTCCAGGCTTCGATGTGGTGCAGGCCGGTGGGCAGCAGGAACGGCAGCGAGGTGGCGATCAGCAGGTGCCGGAAGCCGCCCTGCAGCTGGCCGTCGAGCCACTCCAACTCCCGGTCATCAAGGATTGACCGCTTGTCAGGGTCGAGGACCCGGCCCGCCCGGGAATCGAGGACCACGAGCCGGACGCCGCCGATCTCGCGGCTGAAGCTCCACCGGTAGGTTGACGGCTCCTGATTGGTCCGGTCGGCGAACGTGTCCAGGGCGTCGCTGAGGTCCAGTTCGGTTTCGCCGGTGTGTGAGGCGACCAGCTGCCAGATCTCGTCCTGGGCGCGGTGTTCGGGTGAGAGGTTGCCCAGGTGCTGGTGCACCCAGTAGGAGGCCAGCCCCGAGACGATGCGGCCTTGCCACCAGGACGTCTTCTCCATGGCATGCTTCCATTTCAAGGATGTGTTCCAGTCGTCCCGAATGTCGTGGTCGTCGAAAATCATGGCGCTGGGCAGGGTGGAGAGCAGCCACCGGTTGGCGTCATCGGACCACGCCAGGTTGTACAGGTGGGCATACTCCTCGTAGTCCTTCAGCTCCTCGCCGGGTTCTTCCTCGATGTCCCGCCGGGCTTTGATGAAGTCCTGCATGGCGTCACTGGTGACGTCGGCGTATACCTGGTCGCCCAGGAATACCACCAGATCGGGCCAGGCCACCTCGTTGACCCCGGCCGCCAGATTGAGGGCGTAAGCGCGCATCGAGTCGACTCCATGCTTGCTGTTGCCGGCCTCGTCGTGCGGGACACTGGTCCGGCAGGAACCGAACGCCATCTTGATCGGCGTGTCGGGGGTCAGGGTGGCAATCATCGAGGGAGGATAGCTCGACCCCTCCCCGGGCCACACCCGAACACCGTCGATTGACACTGTGTACTCGGTGACGCTTCCCGGTTCCAGGCCGTCGGCCTCGACCAGAGCATAATGGTGGCCGTGGACCCCGAAGGTCCGGGCGGTCCAGGAGTGGCCGCCAGCGTCGACGGTCACCTGCGCAGCGTCTCGGGTTTCCACCCAGATACTGGCTGACGTCAGATCGACGTACCGCATCATTGGACCAAGTACCAGGGAATCAGTCATCACTCAGTTCTACCCGGTTCACGCCGCTGTCGCTATTCTGGCGGGTTCAGTCCTGCCAGGTTCCGGTGGCGAAGAACTCCTCCAGCAGTGCCGTGGAGGGCGCCGGATCGAGGCCCCGGGCGGCCAGCCAGGCATCGTCGTTGTACGAGCCAGCGTACCGCGTTCCTGCGTCACACATCAGGGAGACGACACTGCCCCGTCGCCCGTCGGCGATCATTTTCGCTATCAGGGTCCAGACTCCCCACAGGTTCGTGCCGGTGGACGGGCCAGCGTGGAGGCCGGTGAGCTGGCGCAGGTGCCGCATCGCCGCCACCGATGCGGCGTCGGGCACCTGGATCATGTGGTCGATGACGCCGGGCACAAAGCTGGGTTCCAACCGTGGCCGTCCGATGCCCTCAATCCGGGAGGGGCTGCCCGCGACGGTGGTGCCGGGGGTTCGCCACGCCGGGTAGAAGGCTGAATTTTCCGGGTCAACGACGGCGAGGCGGGTGCTATGGCGGTGGTACCGGAGATAGCGGCCGATGGTTGCGCTGGTGCCGCCTGTTCCGGCGCCCACCACAATCCAGTCGGGGACCGGGTGTTGTTCCAGGGCCAGCTGGCCGTAGATCGATTCGGCAATGTTGTTGTTGCCGCGCCAGTCGGTGGCTCGTTCGGCGTACGTGAACTGGTCCATGTAGTGGCCGCCCGCCGTCGCCGCCAGGTCCGCAGCGGCGTCGTACACCTCGGAGGCGTGGTCAACGAAGTGGCAGGACCCACCGTACTGTTCGATCAGGTCAATCTTTTCCTTACTGGTGGTCCGGGTCATGACGGCGATGAACGGCAGGTCAAGGAGTTGGGCGAAATAGGCTTCCGAGACCGCTGTTGAACCGCTGGATGCCTCGACAATTGTCGTGTTTTCGGCGATCCAGCCGTTGACCAGGCCGAACAGGAACAGGGAGCGCGCCAGCCGGTGTTTGAGGCTGCCGGTGCGGTGGGTCGACTCATCCTTGAGGAACAGCTCAACTCCCCAGTGCTCCGGCAGGGGAACTGCGTACAGGTGGGTGTCGGCCGACCGGTTGTTTTCGGCTTCAATCCGGCGGATGGCTTCGGCAGCCCAGGACCGGTCGGAGAGGGAGCTCAGGGTGTTCACTGGTTCAGCCTACCGGCCGGCGCTGCCCCGCCCTGAAGCTGTGTTTGGCGGCGGATTGGAGTACCGGCCCTGCCTGTGATGGACTGGTGCGCATAAGGCCCGGCAGTGTTGCCGGTCACATTCAAAAGGAGATCTTGATGAAGACTCTGATGGACGTGCAGGCCCTGCGGGACCGGATGACCTCCGGCCTGCAGACGGTCCTGCTGGATGTCCGCTGGTCGTTGGGCGATCCCCACGGCCACGGTCATTACCAATCAGCCCATATACCCGGCGCGGTGTACGTTGACCTCGAGGCTACCCTGAGTGGAGAGCCGTCAGCCCGGGAGGGCCGGCACCCGCTGCCCCACATCGACCGGTTGCAGGAAGCGGCCCGCCAGTGGGGTATCAACGACGGTGACGTGGTGGTGGCGTACGACAATTCGGGCAACACCTCAGCGGCCCGGCTCTGGTGGCTCTTGCGCTGGGCGGGAATGGAGTCGGTGCAGCTGCTCGATGGTGGGCTGGCTGCCTGGACCGGTGCCGGCTTCGAGACCGAGGGTGGTGAGGAACAGCACTGCCTCGGCGACGTGGAACTGGCTTCCGGGTCCATGACGGTCACCGACATTAGCGGTGTCCGGTCGATCGCCGGGCATGGCGTGCTACTCGATGCCCGTGCTGGCGAGAGATTCCGTGGTGAGGTGGAGCCGCTGGACCCGAAGGCGGGCCATATTCCCGGCGCGGTGAGTGCTCCGACCACCGAAAATCTCGCCCCGGATCAGCGCTTCAAACCTCCTGCTGAGCTCCGCGGACGCTTCAGGGCGCTGGGCGTCAGCGATGCCGTCGACGTCGCCGTGTACTGCGGGTCGGGCGTTACCGCCGCCCACCAGATCGCTGCCCTGGAGATTGCGGGCTATGCTGCCGCGCTTTACCCGGGGTCCTGGTCGCAGTGGTCGTCCCGGTCGGACCTGCCCGTCGCCACGGGCGCCTGACCTCAAAAACCGATCCCACGAAGTAGGGAGTTTTCGCATGAGTACCGTGTTCACGAAGATTATCGACGGCGACATTCCGGGGCGATTCATCTGGAAGGACGACGACGTCGTCGCGTTCCTCACCATCGCCCCGCTCACCGACGGGCACACCCTGGTGCTGCCGCGCCGGGAAGTGGCGCACTGGGTGGAGGCGGAACCGGAGCTGCTGAGCAAGGTGATGGCAGTGGCGCAGACGATCGCCAAGGCGCAGACAGTCGCATTCGCCCCGAAGCGGGTGGGCGTGCTGATGGAGGGCTACGAGGTGCCGCACCTGCACGTTCATGTCTGGCCAACGCAAAGCGCGAAAGACTTCGACGTGCACGCCGTCGATCACCACCCCGATCCGGCCACGCTGGACGCCAACGCTGACGCACTGCGGGATGCGCTGCGGGCGGCGGGGCACGGGGTGTACGTTCCCGACGCTGGCTAACCCGGAAACCGTTAGCCTTGGCGCCGCTAAACCGCGGAGCCGACCCCGGTCCGCTGCGCGGCCATCGCCTCGCCGATGGCCGCCCGGATCCGCTTCTCCGACACGGTGTAGGCGGTGCCCAGGTCTTGGGCGAACAGACTGATTCTCAGCTCCTCAAGCATCCAGCGCACCCTTAGTAGGGCGGGAGGGGTTTTCGGGCCGCCGGGTCTGAGGGCGGCGACGGCGTCGTCGTACTCGTCTTCAAGGCGCTGGACGACGGCGGTGCCGAGCGAATCGCGCTGGACGTTTCCGGCCAGCTTCGCGAGGCGCGTCTCGATTCCCGCCAGATAGCGGGGCAGGTGGCTCAGCTGGGCGTACCCGGTCTTCGCCACGAAGCCGGGGTAGACCAGTTGTTCCAGCTGGCTTCTGACATCGTTCAGGGCGGTGATCAGGGCCAGGCTGGTGGCGCCCTTGAGGAGTTTCTCGACCCTGCGGGTGCTGGAGAGGATCTTCTCGACCGTGGCCGTGACAGTGAACACGGTGTCGATGAGTTCTGCGCGGACCGTTTCGTAGAGTGAGTTGAACTCCGCCTCGGTCCACGGCAGGGCTTCGGGCGTCAGCTTGTCGACGGCGGCGAGCGTGCAGTCCTCGATCAATCCTGCGACGCTGCCGTGCGGGTTCTGGCTGAAGGTGAGCTTCTCGGCGTTGCTGAGGTGCTCAAGGACGTATTTGGCGGGGCTGGGTACGCGCACGGCGAGAAGTCTGATGATCCCGTCGCGCATGGCGGCGCCCTGCTCGGCGGGATTGGGGAACACGGCGAGCCCTGCGGTGGCGCCCTCATCGGTCAGCGCCGGATAGCCGGTCACCGTGTGTCCGTTCACCAGTCGGGTCACTTGGCGGGGGATGTCGCCGACGGTCCACGCTGTGAGGCTGGAGCGTTCGGTGATCCCGATGTCCACCGGGCTGTCCGGCTGGGATTTCGCCGGCGGGGACGTCGCTGCCGACGAAGCCTGACCGGGTTCCCTCGCTGGCCGGGTGGTGGCCGGCGTGGCGCCGAGCGACTCGGCGATGGCTCGGCGTGTTTGGGGGGCGAGCCTCTCCTGGAGGACCAGCAGATCGGTGCCCTCATCGAGGATCTGCCCTTTTCCGTCAACCACCTGGAAGCTCATCAGCAGGTGCTCGGGCAGGGTGCCGCGGTTCCACGACCCCGGCGCGATGATGTGTCCCTTCATCCGGCGTAGCACCAGCTCAAGGGACTGCTCAAGATCGTCGCTCGTCGGGTCGAAGTCGGTATTCAGTGCGGCGACGGCACTGCGGGCCACATCGGGGGCGGGAATGAAATTTTTGCGGACCTGTTTGGGTAGCGACTTGATCAGGGCGGTCACCAGTTCCACCCGCAGCCCGGGGATCTGCCAGTGGAATGGTCTGGCGTCGAGCTGGTTCAGGAACACTACCGGTATCGCGACCGTGACGCCGTCGGACGCGCCCTGCACACCGGGGGAGAACTCGTAGCTCAGGGGGAGTTCGAAGCTACCCTGGTGCCAGGTCTTCGGGAACGCCGATTCGTCCAGGTCACTGTTCTCAGCGAGCAGGTCGCCCGGTAAGAAGTCGAGCAGGTCGGGCTGCCGGTGGCGGGTCTCCTTCCACCATGAGTCGAAGTGCCGTTCGGACACCACCTCGGGGCCCACCCGCGTGTCGTAGAACTCGAAGAGGGTCTCGTCGTCGACCATCAGGTCGCGGCGCCGCAGCCGGTTCTCCAGCTCCTCGATCTCAGCAAGGCGCGCCTTGTTGCGATGGAAGAATTTGTGGTGCGTTTTCCAGTCGCCCTCCACCAGGGCATGCCTGATGAACAATTCCCGGGCCAGTCCACGATCAATTCGGCCGTAGTTGATTCGACGCTGCGGGATGATCGGCACGCCGTAGAGGGTGACCTTCTCGTGGGCCATGACGGCGCCCATCTTGCGGGACCAGTGTGGCTCGCTGTAGCTGCGCTTCACCAGGTGCGGCGCCACCTCCTCGGCCCATAGCGGATCGAACTTCGCCGCGACCCGCGCCCAGAGCCTCGACGTCTCCACCAGTTCGGCAGCCATCACCCAGTCCGGGGATTTTTTGAACAGGGCGCTACCGGGGAAAACGGCGAAGCGGGTGCCGCGCGCTCCGGTGTACTCGCGCTTGCGCTGGTCGTAGAGCCCGATGTGGCTGAGTAGCCCGGCGAGCAGGCTGATGTGGATGGCTGTGTCGTTGCCGACGGGATCCACCGGGTCGGGGGAGAGAGTGATGCCCAGCGGTTTGGCGAGCTGCCGGAGCTGCGCGAAGAGATCCTGCCATTCGCGGACCCGCAGGTAGTTGATGAACTCGTTGCGGCACAGCTTGCGGAACTGGGTAGAGGAAAGCTCTTTCTGTTGTTCTTGCAGATACCGCCACAGGTTCAGATATCCGGTGAAATCCGAGTTCTCATCGAGGAACCGCTTGTGCATCGCCGTGGCCGTCTGGAGCTTCGCGCCCTGATCGGCCTGCGGTCGCTCCCGCGGATCCTGGATGGTGAGGGCCGCGGCGAGCACCATCACTTCCTTGGCGCAGCCGCGCTGCCCCGCCTCGACGATCATGCGGCCCAGTCGGGGGTCCACCGGGAGTTGGGCGAGTTTGCGGCCAACCGGCGAGATCCCACCTGAGGGCTCCAACGCGCCGAGCTCCTTCAGGAGGGTCACGCCGTCGTTGATGGCCTTGGAGTCCGGCGGCTCGACGAAGGGGAAGTCGGCGACGTCCTTGGGTCCACGGGTGACCCCCATGGCGGTCATCTGCAGGATCACCGCGGCCAGGTTGGTGCGCAGAATCTCCGGGTCGGTGAACGGGCGGCGGGCCTCGAAGTCCTCCTGGGAGTAGAGGCGGATGGCGATGCCGTCCGAGACCCTGCCGCAGCGGCCGGAGCGTTGGTTGGCCGAAGCCTGGGAGACGCGCTCGATCGGTAGCCGCTGCACCTTGGTGCGATGCGAATACCGTGAAATACGGGCGGTGCCGGTGTCGATGACGTACTTGATACCGGGGACGGTGAGCGAGGTTTCGGCGACGTTCGTGGCGAGGATGATGCGCCGGCCCGGTCCGGACGGTCGGAACACCCGGTGCTGCTCCTGGAGGGACAGCCGGGCGAACAGCGGCAGGATGTCGGTGCCCTTCAGACGGGGATTGACCTGGACCCGGGCGCGGAGGGCATCGGCCGCGTCGCGGATTTCGCGCTCGCCGGAAAAGAACACCAGAATGTCGCCGGGGGCTTCCCTGGCCAGTTCGTCGACGGCGTCGCAGACGGCGTCCAGCGGGTCGCGGTCTTCCTCCTGGTCGCCCGGGTCGGCGGTGTCGTCGGCCTCGCCGGCCGGCTGGCTCAGGGGGCGGTACCGGATCTCCACCGGGTAGGTGCGGCCCGAAACCTCGATGATCGGCGCCGGCTGCTTGACGGTTACTGCCTCGTCGGCGGCGAAGTGTGCGGCGAAGCGTTCGGGGTCGATGGTGGCCGAGGTGATGATGAGCTTCAGGTCGGGCCGCTGCGGCAGGATCCGTTTCAGGTATCCGAGGATGAAGTCGATGTTCAGGCTGCGCTCGTGGGCCTCATCGATGATGATGGTGCTGTACTTATTCAGCAACCGATCGTGCTGGATTTCCGCCAGCAGGATGCCGTCAGTCATCAGCTTGATCTTGGTGCTGCGGCTGACCTCGCCGGTGAACCGCACCTGGAAGCCGACTTCGGCGCCCACCTTGACGTCCAGCTCCTCGGCGATGCGCTCGGCCACCGTGCGGGCGGCGAGACGGCGGGGCTGGGTGTGGCCGATCAAGCCCCTGTCGGCAAGTCCCAGCTCCACGCACATCTTCGGAATCTGGGTGGTCTTACCGGACCCGGTTTCGCCAGCGATAATCGTCACCTGGTTGGCGGCGATGGCAGCCATAATGTCGGCGCGGCGCTCGGAAACCGGGAGTTCAGGGGGATAGGAAATAGTCAGTGCCATGGTTGGTACCAATTCTAGGCGGTAGGACTATCACCGGCTGCCCGGGTGAGTCGTTCCGCTGCCATCCGGGCCCGTTCACGCATCAGCGGCGGCTCAAGAATCTCGAATTCGAGGTCCAGTGCCACCAGATGCATCAGCGGCCAGTCGAGGGAGTCAAAGCCCGCCCGCATGAGCGTATGCGCATCGCCGTCGCTCTGTAGTTCCGCGGTGTCCGGCGACACTTTCTGCGAGACGTCGCTGATGTTCCCCGTGAGCCGGACGACGACGTCGTACGTGTACGGCGAACGCGTAATCGATTGCTGCACGTACAGGGCCAGATCCCGGGCAGGGAGAGGGCGGGGAGTGAACCGGACCCGCTGGGCTGGAACGCTCTGGCAGCGGTCCACGCGGAACGTCCGCCAGTCCTCGCGGGTGGCGTCCCAAGCCACCAGATACCACCGCCTGCCGGTGTCAACGAGCCGGTAGGGTTCGACGATCCGTCGAGAGGATTTCCCATCCTGGCGGGCATACCTGAAGACGACGGTGCGGCGTTCAGTGATCGCGGCGGACAGGGCGGTGAGAATCTCCGGCCGGACGGGGGTGCTGACGGCCGCCATCCGGGTGACTGCGCTGCGCAGCCCCGCGAACCGGGGACGAAGCCGGCTGGGGAGCACCTGCTCCAGTTTGGTCAGCGCCCGCACGGATGCCTCCCCGATCCCGGCGACGGGGCTTGCCGTGACGGCGCTCAGGCCGAGGGCGACGGCGAGCGCCTCGTCGTCGTCAAGCAGGAGGGGAGGCAGTTGCGCGCCGGCGCCGAGCTGATAACCGCCGGCCACCCCCGGAGATGCATGGATGGGATAGCCAAGCGTGCGGAGCTTGCCGATGTCCCGCCGAACGGTGCGCTCAGTGACTTCCATGCGGCCCGCAAGCGCGGAACCGGTCCATTCGCGGCGTAGCTGAAGCAGGGAGAGTAGCTGGAGCAGTCGTGCCGAGGTTTCCAACATGTCACCAAGCTACTCCTCGATGAGGTCAGGAGCTGTCCTGAATCGCTTCTATGCTGGGCACATGGACATCAAGGACGAACTCATGAGGCAGCTGCAGTGGCACTGGGAGGAGCAGGCGCGCCCGCGGCTGGTGGGCCTCACCGACGACGAATATTTGTGGGAACCGGTGGCTGGCTGCTGGAGTCTGCGCCCACGCGGCGCCGGAACCGCGGCCCGGCAGTTGGGTGGCGGCGACCTCACCCTTGACTTCGAGTATCCGGAGCCGGTGCCGGCGCCGGTGACCACCATTGCCTGGCGGCTGGGTCACCTGATGGTGGGAGTGCTCGGAGCGCGGGTGGAATACCACTTCGGCGGTGAGCCGATTGACTATGAAACGTTTGACTTTCCCGGAACTGCGGCCGGGGCGCTGGAGCGGCTGGATGGGTTGTACTCCCAGTGGATGGCCGGCGTCGCGTCGCTTGATGCTGCCGGGCTGGACCGGCCCGTCGGACCGGCGGAGCACGATTTCGCGGCGGCGCCGATGGGATCCCTCATTCTCCACATCAACCGGGAAATGATCCATCACCTGGCCGAGATTGCCCTCCTAAGGGACCTCTACACCCGGCGGACGGTTGGGATTCCGCTCGGTTAACGCAGTCAACCCCCAGATTTCATTGAAATCCGGGGGTTGTGCTGTGCCCTCGATAGGATTCGAACCTACGACCTTCTGCGCCGGAGGCAGACGCTCTATCCCCTGAGCTACGAAGGCGGAAAACCGGTTAGACCGGCCCCGAATTGGGACTCCCTGAGCTTATCAGGGAAGCGCCCCTTGACGAAAACCCCCACGGACCCGTCCTGTGAGGTAGCTGTGCCCGGGGGCTGTTGCGTCACAGAAACTGCCGCGGCGGCGCGCCCCGTTATGCTGGACGGGTGACTCCTGAAGAACTCTCTGCTGCCATTTCCTCATGCCTGAAAGACGCGGTCGCCGCTGGCGACTTCGACGTCGACCTTCCGTCGGAGGTGCGGGTTGAGCGACCCAGGAGCCGGGAACACGGGGACTGGGCCACCAACATCGCACTCCAGCTCTCCAAACAGGCTGGGATGAACCCCCGCGAGTTCGCCCAGATTCTCAGCAGCCGCCTGGAGCAGCTCGACGGCGTCACGAGCGTCGCGATCGCCGGCCCGGGTTTTTTGAATATCACCCTCGATGCCGCCGCCGCCGGTGAACTGGCGCGCTCCATTGTTGAAGCCGGCCCCGCCTTCGGTACGAGCGCCCTCATGGCTGGCACCAAAATCAACCTCGAATTTGTGTCGGCGAACCCCACCGGCCCCATCCACCTGGGTGGCACCCGCTGGGCAGCCGTCGGCGACGCGCTGGCCCGGCTGTTCCAGTCCCAGGGTGCCGACGTGACCCGCGAGTACTACTTCAACGACCACGGCGCCCAGGTCGAACGCTTCGCACGGTCCCTCTGGGCCAGCGCCAAGGGCGAACCGTCGCCCGAGGACGGCTACGGCGGCGCCTACATTGATGACATCGCCTCCCGCGTCCTGATCCTCGACCCAGCGATCCTTGAGCTCGACCAGGCCGAATCGGTTGAGCGCTTCCGCGAACTCGGCGTCGATCTGATGTTCGGTGACATCAAGAAGTCCCTGCACGACTTCGGCGTGGACTTTGACGTCTACTTTCACGAGCATTCCCTCTTCCAGGATGGCTTTGTCGAGGGCCTGCTGGAGAAGTTGAAAACCTCAGGGAACCTGTTCCTTGAAGACGGTGCGTGGTGGCTGCGGTCCACCGAGTTCGGCGACGACAAGGACAGGGTGGTCATCAAGTCCGACGGTGCCCCCGCCTACATTGCCGGCGACATCGGCTACTTCGTGAACAAACGCCGCCGCGGCTTCGACCTGAATATCATCATGCTCGGCGCCGACCACCACGGCTACGTGGCCCGGCTGAAGGCCGCCGCCGCGGCACTCGGGGATGACCCGGACACCGTCGAGGTCCTCATCGGCCAGATGGTCAACCTGATGAGGGATGGTGTCCCGGTGCGGATGTCCAAGCGGGCCGGAACCGTCGTCACGCTGGAGGACCTGGTCGACGCCGTCGGGGTCGACGCCGCCCGCTACACCCTTGCCCGCTTTTCGGCCGATTCCAACATCGACATCGACCTTGACCTGTTGACCCGGCGCACCAACGACAACCCGGTCTTCTACGTCCAATATGCCCACGCCAGGACCCACGCAGTGGAGCGCAACGCGGCCGCAGCAGGGGTGGAGACCAGCGCTTTCGACGCCTCGGAGCTCAGCCACGCCACCGAGGGTGAACTACTGGCAGCGCTCGGCCAGTTCCCCGGCATGGTGGCGCAGGCCGCGGCCTTCCGCGAACCACACCGCGTCGCCCGCCACATCGAGGTCATCGCCGGCACGTACCACCGCTGGTATGACGCCTGCCGGATCGCGCCGCTCGGCGATGAGCCGGTCACCGACCTGCACCGCACCCGGCTGTGGCTCAACAACGCCACCCAGCAGGTCCTTGCCAACGGCCTGGGCCTGCTCGGTGTCTCGGCACCGGAGCGGATGTGAGCGGGACGAAGGCTTCGCCGCTGGCTCCTGGCTGGCTGAGCTACCCCGACGACGTCAACCGGCTGAACAGCGACCTGTGGGCGCGCGACGTCGACCGTCATCGCGACGAGTTGAGAATCAGCGGTCTGCACGTCAGCGACCTCGCTGAGCGGTTCGGCACGCCCCTGTTTGTCGTGTCCGAGGAGGACTTTCGAACCCGTGCCCGGAGCTTCAGGGACGCGTTCAACGCTGCCTTCGCGGACCTGTGTGGAGGAGTGGACGTCTACTACGCAGGCAAATCTTTCCTCTGCACCGAAATAGCCCACTGGGTGGCCGAAGAAGGACTGCGCCTCGACACCTGTTCCGGCGGGGAGCTCGCGATCGCCATGCGCGCCGGAATCCCCGGCGAACATCTCGGGCTGCACGGGAACAACAAATCCGACGCGGAGCTGGGCCGGGCGCTCGACCTGAACCTGGGTCGCATCGTGGTGGACAGCCTCCCCGAACTGGAACGGGTCGCTGCCCTTGCTGCCGCCCGCGGCACTACAGCGAACGTGATGCTCCGGCTCACCCCAGGCGTCCACGCCTCGACCCACGAGTTCATTGCGACCGCCCACGAGGACCAGAAGTTCGGGCTTTCCCTGGCCGACGGCAACGCCTCACCCGCTGCCCAGGCCGTCGCCGCGGCGCTCCAGCACCGGTCGGTCAACCTGCTGGGCGTCCACTGCCACATCGGGTCGCAGATCTTCGAGTCCGAAGGCTTTGAACTTGCCGCCCGCCGGCTGTTGGTCTTCCTGGCACAGGTTCGTGATGGTCACGGCGTTGAACTCCCCGAACTGGACCTCGGCGGCGGCTACGGCATCGCCTACACCGAGACAGACAAGCCGCGCCCGCCGGCAGAGATCGCCGCGGCGATGGCCGCCGTCGTCCGCTCGACCTGCGCCGAGCTCGGACTGAGCGTCCCGCGGATCTCCATTGAACCGGGCCGGGCGATCGTTGGATCATCGACCTTCAGCCTGTACACGGCCGGGACCACCAAAACGGTTCAGGTCGACGTCGACGGTGCTGAAACCCAGCCCCGCCGATATGTGTCGGTGGACGGCGGGATGAGCGATAACCCCCGGCCGGTCCTCTACGACGCTGACTATTCGGCGGTGCTGGCATCACGCGTCTCGGCTGCCACCCCCGTACTGTCGCGGGTGGTGGGGAAGCACTGCGAAAGCGGCGACATCGTGGTCAGGGATGTCTACCTCCCCGAGGATACCGACGCGGGTGACCTTGTTGCCGTTCCCGGCACCGGCGCCTACTGCTGGGCGCTCTCGAGTAACTACAACTGGGTGGCCCGGCCACCCGTGGTCGCCGTCCGGGACGGCCGCGCACGACTGATTGTGCGCGGCGAAACCGAGGACGACCTGCTGGCACGCGACATCCCCCGCACCACCAACTGATTGCAGGAGCGACACCATTTCACCTGATACAGCCTCGAACACCGGCGCCATGTCCACACTGAGGGTCGCACTGCTGGGCTGCGGCAACGTGGGGTCACAAGTGGCACGGATCCTCCTTGAGGACGCCGAGGCGCTCGCAGCCCGCACCGGGGCACGCCTGGAACTGACCGGCATCGCCGTGCGCACCATCGATGCACCCCGCGACGTCGATCTGCCGCGGGAGCTCTTCACCACCGACGCGGACTCCCTGGTTGAAGACGCCGACATCGTGATTGAGCTGATGGGCGGGATCGAACCCGCCCGATCGCTGATCCTGCGCTCCATCGACCATGGAGCAACAGTGATCAGCGGCAACAAGGCGCTGTTGGCGCTGGACGGCCCCACCCTCTACGAGAAGGCCGACGCCGCAAAGGTCCAGCTCTCCTACGAGGCGGCGGTGGCGGGCGCCATCCCCATCCTGCGCCCGATCAGGGACAGTCTGTCCGGCGATCGCATCACCCGGGTCCTCGGCATCGTCAACGGCACCACCAACTTCATCCTCGACCAGATGGACACCACCGGCGCCCAGTTCGACGACGCCCTGGCCGAAGCGCAGCGCCTGGGTTACGCGGAGGCGGATCCCACCGCCGACGTCGAAGGTCACGACGCCGCCGCGAAGGGCGCCATCCTCGCGTCGCTGTCCTTCCACACCCGCTTCGCGCTGGAGGATGTCTACTGCGAAGGCATCACCAAGGTCACCGCTGCGGATATCGTAGCGGCCAAGGATGCCGGGTTCGTGATCAAGCTGCTGGCCATCGCCGAGCTGCTGCCGCGGGAGAACGCCGACGGCGCGGGCACCGAGGGCGTCAGCGTCAGGGTCCACCCCACCCTGCTGCCACGCGATCATCCCTTGGCCGCGGTCCACGGTGCGTTCAACGCCGTGTTCATCGAGGCCGAGAACGCCGGCGAACTGATGTTCTACGGCCAGGGCGCTGGCGGCACACCCACCGCCTCGGCGGTGCTGGGCGACGTCGTCAGCGCCGCGCGCCGCATGGTGCTCGGCGGGCCCGGCCGCACCGAAACGACCACCGGCCATGTCCCGTCGATGAGTATCGACGCCGTGCGGACCAGCTATTCGATCGGACTTGATGTGGCCGATCAGCCGGGTGTCCTTGCGCGGATCGCGCAGCTGTTCGCTGAGCAGGGCGTGTCGATCGAGACTCTGCGCCAAAGCATTCACCCCTCCGACACTCCGGGCCAGGCCACAGCGGAACTGCGCATCGTGACGCATCGTGCCACCGAGGCGGCCCTTGCCGCGACAGTTGAACAGATCCAGGATCTCGCCGTCATCAATTCGGTGACGAGTGTCCTCCGAGTGGAAGGGGCCTAAGTGGCTCACCAATGGCGCGGCGTTATCCGCGAATACGCCGACCGGCTGCCCGTTTCGGACACCACGGAGATCATCACCCTGGGGGAGGGCGGGACACCACTGGTCCATGCGACGGCGTTGTCCGAACTTACCGGGTCGGAGGTCTACCTCAAGGTGGAAGGGATGAACCCCACCGGGTCCTTCAAGGACCGGGGGATGACCATGGCCATCACCGCTGCCATCGAGTCGGGGGCGAAGGCAGTGGTCTGCGCCTCCACGGGTAACACGTCAGCGTCCGCCGCTGCCTATGCCACCAAGGCGGGCATTACCTGCGCCGTGCTGGTCCCGGAGGGCAAAATCTCTCTGGGCAAGCTCAGCCAGGCGATCGCTCACGGTGCCGAACTGCTGCAGGTCAACGGCAACTTCGACAACTGTCTCGACGTCGCACGGAAGCTGGCCGAGGCGTACCCGGTCTTCCTGGTCAACTCAGTGAACCCGGCCCGCATCGAGGGCCAGAAGACCGCGGCCTTCGAGGTGGTCGACGTCCTGGGGGACGCGCCTGATTACCACCTGCTGCCCGTCGGAAACGCAGGCAATATCACCGCCTACTGGAAGGGTTATCGGGAATACTCCGAGCCGTACACCAACCCGCACGGTCCCGACGGCGGCGCCGTGCTCCCGCCGGTGGCCACCAGGCGCCCGGTGATGTGGGGCTTCCAGGCCGAAGGCGCCTCGCCGCTGGTCAAGGGCCACCCGGTGAGCGAACCCGACACCATTGCGACGGCAATCAGGATCGGCAACCCGGCGTCCTGGGACCAGGCCATCGCGGCCCGGGACGAATCCGGCGGGCTGATTGAAGCAGTCACCGACGACGAAATTCTTGACGCGCACCGCTGGCTGTCGGCACGCGAAGGCGTTTTCGTCGAGCCGGCGTCGGCAGCCGGGGTGGCGGGGCTTCTGAAAAAGCATGCCGCAGGGTTGGCGCCGGTCGGCAAGACCATCGTGATCACTGTGACGGGCCATGGCCTCAAGGACCCGCAGTGGGCGTTAAAGGCTGCCGACGGGTCCGACGTTGAGCCCACTACAGTGGATTTCGACGTCGTCAGTGTCGCCACGGCGCTGGGCCTTGAAGGCACAGCCGGTGAGTGACCTGGTGCCCCCCGCGGAGATCAGCCGGCTGACCAGTGGGAGCCGGATGGTTGCCACTGGTCAGGAGGCAACCATCCGGGTGCCCGCCACCAGCGCCAACCTGGGCCCTGGCTTCGACACCCTGGGCCTCGCGGTGTCACTATTCGACACGGTCAGGGTGAGGACCACCACGAGCGGCATCGTCACCGTGCGGGTCACCGGCGAGGGAGCCGATGACCTCCCGACTGACGAAACCCACCTGGTGGCACGCACGCTGCTGGATACGCTCGAACGCTCAGGGTTCGGCTGCCCGGGGCTTGAACTCGAAACACAGAACCTCATCCCGCATGGCAGGGGACTGGGTTCCTCCGCGGCAGCGATTGTCTCTGCGGTCCTGGCAGCCAACTTCCTGCTGCCCGACACCGATCGGATGGATCCGGCGGGGCTACTGCAGCTGTGCTCCACCCTCGAGGGTCACCCTGACAACGTCGCGCCCGCCCTGCTGGGCTCGCTGGCTATCTCCTGGGAGACGGGCAGGGTCTTTCACAGCGCCAGTGTTCCGGTGCACCCCTCGATCATCCCCGTCGCGGCGATTCCGGCCACCGGTCTGTCGACCGAGACGGCACGTGCCCTCCTTCCTGCCTCGGTCGCCCATTCGAGCGCTGCCTCGAATGCCGGTCGCGCCGCGCTGCTGGTCCATGCGCTGTCCAGGAAGCCGGAATTCCTGCTGGACGCCACGCAGGACGCGCTGCATCAGGACTATCGGGCCCAGGTGATGCTGCCCAGCGCCACGCTGATGCGCCAACTCCGAGCGCAGGGCTATCCGGCGGTCATCTCGGGTGCCGGTCCAACCGTGATGACCCTTGCTGTCGGCGAGCAGCAGGCGGCGGCTGTTGAGCGGCTGATCGCGGAGCTGACTACTGCTCCCGGGCAGGATCAGGACTGGCGCGTCCTTCGTCTGGCCGTAGAGCCGGACGGCGCCACCCTCCAGCCTCCGCACCGCTAGCGCTCGGACGGTGCCTCGACATAGGGCGCGACGGCGAGGCTAAGCCAGTCCCATAGGTCCTGTTGCCTCGACGCGTAGAGAGTGGTGGACGCAGCCTGCGCCAGCCTCCCGATCTCCAGGTATCCGCCGGAAACTGTAGCGTGCGCATCGCTGAGGGCGAGAGCGACGGCATGCCGCGCCGTGGTCATAGGGCGTGCCGCGCCTGGGAGGATACTCATGGCGGGCATGAGATGTTTCCACACCCAGTACCGATACCCGGGCATGTCTTTGCCCAATCCGGTGCCGGGAACAAGTCCTGGATCATAGGTATTGAGCCGCTGCCCCTCCTTTGCGAGCCGTGCAGCCCAAACGTGGGAGAGCGTAACGAGAGCGAGTTTGCTTGTCGCGTAGGCGACGCCACCCTGCTCCCGCTCAAGCGAAGGGCGGGTGTCTTCCGCCGACGGCTGGGTCGCGGTGGCCATCAGGTGGGGTTTTTGCCAGTGCGGATCGGGCACAAGGTTGAAGGATTCGCGTTTGCCACGATGGGTGGTCGATCCCAGCAGCACCGTGTGACCCGCAGCGGCAAGTAATGGCTGGAGTCCAAGGAGCAGTAAATGTTGGGCAATCACGTTGATAGTGAACGTCAGCTCATACCCTTGCGCGCCGGTGTGCCGACGGTCGCTGAACTGTGTTCCAGCATTAAGGATTGCAGCGTCGATCGGTGGGATGCCTCCCGAGCGGACCAAGGCTGCCACCTGGTCCGTAGCGCGCCGGACGCTGTCAAGGTCGGCAAGGTCGACCGGAATGCTGCGGGCGGTGAGACCGGCACTGCGCACTTTGGCGGCGGCTTCCTTCAGCGCCGGACCATCCCTCGATAGGAGGAGGATCACGGGCCGGGTTGGATGTGACTTGAGGTGGTTGAGCATGGCTGCACCGATCCCGCTGGTAGGACCGGTCAGTAGAACCACTGGAGAAGTGATGTCAGAAGCTGCCATAACCTCATGGTAGGTGATGTCAGTTTATGACACAAGGGTAGGGTGGGTGAATGCCCCGCTGGCCCGAAGATTCCCGACGTCGCCTGGTCGACGCCGCACTTGTCCTCTTCGACAGGGATGGGTACACGGCGACGACTGTCGACGACATTGCCGCTCGGGCAGGAGTGACTGCACGTACCTTCTTTCGGTATTTTCCGGACAAAGACGAGGTCTTGTTTGCCGACGACGACGAGCTCCTACCCTTGATGCTCGATACCATTGCGGCTTCCACGGGGCCGGTGTCAGCCGGGACGCTGATGGATCAGGTGCTGGTGAGTTTGGCTCAGACGGTAGAGCCGGCGCGGGTTTCGTTGCGGCGTCGACAGCAGATCATTGATTCAGAGCTGTCCTTGACCGGAAGGGAATTGGCCAAGCAGGCCCGCTGGCAAAAGGAGATAGCAGCGGCGCTGGTCTCACGGGGATTTGAGACGACTGCCTCCGCGGTGTTGTCATCGATAGGGTTTGCTCTCTTCCGGAGCCAGATGTTGGAGTGGCTGGAGGTCGAGGATGGTCTAAGCCTTGCTGATCGGGTGAAGATTGCACTCCCGAAAGTGAGGACCGTGCTCGATGAATCCACCGACCGGTGAGGATCGGAAGCCGATGACCCCCTTCGCTACCGCGCGAAGTGCTGCGTCGCCGGCGTGTTCATCGGGTAGACGGGACCTTTGAGGGTGCTAAACTGGTGGTGCACCAACGGAATGAACCGTAACCTGCTGATTTGGCCGTCATTTCCTTTTGGACCGCCGCAAAGCTGCACGGTTTTCAGCAGTCGCGTCACCTCCGGTGTAACCTCCCAGAACTAAAAAGCACCAGCGGTTTGAAGATAAACCGAAGTCTGCTTACTTCCGAAGGTTCCTAGCACACACGGCCAGGCCGGACTCTTCCGGCAGGACCGAACCCTATCCGCCCAGTTCGTCTACGGCGGAGGGGCTAACCAAACGCGGTCCACATCAGAGTTGGACCGCCCGACGAGGGGGAAGGATCCTTCGTGACTGAAACCACTGACCTGTTATCAGGTGTGGATACATCAAACGCCGGCGCAGCCGACGCTCCCGCTTCCAAAAGCTCCGGCCTTGCCGGACTGAAGCTAGCCCAGCTCCAGGCTCTTGCCGGACAGCTTGGTATCACCGGCGGATCCAGAATGCGCAAAGGCGACCTGGTCTCAGCCATCTCCGATCATCAGCGTGGTTCAGCGGTTGCCGACCGCCCCAAAGACGCCGCACCGGCCGAGGGAAACGGAGCTGCCCCGGCGGACTCCGGCCAGTCGAACGGTTCCACCCGGTCATCGCGCCGGTCATCAGGCCGCCCAGCAAGCAGCGATGCTGAGACTCCGCAGGGCAGCGAGGACACTGCACCGGAGCAGACCGAACGTCCATCGCGCACCCGGAACCGGAACCGGCGCGCCGGCTCCGACGGCGTCGTGAGCCTGCCCGCTGCTGACACGCAGTCGGAGTCGACTGACGCCCCCACTGGCGACGAGTCCCGGGACAATGACAGCCCAGGCAAGGACAGTCGGGACAACGACAGTCGGGACAACGGCGGTCGTGAAAACAGCAGCGAGCGGTCCCGTGGCCGCGCACCCCGAGAAAACCGACGTGGCCGTCGTGGCGAAGAACGCTCCGACGCCGCAGCGAACGAATCCCCGGAGGCGGTCTCGTCTGACGATTCCTCACGCGGCGGCGATCGAGCCAACCAAGGAGCGGGAGATTCAACCACTGAGTCCTCCGAGCAGAATGAGTCGAACAGTCGTAACGATCGCGGCGGTCGCGGTCGCAACGAGAACCGGACCGAGAACAGCCGGAGCGAGAACACCGAGAACCGGAATAACGACAACCGGGACGATGACAGCCGCGGACGCAACCGCAACCGCCGTAACCGCAACTCCCGCGATGACAACGGCAGTACCAACGGGAATGACCGCGGGAATGATCGTGGAAACGACCGCGGGAATGATCGTGGCAATGACCGCAGCAACGGGAACGACCGCGGCAGCCGGTTCCGTGACCGCAACGACCGCAACGACCGTCGGCGTAACCGTAGCCAGAACCCTGAGGTCGATGACGTCGAGGTCACCGAGGACGACGTTCTGCTGCCGGTCGCGGGCATCCTGGACGTCCTCGAAAACTATGCGTTCGTCAGGACCTCCGGCTACCTGCCCGGCCCCAACGACGTCTACGTTTCCCTGGCACAGGTCAAGAAGCATAATCTGCGTAAGGGCGACGCAGTGGTGGGTGCCATCCGCGCTCCCCGCGACGGGGAGAACCAGAACAACACCCGCCAAAAGTTCAACGCGCTGATCCGCGTGACCTCGGTCAATGGCAAGCCAGCCGAGGAACTCAAGGACCGGGTGGAGTTCGCCAAGCTGGTTCCGCTGTACCCAACCGAGCGCCTGCGCCTCGAAACCGAGGCCAAGAAGATCGGCCCCCGCGTTATCGACCTGGTGGCGCCCATCGGCAAGGGCCAGCGTGGCCTGATCGTCTCCCCGCCGAAGGCTGGCAAGACGCTCATCCTGCAGGCCATCGCCAACGCGATCACCATCAACAATCCTGAGGTCCACCTCATGATGGTGCTGGTCGACGAACGCCCCGAGGAAGTCACCGACATGCAGCGCACGGTCAAGGGTGAGGTCATTGCCTCCACCTTCGACCGTCCGGCCGATGACCACACCACTGTCGCCGAACTCTCGATCGAACGCGCCAAGCGCCTCGTCGAGATGGGAATGGACGTGGTGGTGCTCCTCGATTCGATGACCCGCCTGGGCCGTGCCTACAACCTGGCGGCGCCGGCCTCGGGACGTATCCTTTCCGGTGGTGTTGACTCGGCAGCGCTCTACCCGCCGAAGCGCTTCTTCGGTGCAGCACGCAACATCGAGAACGGTGGCTCGCTCACCATTCTCGCCACCGCACTCGTCGAGACCGGATCCAAAATGGACGA
Source organism: Arthrobacter glycogeni (assembly GCF_054511155.1). NCBI lineage: Bacteria > Bacillati > Actinomycetota > Actinomycetes > Micrococcales > Micrococcaceae > Arthrobacter > Arthrobacter glycogeni. The sequence continues at coordinate 20,185 of NZ_JBTNDE010000001.1, read as the reverse complement.
GGTCATCTTCGAGGAGTTCAAGGGCACCGGCAACATGGAGCTCCGCCTGTCCCGGAACCTCGCTGACAAGCGGATCTTCCCAGCGGTGGACGTCAACGCGTCAGGTACCCGTCGCGAAGAGAAGCTGCTCTCCCCGGACGAGGTCAAGATCATGTGGAAGCTGCGCCGGGTCCTTTCCGGACTGGGCGAACAGCAGTCCCTTGAGCTGCTCACCAACAAGATCCGGGAAACCCAGTCAAACGTCGAGTTCCTGATGCAGGTGCAGAAGACCACGCTGGGTTCCAAGAACGACGACGACTAGCAAACCACCCGCCGCCCACGCCCTACCGGTCCGCCGGACGGTGCGTGGGCGGCTGTGCTTAACCCATCGAGTCAACAGAAATGACGGGCAAACCACCCAATATCGGTCATATCTGTTGAATGGAATTCGTGTGAAAGAGGTATTTCTCTGATGTTTGAGTCGATCCAGAACCTGCTCGACGAGCACGCCGAGCTGCAGCTACGGCTCTCCGACCCGGCAGTGCACTCCGATCAGGTGCTGGCCCGCAAGCTCGGCCGCAGGTACGCCGAGTTGAGCGGTATTGTCGACGCGCACACCAAGTGGGAAGCGCTCAAGGACGACCTGGAAGCAGCTCAGGAAATGGCTGATGACCCCGAGTTCGCCGCCGAAGTCCCGGTGCTGGAGGAACAGCTCGCCACCGCCCAGGAACGGCTACGCCGGCTGCTGATCCCGCGCGACCCCAACGATAGCCGCGACGTCATCATTGAGGTCAAGGGCGGCGAAGGCGGCGATGAGGCAGCGCTGTTCGCCGGGGACCTGTTGCGCATGTACACCCGTTACGCAGAGTCGCGCGGCTGGAAGACCGAGATCATCTCGGCCAACGAGTCAGACCTCGGCGGGTACAAGGACGTCCAGATGGCGATCAAAAGCTCCTCCAACGAGCCGGGGGAGGGTGTCTACGCCCGTCTCAAGTTCGAGGGAGGTGTGCACCGGGTCCAGCGGGTCCCGGTCACCGAATCGCAGGGCAGGATCCACACGTCAGCGGCTGGGGTTCTCATCCTTCCAGAGGTCGACGAACCCGAGGAAGTGGAGATCAGCCAGAACGATCTCAAGATCGACGTCTACCGCTCCTCAGGCCCCGGCGGCCAGTCAGTGAACACCACCGACTCCGCGGTGCGGATCACCCACCTCCCGACCGGCATTGTGGTGGCCATGCAGAACGAAAAGTCGCAGCTGCAGAACCGCGAAGCGGGCATGCGGGTGCTCCGATCCCGTATCCTCGCCCACCAACAGGCACTGATCGACGCAGCGAACTCCGATATCCGCAAGTCGCAGATCCGTACCATGGACCGCTCCGAGCGCATCCGTACCTATAATTACCCCGAAAACCGCGTCGCCGATCACCGCACCGGCTACAAGGCCTACAACCTTGACGCAGTGATGAACGGCGACCTCGAAGCGGTGGTCCAGGCGGGCATCGAAATGGATGAGCAGTCCCGGTTGGATGCGATCGGCGAGGACGACTGAACGAGCACACGGTGAACTCTGACGTAACGGCGCCCGACAGCCAGGACCCGGCCGAGTCCCTTGAGGACGCCCTGCGGCGGGCCACTGCCTTACTAACTGACGCCGGTGTGCCCAGCCCCGGCGTCGACGCCCACCTCCTCGCCGCCCATCTGCTCGGGGAAGCGGTGGGCCGCGTCAAGACTCTCTCCCTGATTGGGGCCGCACCCCCGGACGGCTATTTCGATCTGGTGGCGGAGCGGTGCCGCAGGATCCCGCTGCAGCACATCACCGGCATCGCCCACTTCCGGCGGGTGGCGCTAGAGGTGGGGCCCGGTGCGTTCATTCCGCGGCCCGAAACGGAGTCCGTGGCGCAGCTCGCGATCGATCACGCGCTGACAGTGGCCCGGCCCAGGGTGGTTGACCTGGGAACGGGAAGCGGCGCGATTGCCGCCGCCATCGCCGACGAGGTGCCGTCGGCCGACGTGTACGCGGTGGAGTACAGCCCGTTGGCTCACGCGTGGGCCGAACGCAACCTTGCCGGCCGGGGGGTGACGCTCATCCTGGGAGACCTGCGGGACGCGTTGGGGGACGAGGACGGGACGTTCGACGTCGTCGTGTCCAACCCGCCCTATATCCCCTCGGCGGCCGTACCCCGCGAACCCGAAGTGGCCGATCACGACCCAAAGATTGCCCTGTATGGTGGGGGCGAGGACGGGCTCGAACTGCCGGTCGCCGCCATGCTCAGTGCCGCCCGGCTGCTTGTTGCCGGCGGGTACTTTGTACTGGAACACGCCGAGGTGCAGGCCCCGGCGATGGCGGCCCTGATGGGGTCCGACCCTCGGTGGTCAACAGTGCGGACCCACCAGGACCTCACCGGTCGTGACCGCTCCACCTCGGCCCTGCGCAGCCAACGTGCCAATCCTGACGCACCAGTGAAAGAATAATCCTGTGACCACCAGCTACGACTGCTCAGACCCGGCCCGGCGCAGCGACGGATTGGCGCATGCCCAACGCGCCCTGGCCGCCCACCAGTGCGTGGTGATTCCCACCGACACGGTCTACGGCATCGCCGCCGACGCCTTCTCACCCCAGGCTGTTGCTACGCTGCTGGCTTCGAAAGGGCGGGGCCGGAGTATGCCCCCGCCGGTGCTGATTCCCCGGATCCAGACGATGGATGGACTGGCAGCCGAGGTTCACCCCGATGCCAGGAAGCTGGCCGAGGCGTTCTGGCCCGGCGGGCTGACCTTGATCTTCCGGGCACAGCCTTCACTGACCTGGGACCTCGGCGACACCCTCGGCACCGTGGCGCTGCGCGTACCCGACGATCGGTTGGCCCTTGACCTGCTGATCCTTACCGGCCCGCTGGCAGTCTCCTCCGCCAACCGCACTGGCGCGTCAGCGGCAACCACTGGAGCGGAAGCGTTCAAGCAGCTCGCCGACGCGGTGGAGGTCTACCTGGACGGCGGGCCACGCAGTGCCACCGCGTCGACCATCGTCGACGCGACCGGACAGGAGCTTACCCTGGTCCGTGCGGGCAGCATTACTCTTGACCAGCTGCGGGAGGTTGTTCCGGGGTTAAGAGGCCCAGCCGATGATGATGCCGAAAATGCTACCGGGTCGCCTGACGCCCAGCCCGACCCCGACGACGCCGGGACGCAGCACTCTCCAGCACCGCGCTGACCCTTTGCTCGACCCGGATTCCCTGTGCCTCGGCCCAGCCCGGCTCCTGCGCCTGCCCGAACCACATCAGTTCCACCCGGCGCAGGCTGCCGTGCAGGCGCTCCCCGGCCAACGCCGACACGGCGTAACCGGCCCGCAGTAACCCACGGCACAGCAGCCGCGGCAACACGATGGGGGTACCACCCGCGGCCTCGAGAACGGATCGGACGGTCATCCCCTCGGATGGCTGCAGCACCACACCCGGGACGGGCCCATCGAAAGTGCCCACCGTGACGACAAAATCGGCCAGCGATTGGACTGACGTCACCGGCGTTGCGGCTGTGCCGGGAGCTGCGACCGAAGCCAGCGGAGAGGCGGCCAGTCTGGCAAGCACCGTCGTCGTCGGACGGTCGATGCCCTGCACCGAGGTGGCCCGAACCACCACAGTGGAGGGGCCGGGCGGTGCAACCTGGAGGGCCTGTTCGCCCAGCGCCTTGCTCCGGGAGTAGGCCGAGAAGGGGGAAACATCCAGGGTTTCGTCGAGCACATCGCGCTGGCCCTGAACGGCGGCGCTGCTCAGCTGAATCAGGCGCCCGACCCCTGCCGCAGCGCAGGCCTGGGCCAGGAGGGCGGGTAGCAGTGCGTTGGCACCCCGCAGGGCCGCCGTGTCGCCGCTTCGGGGAACGGCAAGGCCAGCAGCGTTGACCACCACCGACGCGCCAGCCAGTGCGGTGGTGAGACCGGCCAGGGCGGGGTGGGCGGCGGCTTCACGCGCAATGTCGGCGACCGTTGTGGCGTCGGTGGTGAGTCGGGGCGCCGGGAGGGCAGTGACGTTGAGGCCCGCCGCCTCGGCGGCCCGCAGTACCGCTGAACCGACGAAGCCGGTGGCACCCAGGATCAGCCAGGACATCGTCAGTGGGTTCCCTTCAGACTTTCGGACCGATCGGAATCCAGCCGCGGCATCGGCTGCCACTCGGGATCCCTCAGGATGCCGCGCGATTCCCGCCAGCCACGCCAGAGTGGGGCCAGCCCGGAGAGGGAGTGTTCAACTGCCACCAGGCGCAGGACCTCCTTTGCCGCGGTGAGCAAAGTTCCCAGTCCGAATCCCCAACGATTGAACTGGCCGTTGACTACCAGATAGCGGGCCAGGTGTCCCCGGTTGCGCATGCCGCAGTAGCGGCCAAGGTCGTTTGAGTCATTGAGGTGGCGGACGCCGAGGTCGATCTGTTTCTGCTCCCGGGCCTTTTTCAGCACGTACTGATTGATGTAGGCGACGGGTTCGGACTGCGCGATCAGCCAGCCGTACGTGGTGTCGTCACCATTGAGGAAGAAGCGGGGGTCGGGCAGACCCACGAGGCGCACCACATCGGCATGCACCAGCATTCCTTCGAAACAGCCAACGTTGGTGTGGAATACCGGACGGTGACGGAAGACGTTCCCCCGAACCGGGAAGTGGACGCCCAGGAAGGCGTTGAAGCGGTGCTGCCAGAAGAACGGCTTGCCCGCGTGGTCGTAGCGGCGGCCATGAAGGCACCGGTAGGTATCCATCCAGGGCTGGAACGCCGCAAGCGCGTTGGGTAGCACCTCGACGTCGTCGTCCATCAGCCACAGCCATTCCGCTCCTTCGGCGAGAGCGCGGTCAGCACCCACGGAGAATCCGCCGGACCCGCCAACGTTTTTCTGCAGCCGGTGGTGGATCAGCGGAACCGGGAGATTGGCGGCGGCGATGACTTCATCAGTGTCGTCGGTGCTTGCGTTGTTCACCACGATGACGCCGCGGGGCGCCGGGTCCAGCCGCGAGATCGTCTGCAACAGGACGCGCAGATACCTGGCACGATTGAACGTTGTCACCACCAAGGTCACGTCGGCTGCAGACATGTCAAAAACCCCGGTCCGACGGCGGTCCGAAGCCGCGCGCGCGTACTCCAGTGGAGTACGCGGCAAACCATTCGGCGAGCCCGCGCGGGTCGCGGCGCTTGAGGAAGTACAGCGGGTAGCCCACGCCGTCCGCAACGAGGGATTTCACGCGCCCATACCGGCGGGTGAGGTATCCGCGGTTGCGGTAGTAGTAGAACCGTTTGAACGCCGTCTCGGGGACCAGCACGTGCAGCCGGTCACCAAGGACCTGCTGTGTTTCGGCCCAGCCGGGAGGATGACTGAGCGCAACGGTCGTGACCGTGCCGAACGGGATCCCGGCCCGGCGCAGGCGCAGCATGAAGTCGGTCTCGTCCCCGCGGATGAACAGCCGCAGGTCAGGAAGACCGACCCGAAAAAACACCTCAGTGCGGATCAGTGCGCCGTTGAAGAATTGGCCGACGCCGGGGATGATCCCCAGCTTCTCCACTTCTGCCCGGTCATGGACCGAACGACCGCCGACCCGGAAAGGGAATGACAGCCTGGTCGGTTCGCCCGGCGCCACAATCAGCGGGACGACGACGTCGAGGCCCTCGGTTTTCGCGGCAGCCATCAGCGTGGCGAGCGCCTCGGGGTCCTCGGGATGGGCGTCATCGTCCATGATCCAGACCCACTCGGCACCGCTCGCCATGGCCGAAAGTATTGCTAGCGAGAAACCGCCTGCGCCACCGAGGTTGCTCAGGGAGCGGATGTAATTGACGGGCGCAGCGGACTCAGTGGCGATTGCGTCAACACTCTGCGTTCCGGAATCTACCAGCGCAACCGATGTGAGGGGGACACTCTGCTGGGACAGTGCCAGCAAGAGGGTACGGAGGTCGTCGGGGCGGTCAAATGTTACTGCCGCAACGGCCACGGTATCCTGCAAGTCAGTCCTTTCCGGTCCACTCACCACACGCCTTGAAAGCGGTCGGGGCCGGGTAGTGCGGTTAGTATTCTCGGGTAGAGAAAGTCTATTACACCAGCACGAGCTGAGAGTTGGCCGTGCGGACTCGAACAGCACGTCTGCCATCATCGTCGACCCGTTGTTAGGAACCATGAAACCCGCTGACCGCGTGGATCCAGCCCGGGACGGGTCCGGAGACAGCACCACGACCCGTTCGGAGAAGCCAGCACTGTGGCTGTGGTCGCAGTTCATTTTCGACTCGGTGGCCTGGGTTGTCGCAATTCTTCTGGCACTGGTGCTCCGGTACGAATTGCTGATCAACCAGATCAACATGGCCGGCGTCGTGGCGTTCTGCGCAGTGGCCCTCGCCGCGCAGCTGGCGGTCGGTCTGAGCTTCGCGCTCTACCGCGGACGCTATAGTTTCGGCAGTTTCCATGAGGCGAAGCTACTGGTCATCGTGACCGTCATCGTTTCCGTCATCCTGCTGCTGGTGAGCGTTGTGTTTTTCTCCATCATCGAGATTCCGCGCAGCATCGCCATCATCGCTTTCCCTTTCGCCTGTATGTTCATGGCATCCACCCGGTACCTCAAGCGCATGTTCGTGGAGAGTAAAGCCAAACCGGGGGAGGACGCTCAGCGCACGCTGATTTACGGCGCCGGTTTCCTCGGCAGTTCCCTGGTGGGGCGGATGATCCAGGACCGCGAATCCCCGTACTTCCCTGTCGGGTTGATCGACGACGATCCGGCCAAGAAACACCTGCGCCTGGCAACTGTTCCCGTGCTGGGCCGCCTCGAAGATCTTCCGAGCATCATCGCCCGCACCCGCGCGTACGTGCTCGTCATTGCCTTCGCCGACGTCGAGGCCGCCCAGGTCCGCAAGGTCTCGGACCTGGTGGCTGGGATGAATATCCGGGTCCTGGTGCTCCCACCGCTACGCGACATGCTCGCCACGGGAGGTTCCGGCGCCGGGTTCTCCGATTTCCGCGAAGTTGCCGTCGAGGACCTGATTGGCCGTCGACCGGTAGACATCCACGCCGATGAGGTGGCCGGGTACATCACTGGGAGGAAGGTCCTCGTGACGGGGGCTGGCGGGTCCATCGGGTCCGAACTGTGCCGCCAACTGGCGCAGTTCAACCCAGCCGAGCTGATCATGCTGGATCGCGACGAAACCGGGCTGCAAACCACCCAGCTGTCGATGACGGGCCGCGGTCTGCTGACCGGCAAGGACACGGTGCTTGCCGACATCCGTGACGCCGAGACCCTGCTTGGCATCTTTGCGGAGCGTACGCCGGAGGTGGTCTTCCATGCCGCTGCTCTCAAACATGTATCGCTCCTGGAGCAGTACCCTGAAGAGGCCTGGAAGACCAACGTCCTCGGCACCCAGAATGTGCTCAACGCGGCCAAGGCTGCAGGGGTTGAGCACTTCGTGAACATTTCGACCGACAAGGCAGCGAAGCCCACCAGCGTCCTCGGTCATTCCAAGCGGGTCGCAGAGAAACTCACGGCCTGGCAGGCTACTCAAACCGCCAGGAGCTACGTATCGGTTCGGTTTGGGAACGTGATTGGCAGCCGAGGCTCAATGTTGCCGCTTTTCACCGAACAGATCCGGGTCGGCGGGCCCATTACCGTGACTGATCCCGAGGTCACCCGCTTCTTTATGACCATCCCGGAAGCCTGCCAGCTGGTAATCCAGGCCGGGGCCATTGGCCGCCCGGGCGAGGTCCTCATCCTGGACATGGGCGAGGCAGTCAAGATTCTCGACGTCGCCCGGCGGATGATCGCTATGTCAGGCAAGGACATTGAAGTGGTTTTCACCGGTCTTCGGCCGGGGGAGAAGATGCACGAGGACCTGGTCGGCTTCGGCGAGGATGGCGCCCGGCCCCTGCATCCAAAGATCTCGCACACCTCCGTGTCCGCTCTGGACCCGTGCCAGCTCAACCTGATCGACTGGAAGCGCAAGGGCGGCATTGCCAGTGATTGACCTGCGGCTGGCCCTGGTGGTTGGTGTGGCGTTGGCGCTGAGCGGAGTCCTGCCGTTTGCCCTCAAGCCGCTGCTGGCCCGGCTTGGCGTGCTGGACGTTCCTAATGAGCGCTCCTCACACACCGCCGTCGTGATCCGCGGCGTCGGTATCACCGTCGCGATGGGGATTACCGGGGGACTGGTGCTCTCTTTGGCCACCGGCCTCGTGGCAGTGGATCGCTCGCTGATCCTGATCATCCTCACGATGCTGTCAGCCGCCGCACTACTCGGCTGGATCGAAGACTACCGGGGGATTTCGATCCAGGTGCGTGCACTTCTGCAACTGGCCATTGGGGCGGTGGGAACCGCAGCACTGGCCTGGACCATTGGGCAAAGCTTCTGGTGGGTTCCGGTGGGCGCGCTGGCGGTTGCTGCCTACATCAACGCAGCAAACTTCATGGACGGAATCAACGGCATCTCCGGCCTGCACGGAGTAGCTGTCGGCATCTTCTATGCGGCAGCCGGGGTACTCAGTACCCAGCCGTGGCTGACTGTGGCCGGGCTCGTCGTGGCGGCCGCCTTCGCCGGTTTCCTGCCCTGGAATCTGGGCCGTGGGTTCGTTTTCCTCGGCGACGTCGGCAGCTACCTTCTTGGTGCCTCGATTGCAGCTATCGCCGTCGCCGGCCTGCTGGCCGGTGTGTACCTCGAATATCTACTTTCGCCCGTTTTGATCTACCTCGCCGACACGTTCACTACCTTCCTTCGTCGGGTCAGGGCCGGCGACCGGTGGTATGCCTCCCATCGGGAACACGTTTACCAGCGTTTGACTGACATCGGGTTAACACATGTTCAGTCGGCACTGGTGGTCACAGGCGCCTCCGTGCTGACCGGTGCTGCCGGTTTTGTTGCTGCGACTGCCCCGCCGCTCGTCGCGGTGGCCTTTTCGCTGCTCGCGGCAGCGGCGGTGGCGCTCTACCTCTACTCTCCGCGTCTCCTGGCCGGCCGGTTGAAGGCCAAACAGACGCGCTGAACGGACGCCAGTGTTTCCCAGGGGTCCGAGGGCAAATTCTCTGTACGGTAGAATTGGACGGCAGTCCGCGGTTATCGTTCCGGGGCTGAGCCGGGGACTTCCCTCACATCGAATCTACGAACGGATTCCCTATGAGTACACCTGACCCCCGGGGCGTCGGTGCCCCCGGCAGCAACGCCCACCCTGCCGCAGACCCATCGGGGTCTCTGTGGCTGGGAATCCTGAAGATGTGCATGGCGGTCACCGGCGCTCTCATTGCGGTGGCAGCGATCGTCGCCCTGCTGGTTTCCGGTCCGGCCGATGCGCTGAGCGCACTTTTCGGGTATCTGGTGGTGGTCGCGTTCTTTGGGATCAGCCTGGCCGTTGGCCATTTCGCGGGGCGCAACAACCCCTCGGGGGCCATCGGGCTCTTCGCCGTGACGTACGCGATCAAGGTCGTTGGGTTCGCTGTGGTTCTGTTTGTCCTTGGCACCCCACCCTGGCTCGATCCGAACTGGTTCTTTGCCGGGGCCGTCGGAACGGTAATTCTCTGGCAGACGGTGGAGTTGTATGTTTTCTCCAAAGCCCGGCACCAGCTCTACAACGACCCGGAGCCGGCCAAGCCGGTCCCAGGAAATGAGGATCACCATGGCTGAACCCCACCCACATGAACCCCATCAGGCCCCTTCCGCGACTGCTGCTGGCAGCGACGACCGGGGCAGGTATGGGGAGGGTGGTTATAACGCCGGGTTGGCAGTCTTCAGCTACATTATTGGCGGGATCGTTGTCTGGAGTTTGATAGGCTGGGGGCTGGACAACCTCCTGGGGACACAATGGATAGTGCTCGCTGGAGGTCTCTTGGGTGCAGCCGGGGGTTTTTACCTCTCCCACATGCATAACCTCACCCGCTCAAGTACAGCTGATCCCGGTTCGACGCCGCGGGACAGCGGCGGGAAAGCTGGGGAGAAACCCTTGTGATCGTCGAAAAACTTAATGAGTCGGAGCAGTAATCCCATGCCCGATCAGAATTTGCCCAATGATGGACACTGCAGAGAGGAAACGCGTTGATCGCGCTTGCGCTCCCGGCCACTACAACGGATGAGGGTTTCGTAGCCCCCACTATTGACGACACCCACTATCGGGATATTCTCCCGTGGGGCGGTGAATACGGCGTCTGGTTCGAAGGTGGCTTCGGCAAGCAGATGCTGATGCTCATCCTGTCAGTCATCTTTATTGCCGTCTTCTTCGTCATTGCCTCCCGCAAGGGGAAGATGGTCCCTGGCAAGATGCAGTTTCTGGGGGAGTCCGCTTACGGATTTGTCCGGAACTCGATCGGTAAGGACATTATCGGTGGCAAGGACTTCATGAAGTACGTGCCGTGGCTTTTCACGGCATTTTTCTTCGTCCTGGTAAACAACATTTTCGGTGCGATTCCGGGTTTGCAGCTGCCGAGTTTCTCCCACCCAGGTAGTGCATATGCCATTGCCGCGATTTTTTACGTGCTCTGGGTCGGCATTGGTATCAAAAAGCATGGGCTTCGCTACTTCAAACTGGCTGTTGTCCCGTCTGGGGTGCCCTGGTACATCCTGCCGATCGTGGTCCCGATCGAGATTATTTCGAACTTCCTCGTCCGTCCGGTCACTCACTCCCTCCGACTGTTCGCCACTATGCTCGCAGGCCACCTCATCGTGACGCTGGCCGGTTCGGCCATCGAGTACATGGTAATGACCGGCAACATCCTGCTGCAGGGAACCAGCGTGCTGGTCCTGGTAGGAGCAGTAGCGATGTACATGCTCGAGGTTCTGATCATGCTCCTTCAGGCGTATGTGTTCACACTGCTGGCGGCCATCTACATCGAAGGCGCACTCCACGCCGACGCACACTAATTTCACGACAAACAAATACAGACTTCCCCGTCGGGGATGATCCCAAACAACCTGTCGCAGCAAGCGGCATCTTGAAAGGAACACAATGGAAGTACAGGGTAGCCTCAACCTCGTTGGATACGGTCTCTCCGCAATCGGCGGTGGTATCGGTGTGGGACTCGTCTTCGCCGCATACATCAACGGTGTAGCGCGCCAGCCGGAAGCCCAGCGGGTACTCCAGCCCATCGCCTTCCTCGGACTGGCACTGACTGAAGCACTCGCCATCCTCGGCCTGGTCTTCGCGTTCGTTATCGGCGCGTAGTTACGCGTCCGAGACGGTCCATAGACAAGCTAAAGAAAGACGGGTGAAACATGCTTAACGCAGCGATTATGGCCGCAGAAGAGGGCTCAAGTCCGCTTGTCCCGAACCTGTGGGAACTGCTCGTTACCTTGGTGGGCTTCGCGGTGCTGATGTTCATCGTCAAAAAGTTCGTGATGCCGGCGTTCGAAAAGACGTTTGCTGAGCGCACCGAAGCCATCGAAGGCGGCATCGCCAAGGCCGAAGCAGCACAGGCCGAAGCGAATGCAGCGCTTGACGAGTACAAGCAGCAATTGGTCGATGCTCGCACCGAAGCCAACCGCATCCGGGAGGAAGCACGCGCCGAAGGTGCGCAAATCCTCGCGGAACTAAAGGAAAAGGCTGGAGCAGAGTCAGCTCGCATCACTGAGCAGGCCCACGTCCAGATTGAAGCAGAACGTCAGGCAGCTGTCGTCTCGCTCCGCGCCGAAGTTGGCACGCTGGCTACCGACCTCGCCAGCCGCATTGTCGGAGAGTCACTGTCCGACGATCAGCGGTCCGCACGAGTGGTTGACCGATTCCTGGCCGACCTCGAAACTCAGAGCGCAGGTGCATCGAAGTAATGGCAGGTGTATCCAGCCAGTCCCTGGTAACAGCACTCAAAGATCTCGAAACCCGTCTGCCCGGCGCACCGCTGACCCTTGCCGAGGAACTCTTCGGAGTCCTCGACATGCTGGACAGCAACGCCGGACTCCGCCGCGCACTGACCGACCCATCCCGCGAAGGCAGGGACAAAGCCGCTCTGGTTTCGACTCTGGTAGCCGGCAAGGTATCGGAACAGACCGCGTCGGTGGTCAGGGAACTGGTCTCCATGCGGTGGGCCGCGGCCCGCGACCTTGGAGACGCGCTGGAAACCCTCGGCGCCACTGCAGCGATTGCGGTGGCAGAGAACCGGGGCTACGGAGCCGAAAGTCTTGAGGGTCTCGAAAACGATCTCTTTGACTTCATCAGGACCGTCGAATCAAGCCATGAGTTGCAGCGTGCTCTGTCCGAACGGCAGGCTAGTGACGATGCCAGGGTGAACCTGGCGTTGAAACTGGTGCCGAACGCCGGAGCCGAGGCACGGCTGTTGGTGCGCCAGGCAGTGCAGGCACCCCGCGGTATCAAGCCCACCCACTTGGTGAAGCGGTTCGTTGAACTCGTCGCCAAGCGGCACGATCGTTGGATTGCGAACGTCAGCGTTACCCGTCCGCTGACTGATGAGCAGTTCCTGCGGTTGCAGCAGGGCCTGAACTCTCTGTTTGGACGCGAGCTCAGGACCAATGTCACCGTGGAGCCGTCGCTGATCGGCGGGGTCCGCGTTCAGGTTGGCGACGAAGTGGTCGATTCCACTGTCATTGCCAGGCTGTCTGAACTGCGGCGAAAGCTTGCGGTGTAGGACGGTCCGCCGCCCTATCCTAGACATACAACAGACTTCAATCACACACCGGTTGCCGCGAAGTAGTGGCGATCACAACACAGGAGAGCAGGGACTGCAGATGGCCGAATTGACCATCAACGCCGAAGACGTCCGTAATGCGTTGAACGAGTTTGCGGCATCCTACGAACCCGGCAACGCAGAGCGCGTTGAAGTGGGCCGCGTAAGTACTGCCAGCGATGGCATCGCCAAGGTTGAGGGTCTGCCCTCGGTGATGGCCAATGAATTGCTGCGTTTCGAAGATGGCACCCTGGGCCTCGCCCAGAACCTCGACACCCGCGAAATCGGCGTCGTCATCCTCGGTGACTTCACCGGCATCGAAGAAGGCCAGGAAGTTCACCGCACCGGAGAAATCCTCTCCGTACCCGTGGGCGACGCCTTCCTTGGCCGTGTGGTTGATCCACTGGGCCAGCCCATCGACGAGCTGGGCGAGATCAAGGCTGAAGGGCGGCGTGCATTGGAGCTTCAGGCTCCCGGTGTCACCGAGCGCAAGTCAGTCCACGAGCCAATGCAGACCGGCCTCAAGGCCATCGACGCAATGATTCCGATCGGCCGTGGCCAGCGCCAGCTGATCATTGGTGACCGCCAGACCGGCAAGACTGCTATCGCCGTCGATACCATCATCAACCAGAAGGCCAACTGGGAATCCGGCGACGTGAAGAAGCAGGTTCGCTGCATCTACGTTGCTATCGGCCAGAAGGCTTCAACGATCGCTGCTGTTCGCCAGACCCTTGAGGACAAGGGCGCGCTGGAGTACACCACAATTGTGGCGTCACCAGCGTCCGACCCCTCAGGGTTCAAGTACCTGGCCCCCTACGCGGGCTCGGCTATTGGCCAGCACTGGATGTACGCTGGTAAGCACGTTCTGGTCATCTTCGATGATCTCTCCAAGCAGGCCGAGGCGTACCGCGCAGTTTCACTGCTGCTGCGCCGCCCGCCAGGACGCGAAGCCTACCCGGGCGACGTGTTCTACCTGCACTCCCGTCTGCTCGAGCGTTGCGCAAAGCTCTCCGACGAGCTCGGTGCGGGTTCGATGACCGGTCTGCCGATCGTCGAGACCAAGGCCAACGACGTCTCGGCCTTCATTCCGACCAACGTCATCTCGATCACCGACGGGCAGATCTTCCTGCAGTCGGACCTCTTCAACGCCAACCAGCGTCCAGCAGTGGACGTCGGTGTCTCGGTGTCCCGCGTTGGCGGTTCGGCACAGGTCAAGGCCATGAAAAAGGTTTCCGGTACGTTGAAGCTGGACCTTGCGCAGTACCGCGACATGCAGGCCTTCGCGATGTTCGCGTCCGACCTGGATGCCGCGTCACGCCAGCAGCTCACCCGTGGGGCACGCCTGATGGAACTGCTCAAGCAGGGTCAGTACGCGCCATTCCCCATTGAGGATCAGGTGGTGTCCATCTGGGCCGGTACCAACGGCTACCTGGACGATGTACCGGTTGAAGACGTCAGGAAGTTCGAGGGCCAGTTCCTCGAACACCTGCGCCACAAGTCATCGGTGCTGACTACCCTGGCGGAGACCAACCTCCTTGAAGACTCCACCGTTGACGAGCTGAAGAAGCAGATCACCGACTTCAAGCAGGGCTTCTTCGGCGAGGGCCACGACGGCCTGGTCGCAGGGCACGAAGAGTACAGCGCCCTCTCCGAGGACGAGGTCGACCAGGAGAAGATCGTCAAGCAGAAGCGCTAGGGAAACCGGCACCGGGGCGCTTCTGGCACCCCGGTGCCACCCCAGCCTTAGCCGTAATCCCCAGGTGGACTACGAAGGAAAGGACAAGTATGGGAGCCCAGATCCGGGTCTACCGCCAGAAGATCACGTCGACCACGTCGATGAGGAAGATTTTCAAGGCGATGGAGCTGATCGCGACTTCTCGCATTGGTAAGGCCAGGGCACGAGTATCCTCGTCCCTGCCGTACGCCAATGCGATCACCCGTGCCGTCTCAGCAGTGGCATCGCAGTCGGAGATCGATCACCCGCTGACCACCGAGCCGGAGCAGATCCGCCGGTCGGCGGTTCTGGTCATGACCTCGGACCGCGGTCTTGCGGGATCGTATTCGGCAAGCGTTCTGAAGCAGGCCGAGTCACTCATCGAGCTGCTGCGGGAAGAGGGCAAGGAAGTCAAGACCTACCTTGTTGGTCGGAAGGCCCAGGCCTACTTCGACTTCCGCAACCGTCCGTTTGAGAACGTGTGGATTGGTGGAACTGACGCCCCTGAGTTCGAAACTGCGCGTGAGATCGGCAAAGCATTGCTCGCCGAATTCAACACGGGGTTCGATGACGGCGGCGTCGACGAAATCCACGTTGTCTACACCCGCTTCCGGTCGATGGTGTTGCAGGAACCTACGGTCATCCGTCTGCTCCCGCTCGAGGTCGTCGAAGAGGAAGCAGTATCCGAGTCGGATCTGCTGCCGTTGTACGAGTATGAGCCAGAACCGGAAATGGTCCTGGACGCACTGCTGCCGCGCTACATCGAGTCCCGGATTTTCGCGGCTCTCCTGCAGGCAGCAGCCAGCGAACTCGCCGCCCGTCAGCGGGCGATGAAGTCCGCAGGCGACAACGCGACGGACCTGATCAAGAAATACACCCGGCTCCGCAACACTGCGCGCCAGGCGGAGATCACTCAGGAACTGTCGGAGATCGTGGCAGGTGCGGACGCGCTCAGCGCCTCCTAGCCGGTTACATCACCCAGGTTTCTGAACACGCTCCACCCTAGTTAGACTTAGCCCCACGCCATCTACGTTAGTGAAGTGAGAGAGATGACTGCCCAGACTATTGAGCACGGTAGTGACTCAGTTGCATCCGGCGGCACCGGTCGAATCGCCCGTGTCATTGGCCCGGTTGTTGACGTCGAGTTCCCGGCTGACGCCATTCCCGCCATCTATAACGCCCTGACCACTGAGATCACACTCAATGGTGAGACGCACACCATCACCTTCGAGACCTCGCAGCACCTCGGTGACAACCTGGTGCGTGCTATTTCGCTCCAGGCCACCGACGGACTGGTTCGCGGAACCGTTGTCCACGACACCGGCAGCGCCATTTCGGTACCCGTCGGCGACGTCGTCAAGGGTCACATCTTCAACGTCCTGGGCAAGCCGCTCGACGTCGAAGAGTCCTCGCTGGAGATCACCGAACGGTGGCCCATCCACCGCAAGCCACCGGCTTTCGCCCAGCTTGAGGGTTCCACCGAGATGCTGGAAACCGGTATCAAGAGCATCGACCTCCTCACCCCGTACATCAAGGGTGGCAAGATCGGACTGTTCGGTGGTGCAGGCGTCGGCAAGACGGTGCTGATCCAGGAAATGATCACCCGTGTTGCCCGTAACTTCGGTGGCACCTCGGTGTTCGCTGGGGTTGGCGAGCGTACCCGTGAAGGTAACGACCTCTGGGTTGAGATGGAAGAGGCAGGAGTCCTCAAGGACACCGCCCTTGTATTCGGCCAGATGGATGAGCCACCAGGAACGCGCCTCCGGGTGGCCCTGTCGGCGCTGACCATGGCTGAGTACTTCAGAGATGTCCAGAAGCAAGATGTGCTGTTGTTCGTTGACAACATATTCCGCTTCACCCAGGCCGGGTCCGAGGTGTCGACCCTGCTGGGCCGGATGCCGTCGGCAGTGGGCTACCAGCCGAACCTTGCGGACGAGATGGGACTCCTGCAGGAGCGCATCACCTCGACCAAGGGTCACTCGATCACGTCGATGCAGGCCGTATACGTGCCCGCTGATGACTACACCGACCCGGCGCCCGCCGCGACCTTCGCGCACCTCGATGCAACCACCGAGTTGTCCCGTGAAATCGCGTCCCGAGGCCTGTACCCGGCCATTGACCCGTTGACCTCAACCTCGCGGATCCTTGACCCGCAGTACATCGGTCAGGATCACTACAACACCGCGGTGCGCGTCAAGCAGATCCTTCAGAAAAACAAGGAACTGCAGGACATCATTGCCATCCTCGGTGTCGACGAGCTCTCTGAAGAAGACAAGATTGTTGTCTCCCGGGCACGCCGCATCCAGCAGTTCCTGTCACAGAACACCTACACGGCGAAGCAATTCACCGGCGTCGAGGGTTCGACAGTAAGCATCAAGGACACCATCGAGGGCTTCAACGCCATCGCCAACGGCGACCTTGACCACATTGCTGAGCAGGCGTTCTTCAATATTGGCGGGCTTGACGACGTCGAGCGCCAGTGGGCCAAGATCCAAGAGCAGACCGGGAAGTAATTCTCATGGCAGAACTCGAAGTAGAAATCGTTGCGGCAGACCACTTCGTGTGGTCTGGCGCGGCGACCATGGTCAGGGCCCGCACCAGCGATGGCGAAATTGGCATCCTGCCCGGGCACGCTCCGATGCTAGCCATCCTGGCCGAGGGCGAGATGGCTATCGAACCCGTATCAGGCGAACGTCTGCTGGTATCAGTTGACGGAGGATTCTTTTCGGTTGACAGCAATCGGGTGGTCATCGTCGCCGACAATGCGAAGATCGGCGGCCCTGTGTCCGCGGAGACTCGCTGACAGAATCAGTGATGGACGGTCTCGGTATAGCCTTCATCACGCTCGCAGCGGTGTTCCTGCTGCTGGTGCTCGCCATTCTGGCAGTAGGTCTACGCCGTTTTCAGCTCCGTGGAGCGCTTGGCACTTTTGACGCCTCCATCTGCTTCCCTCCCGAGGGATGGCAGATGGGGGTTTGTCGCTATACGGACCATCACCTCGAGTGGTTGAGGATGGTGTCCCTGAGCCCTTGCCCCCGTCATCGGTACCTGCGTAGTTCTCTGGAGCTTAGGGAATGGCGGCAGCCTACTGAAGCGGAGAAGCACAGGATCCAGCCCGGCGCCGTCGTGGTGTGTCTTGACTACGAGGGTGAGGAAGTGTTGCTGGCCATGAAGTTTGACGTCTACGCCGGGTTATGTTCTTGGTTGGAGGCCGGACCGGTGATCGGTATCGGCACCTGGCGTTAACGCCATGGATAGCAAGTGAGGCCCCCACGTTGAACGCGGGGGCCTCACTTGTTGAGTTGCTGAAAGCCTGGTTGTTACAGGGCTGTGACCCCAGTGGCCTGGGGGCCCTTTGCGCCCTGTCCGATTTCGAACTGAACACGCTGGTTCTCATCGAGGGTTTTGAACCCGCCGGTCTGGATCTCGGAGTAATGCACAAATACATCACCGTCTGAGTCATCCGGGGTGATAAAGCCGAAGCCCTTTTCAGCGTTGAACCACTTCACTGTTCCCTGTGCCATTTGTTTCTCCTCCATAATGAAATGTTCAGGCTCACACACTGTGTGCGGGCCCGGGGTCACTCCACGGGAACAACCTAGCGGCACCCGGCTATTTCGGTTCCGTTCGGAAGTTACACGCTCGCAACTCGGTCTTGCGAGCATGCTAAAACACGTACACAAAGACTGAAATAAGCATCACATAGGGGCCCGATCTGGTCAACGGACTTTCGGCGGATTCTGGGGAGAAATTTAGAGGGGATCGAGCCAAGTGCCTTCACGGAGAACGGCGAGAAGGCGAAGGTCGGCTGTGACTACCAGAGCGTCCGCTCTAAGTCCCAGTCGCAGGCTGCCCAATTCGTCAGCGAGTCCCAGCACGTTCGCCGGAACGGTAGTAGCCGAGGCCACTGCGTCGTCGAGTGAAACCCCTGCGGCGACAGTCCGACGGACGATGTCGAGCAGCACCGCCGTGCCACCGGCCAGGGAGCCGGTGCGGTCGAGCGTTGCAACGCCATCCCTGACGGTTACCGCCGATGGTCCAAGGTGGTACGCGCCGTCGGGAAGGCCAGTGGCCGCCATGGAGTCGGAGACCAGCGAAATGTTGTCGCTGCCGACCAGCGCAAAAACGGTAAGAACGGTCTGTGGGTCTACATGGGCGTTGTCGGCGATGAGCTCGACGACGGCGTTTCCTGCTTTGGCTATCCGGAGACAGGCAGCAACGGGGCCGGGGGAGCGGTGATGCAACGGCGGCATGCCGTTGAACAGATGGGTGACGGTCGGGCGGCCGCTGTAGCCGTCGAAACCGGTCGATTCCATTTCTTCGCGGGCCAGCGCCAGCGACGCTGCTGCCGTTTCGGCATCGCAGTCGGTGTGCCCGAGTGACGGAGTGATGCCGTGGGTGGTGAGGGCATCGATGAGGGCATCCGCGCCGGGAAGTTCCGGCGCATAGGTCATGGTCTTCATCCGCCCCTGTGCGGCTTCGATCAATTCCGCCACGTACTCCGGTTCGGGATCGACGATGAAGGCGGGGTTTTGAGCACCACAGCGCGCTGTCGAGACGAAGGGGCCCTCGGCATGGATACCAGCAATCAGGCCCTCCTCGGCCAGGCCGGCAAGTACTGATAGGGCTTTGAGTAGATCGGACCGTGGCGCCGTCATGGTGCTGGCGAGGGCGGTGGTCGTTCCACTGCGATGAAGGAAGTCGATTGCGCGCCGGGCCTGTGCAACATCCCCATTGGCGAAATCTCCGCCGTTTGCCCCATGGCAGTGGGTGTCGACTAGTCCGGGCATAAGGACACTCCCGTGGGGAAAGGTTCTGTCGGCCGGTGAGGATCCGGCGCTGAACCCCGCGGCCGGTCCGGCGTAGGAAATGCGGTCGCCGTCGTAGGCAAGAACCCCGTCCTCGACAATCCCCGACTCAGTGACAAGGCGTCCGCGAATGTAGCTCGCGGTGGGCGGTCCCGGATCTTCGCTGCTAGCCATAGCCCGATTCTATGCGTTGCCGGACCACAGCCGCCGTGGACCGCGTTGTTTCAGCGGTCCAGCCCACTGTCCAAGACCTCAGGTGACGGCTGTGACGGTGTGGGGCGGGGCCCTGTGCTCTGTTCCGGGTAGGGGTGGTGCGGTGGAGTTGTAGGTGTGGCCGGTGGGGGTGGTGATACGGAAGGTGTGCCGAGACCCTGTGCCTGGGCGTGAGTTGGGTGCTGATCCAGGTCCGGGGCGTGGTTGTGCTGTCCAGCCGGGTTTTTCTTTGGTGTGGTTGCATGCCTCGCAGAGCCCCGCCGAATTCGGAATGGAGGTGGGTCCGCCGCGGTGCCAGGGGATGATGTGGTCGTAGTGGCGGATCGGCGCGTCGCAGTACGGGGTGCGGCAGGTATCGTCCCGGACGGTGATGAACCGGCGTTGCGCCCGGGTGAAAAGCCGGGCTTTCGAATCCATGCCGACCAGCTCCCCGGTGCCCGGCGCGGTGTAGAGGCGGCGCACCCACACGTCGAAGGCTTCGCGGCCAACACCGGTGGACTCCGAGCGGCCAGAGGAATCAGAGTGGCCACTGGGATCAGAGGGATCAGTGGAATCAGTGGGATCAGTGGGATCAGAAGGTTCAGCGGGCTGGGTGGGATCAGAGGATTCAGCAGGTTCAGTGGGCTGGGTGGGTTCGGGGTTCAGGAGCTGCCGTGCCCAGGAGGAGGGGACGATGCCGTAGCCGGGGATCCTGGCGGGTTCGCTATCGCCTTGGAGCAGGGTCCGGTCGGTGATGATGACCTGCAGTTCGATCCGGGACACGCCTTCGGGGGTCCCGGTGATCCGTTCGATCAGGGTGTCGGCCATCAGCTGACCCTTGGACCGGGTGTCCCCGCCGGCCCGGGCGGTATCGGCGTGCCGGGTCAACGCCGCGTAGG